>CAZJLW010000126.1:6250-10319 GCA_964546895.1 uncultured Eubacteriales bacterium | reverse complement strand
TTTATAACCTCCATCATCCTTCGGATGTCCTTCACAATTGTTTCACGTTTGAACGGTTCAATAAGAAGATTCTTGCCGGTCATAATATAAGACGGGAAAATGCGGATGCTACCCCAATAAAACTCATGGTTCTCCCAGTGCTGGCGTCTGCCTGCTGCGCCCGACTGGCAGGCGTTCTTCTTCGTCTTAGCCTTCGCAATCATGTTGACCATCTTTATTGCCACATCGCCCATGAGCATGATGAGTTTGAGGTTCGGGAACAGAGCAAGCTCCGCTTCCAGCAGTGGTAGCTGCGCTTTGATAACCTCGGGGTCGGCAATGGAGCCTTCTTTCGGGGTTTTCAAAGCGGCAGTAATATAAATACCCAAATCAAGGATGTCATGCATATTTTTAACGGATACTCCCGCGCCTTCGAACAAGCCGAGCGCGTTTCTTCTGTTTTCGGGATCACTGGTTTCACTGTAGAACCAGTCGTCCGGATTTCTCGGCACCACTTCGTTTATCATAATAGCCTTGATTTTCACGGGGTCAAGCTCGCAGTCGGGAAATTGTAGGGTGTCAGCGGCGAGGTTGTACTGAGTTGCGGCTTCGGTTAAATAGGCTTTGATATTCATAGTAGTTCTCTCCTTATTTTTGCGTAGGGGCATACCCCATTATGTAAAGCATTCCTACGAAAGTATACTGAAAAATTCACATGAACACAATGATTTTTCAGATCAGCTACACGTTTGTTTAAGTGCGGGCGACCGTTGCGGTCGCCCGTGCCATGCGTACGATTTTTTATACAATACAAACTTTATAAAATTGATGCTGATTTTCGTCTACAGTGTTGACGTTGGGTGAAAATCAGCATAAATTACAGTCTATATACGCGAATAGAGTTGTTTTTTTACGATATAGATTTTTTAGACAAAAAAAGCCGCCAAGATTTAATTGGCAGCTTTGCTTCGTTTAGGGGTTAATTTTATTTGCCCAATGTAATATATAATCTTCATTACAACTTTTCTAAAAAATCATAAACTCTTTTATTCCAGTCAGATATATGCAACCCTTTTTGTGGTAGATAATATACTTTGCTTTTTAATTCTGGTAAAACTATATTATCTATTTTGCTTTTATATTGTTCTGGTACAATACAAGCAAATAGGTATTCGGATAAAATAATTTCATCTTTCACTTTTGTAGGATGAAAACCATCAAACAGATTACCGGGGTGTCTCATAATATCTTTAGAATGTATATAAAAACGCACTCCGGCATTAAAATTCCCTGTGACTAAATTTTCTTCGCTTGGTAAGCACTCAGAAAGAACAACCCAATCACCGGTCATATCATTTCCATTACAAAACATTATGTATTCATAAAAATCTGCTGGGTCATTCCAAAGGGTATCTTTTCTTTCGTTTGATAACTCTTTTCCTGTTTTACCGTGCACTCTAACCGCAGAAAGCAATTTTCCCGTAGATAATATTTTCCTTGCACCGTCAAGCCCAGTTGCATGATAAACAAAATCAGTTGTGTCAGAAAGTATAAAAGGTTCTATTGAATTAGGATTTGCTACAGCATTTTTTATGGTATCAATAATTTTTACATCATCGCATACGATTTCTGTTTGCCTATTATGAGATTTTTCGTATAAAACAAATGCAACCGCTATTTTTAATTCCTCCATTGAAATGTTAGGATAATCCGGTAAATTAAAATAATAAACCCCTCTTTCAATACCTCCAATAGTTTCATGTTTTGCTATATTAAGTACCATACTATCCGCTCCAATTATATTAATACTCTTTATTCTCTATAAGTTTCTTATAATTACAAGATAATAATTATTTTCATCAATAGTACCATAAATTCAACCTGAAGACAATTGGCTTAAAACTAGCACTTGTTGCTTAGCACGTTCTTTCAACAAAGAGTTGGAAAAGTCATTTAGAAATTTGACGGAGATAAACTGGTTGGCATGAGTGGCATAAGCGGAAACTAATCGGCGGAAATAAAGATACGATCCAACTGACTTCTCTGTGGGTTGGCAACCAATACAGGAAAAAAGGAATAGGCAGACAGCTTACTTCTACGCTGAAAGAAAAAGCTAAGCAGTCATGTGCAGAAAAATTATATGTTTCCGCATTCCCGTCGAAAATTAAAGAACTCTTTGAAGCAGAACCCGAAGATATACATATGGATATGTTGATATAGAAATATAAAAAAATGCCGTCAATTAATTTTGACGGCTATTTTTTACAAAAACCTATTTACTCTTCCTTTGGGGAAGCGTTTATAATGACTATAAAATCATTATAAGTTTGAAAGGTTTGGAGAATGGTTTGGTAGCTTGCCAAGAAGTATGTATTCAAAAGATTTTCTTTATCACGACGGCAAGGGATTTTGCTGGATATATTTATTTGACGAAAGCTTAGATGTACCGAGCGAGTTTGAAATTTTGGAATTTGATGGCGGACTATATTCGGTTGTCACAGATATTGACCAACATACAAATATGCAAGAAATGAAAATAGGCGTTGACATGTTTTTAAGCGATACTGGCTTTGAGCGGGATACAACCCGTTTTGATATGGGTAATGTTATTACATCTCCGCTTGCGAAAGAAACATTAGGATTCTGTCAAATGGATTATTTCACACCGGTTAAGCCGAAAGTTTAACCATACAAAGATTTTTTATGCGTAAAAAGTCAATATAATACAGAAGTTATAAAACAACCGTCAATTAATTCTGACGGCTGTTTTTGTCGTGAAATGTTTTAGGCTGTCGTTGAGGTGCTATCAAGTCAGGACTAGGTTTTTCAACGAAAAGCTTTGGCATAGTCATTGTATATTTTATTGGTTCTTAGTATACTTGAATACAGTGAAGAAAATAATGATTATCTTGTATCTTTGAGCAAGCGATCAAAATAGAGATTATTTATATAATCTTAGGTTATACCTTTTTATCCGTTACAGTATAAAATAAAGCTAAAAATATATTTCTTATGAAAAATACGGTATTTGTTAAGCTCATAAATAAAAGGAGGGTGGTTATACTTTACCACACTAAACGACGGAGGATTCTATATGTTATTAAATCAAACCAATACAAAAATTGAAACACCACAAACTATCTTTTCAAGCACTATGGCAGATATGAAATGGACAGACATTAAGCGATATGCAGAAGAAAACGCTATTGTTTTATTGCCGATAGGTGTAATTGAAGAACACGGCCCACATAATTGTTTAGCGACGGACGTTTACATCGCACATATTTATTGTATTTCCGTTCAAAAGATACTTGAAGAAAAAGGATATAGGGCTGTAATTGCACCACCTTTTTACTGGGGTATCTGTCAAGCGGCAAGAGGGTTTATTGGTTCATTCAATATTCGCCCCGATACAGCGAAAGCCTTGCTATTTGATATTCTTTCGTCATTGAAAGATTTTGGTTTCAATAAAGTTTTTGGTGTAAACGGTCACGGAGATATTGAACATCAAATGGTCGCCGTGAACGCATTTAAGGAAGCATGTGAGCAGTTAAAAATTACTGCGTGTTTCCCGCACCAAGAATTTATGTTTCATCATTTCAAACTGGACAGTAACGAGCCTTACTTTTACACTATATCACAGCAAGAAGTAAAAGTAAGCCAAGCAGAAATAGGAGATGTACATGGTGGCGATATGGAAACTGCAACAATCAATGCTTTTTACCCTCATTTGGTTGATACGGAGAAAGCAAAATCATTGCCTGATGTAGAACTCGGCGATAAATGGGAAGCGTGGATGTTTGGTGGTCAATTAAAGCAAATCTCTCCGCAAGGATATTTAGGGTCGCCTGCTAGTCATAACAGCTTTGATGTTGCAAAAAATGTAGAAGATAACGCACAGAGAATTGCAAATGCCATCATAACACGAATAAATCGTGATGGGAGTAACGAACATCGAGGACAGCATTGACTGCTCCTGATATTATACACATTATGAGCATAATATTTGCACTACACAGAATTTGTCTGTATAAGAAAACCATAATAATCCTGATGTAATAGAAAGAAAAATGTCATTAGTCCTGCCCTG
>CAZJLW010000126.1:1988-6150 GCA_964546895.1 uncultured Eubacteriales bacterium | reverse complement strand
CTGAGATCAACTATTGCAATAAAAAGGCAACCGTCCAGCGGTTGCCTTTTTGCTGCAATGATAATCATCAAGTGTTTTCGCGATATACCTCCTACCGTGGCAACAATCCAAACCGCTCCAACCCCCGCCGAACCCCGTCTTCATCAGTAGTACCGGTAACAAACTCCGCCACGGCCTTAACATTATCCGGCGCATTTCCCATAGCTATACCATGCCCGACAACAGCCAGCATATCCTCATCATTAAACCCGTCGCCGAAAGCGTACGCATCCTCCAAATCCCATCCGAACTCATCCGCATACCACTTAATAGCCTGAGATTTCCCAGCCTTCCTAGGAATAAGATTAGCCCCATATTTATCCGGCCAATTGATCAAAAAATCATCCAGATATCCATCGAACAACCCAACCTCTTCCTTAGTAATGTACAAATGCCCCTGATAAAGCTTCATTCTCCGTTCAAAGTCCGGCTCCTCCACAGGCAGCGGCCGGTTAAAATTACCCCAAACAGCAACCACCCGCTCATTAATCACATTAACAACAATACCGTCCCTGACATAACCGCCATAAGCGATACCATTCTTCTTAGACGTATCCGCTATCCCTTCAAGAGAAGGCAGCTCGATAAACCGCTCAAAAATAACATTCCCGTCTGCAATAACAATCTGCCCGTTGAGTATTATATAAGCCTCGACAACCTTCTGCCCAAGCGCGGCGTCAATCCGGCTCTCGATAAACCCGAGCGACTCGCCGCCGCGTCCCGTCGCGATTACTATCGAGTGCCCCGCGTCCTTCAGCTCCGCCAAAGCCCGCAGGCTGCTCTCGGGAACAGTCTGCGTCTTGTGGCTGTATAACGTATCGTCGAAGTCGAAGAAAATAATCCCCCGGCTCATTTCAGTTTATTTGCAGTGGCTTCAAGCGACGAGTTAATATCGGCGTTGCCGATCATAATAGACTCCCAAAGCGCGCCGGTTTCCGTTGCAAGCTTGCTGGACTTTTCGATAATCCTGTCGAACGTCATGTAATCCTTCATTTCAAGCGCGGCCTTAACAGCCCCGGCTACATAAAAAGTCTTCAAATCCTTCTTATCGGCATTCAAAAAGCTCTTATATTCCGCAACATCGAGCATTTTGTTATTAATCGGTAGATTGCCCGTGTTAACAAACCACTTCGTATTCTGCTCCGGCTCGCTCAAAAACTTAATAAGCAGCCAAGCCGCAACGCGTTCCTCATCGGAAGCGTTCGAGAAGATACAGTAGTCCTCGCCCTTTGAATAAGCTATCGGATTAGCCGTGACTCTCTGAGGGACAGGTGCGATTCCAAGCTCGAACGGAGCCTTGTCGCCGTCAGCCTTCGGCATAGCAAACGCAATACCGGCCGCAGCTCCTACGAACATGTAGCATTCTTCTTTTACGAAGCCGTTGCTGCTGTTCTTACCACCGGCGCTGGGCATTAACGCCGGCATCGTGAAGTAGCCCGCAGTCATGTTGGTCTTGTAGAACTTCAGAGCTTCACGCGTCGCATCGTTGTTGATGTCGATAGTGCCGTCGTCTTTTATGTACGCGCTACCCCATTGGCGGCTCATGAGCTTAAAAGCCGCATCGCCGTAGGAGTTGTCAAAGCTGAAGCCGGGCTTTCCGGTTTCTTCCTTTATAGCTTTGCTGTACTTGACAACGTCGTCCCATGTCTTAGGAGCAGTCCAGCCCTTTTTATCAAAGTACGTTTTGTTATACGTCAGTACGTCCGTCGTCTTTTTGTTCGTCGGGAAGCCGTACATCGTACCATTCGTGCTATAGCTTTGCGACTCGCTGATGTAACTTTTCATGAAGTCGTCCTTTTCCTGTTGAGTGAAGCCGATTTTGCCATTGTTGTAATACGGTGCGAGGTCGACTATCGCCTTGCTCTTAACGTACTCCAAAAAAGTCGTGGAGTTGATGTTCGACATAGTCGGCGTGCTTTTTGATACGATGTTTTGTGTAAGCTTAGCCGTAAGCTCCGTAACAGGCCCCTGATTCGAAAAATCAACGGTTATGTTCGGGTACTTCGTCTGGAAGTTCTTGACCATTTCTTCCAAAAGCGGGAAGTTGGCCGCGCCCGTACCCGTCCAGAACGAAATGCTTACCTTCTTCTTGTCGTCCACGACACTTTTGACAGCCTTGTCCATAGCGGGCGTAGATGTAGCCGCCGGTGCTGCGGCTTTCGGGCTTACAGCCGTTGAGAACACGAGCGTGCTTGCCAGTATTGCTGATAAAAATCTTTTCATTGTAATCCTCCTTGGATTTATATTCTTAACCCTTTATACCGCCCTGCGCAATGCCTGAAATAATGTGCTTTTTAAGGCAGATGAATATGACTATCAGCGGCAGAGTAACGAGCATGGCGGCAGCCATTTGCAGCTCGTAACGGATATTCCCCGTGCTTGTCGTGAAGGCGTTTTTCAGGCCGTTTGATACGAGACGCATTCCGTCCTTCGTAGTTACGAGGTTCGGCCATGCGTATGTATTCCATATCCAGATCATAGACAGTATCATGATCGTCAGGATAGTGGATTTCGCCATCGGTACCGCCACTTTTCGCAAATAGGCGAACACCGTAAGGCCGTCGACCCGCGCCGCCAAGTAAAGCTCGTCGGGGATTTGCATAAACGTTTGGCGCAAAAGGTATATATTAAAGGGGTTAATACAAAAGGGTAAAATAAGAGCCTGCCAGCTGTTGAGCCAGCCGAGCTTCGCAACGGTTATAAAGTTCGTAATAATAAGCATTTCCTGCGGAATCATCATCGTGCCAAGCACAATGAAAAACAGCAGGTTCTTGAAACGGAAGTTGAGCCGCGCAAACGCAAACGAAGCAAGTATCGTAACAACCGTGCTTATCAGCACCACAAAGAACGCAACAATAATCGTGTTCGCAAAATACGTAAGAAACGGCGCGGTAATCATAGCGTCAACATAGTTATAAAAACGCGGCGCGGACGGTGCAAGCCCGGGCGGAACAGCGAGCGCCTCGGCTTCGGTTTTTAGGGATGTGTTAAGCATCCAGTAAAACGGTATAAGCACCAGCACGGCTATCGCAACGAGCGAGCAATACAGTCCTGTTTTTTTAAGCTTCGCGATCATTTATAATGCACCCACTTTTTTGATAGTCCGAGCTGCACAGCGGTGAAAAGCATGACAATAATCATGAGAATAAGTGCCGCCGTGCTTGCCGCGCTTATAGCCCCGGCCGACATGTAATCGCCCATGCAGTCGATGATGTAGCCGACGATCGTGATAAGCATTTTAGAATTATCCCCGGCGGGGCCGTAGCGTTCGCCGAACAGCGCAACAACAGCCGCGTATGATTTAAAAGCCGTTATGCTCGAAGTTATGAAAACGTAAACCGTAGTCGGAGACAGCAACGGAAAAGTTATCTTCGAAAATATTTTCCAACCGCTTATGTCGTCGATTTTCGCGGCGTCGTAGTATTGCTTGTTGATGTTTTGCAAGCCGCTGAGAAACAGTATGACCTTAAGCGAAAGCCCCTGCCACGTCGAGTACACGAACAGCACAAACAAGCACCGCGCGTACGAGATGTTATAAAGCTCCTTCGAACCGGCGATACCGACACCGCTTATCCACTCGACGGGTTTTATGCCGAACCAGCCGAGCGCCACGTTGACAAGTCCGAAGTTGTTGTTGAACAGCAGCGCAAAAACCATACCGGCCGCGATAACGTTCGTGACCTGCGGCAGATAAAACAGCGTAGTGAAAAAGCTTTGGAACCGCTTGACCGAGTTCAGCAGCAGCGCCGTGACAAGAGCCGTCAGCATCGAAGCCGGAACGCAAACGAACGCCAGAAACATAGTGTTAACAAAAGCCCTGCCAAAAACCGGGTCGGTTATCGTTTCGATGTAATGCTTAACGCCGTAGCGCGTAAATTCCCCCGTCAGCAAGCTGTAATCGGCCTTGAAGGACGTAACGATTGTATTAACGATGGGGTACAGCATAAATATAAGCATCAGCACAAACGCCGGAAGGATATATATGTAAGCCGTTTTGTCGTAAGTCCGCTTTAACATTTGCCGACACTCACTCCCTCCTCGTTGAAAACACAGGCAGTCTGCGGCGCCACAGTAAGACCGAGCCGCTCGCCGGAGGTAAAGCTTCTGTCGGAGTTGTTGAAGA
>CAZJLW010000126.1:0-1888 GCA_964546895.1 uncultured Eubacteriales bacterium | reverse complement strand
CCTAGGAACTCCGCAACGAAAATATTTGCCGGGTTGTCGTAAACATCCTGCGGGCAGCCGTGCTGTTGAAGCTGGCCGCTTTTCATGATGACTATCTCTTCGCAAATGTTAAGCGCTTCTTCTTGATCGTGCGTAACAAAAATCGTAGTGATGCCTGTTTTCTTCTGTATCCGCTTGATTTCTTCGCGCGTCTGTATGCGCAGCCGCGCGTCCAGATTGGACAGCGGTTCGTCAAGCAGGAGTATCTGCGGTTTTTTGACGACGGCGCGGGCTATCGCGACGCGCTGTTGCTGACCACCCGACAGCTCAGCCGGTTTGCGGTCGAGATAGTCGTTAATCTCAACTAGCCCTGCGGCTTCCGCCACACGCTCCGCGACGATATCCTTGAACGTCTGCGTCCCAGTCAGTTCCTTTTTCAGCCGCTCCTTCATGGATTTCGAATTTACAAGCGGGAAGGCGATATTATCGCGCACCGTCAAATGCGGGTACAGCGCGTAGTTCTGAAACACCATGCCGACGCCTCTTTTTTCGGCGGGTAGGGTAGTGACGTCCGCCCCGTCGAAAAGAATATGCCCGCCGGTAGCGTTGTGAATTCCGGCAATCATAAACAGCGTCGTCGACTTGCCGCAGCCGGACGGCCCCAAAAAACCGACTAGCTTTCCCGAGCCGATTGTTATATCCAGCTTGTTTACCGCTGTTACCGTTCCGCGTTTCCCTGTAAATTCCTTCGTAAGCCCCTGTAGCTTGACTTCCATAAGCATCACCTCTCAGTTCAACATTCCTAAGTATTCATTTTTAGGTTTTCAATTTTTACGTTCGTTGGCTTTTTGCCGCTTACGTTGCCATCCCGTTTTATTTTTTCTATGATTAACACCCTGACGGATTTCCCTGTGTAAGTTTTATCCGAACCGTCGCTGAAATCGTAACCAAGCGGGTTTTCGGCTAGGTAGTCGTCTATGGCGATGCTGTAATGTGTGTCCGGCTCGACTGGGCTGCCGTCGGCGAAGCACACACCGATAATTCGTTTGCCGTGCGGACGCGCGTAATCTGTGTGAATGTTTAAACCGCCTACGGCTATGGGCGAAGCGCCTTCGCCTTTTAATGTGCTGATTCCGTTTTCGATGTTCTTTATAAGCTCTGCACCGCTTAACGTTAGTGTTACGATTCCGTTATTAAACAGCAGCAGACTGTACAAGTCGTACAGCGTTACAGCTCCCTTCTTTAAACCAAGCCCCATTCTACCGGAGTAAAATAATGCAATCCGGCAACCGGTAGCTTCCAGCATTACGCCCGTGGCCATTGCCGAAAGAGGTGTACCCTCGGGGTTAACCTCGTATGTGGCGTAGTCCCGGTGGATTATGTCGGTTTCGGCTTCGGCTATCATTACGCCGAGCGTTTCCTTCGCCTTTGCGTCGTAGGTGGCGATGATGTCTGCCATATGCGGCTCAGGGGCTATTGAATCCTTTTCGCCGCTAAAATCAACGTAATCCGGTATTACGGAGACTACTTTGTTCGACGCATTCAGCCGGACTTTTAGCAGACCGAAGCCGTTACCGCGGCTTCCGCCTTCTGCCACGGGGACACCGTTTATATGCGTTTTTATGAAAGTGTGCCAGTGTGCCGCGAAAGCCCCGTGCAGTCCGGAGGTGGTTTCGCAGAGTTTCTTGATTTCGTCGCCGATAAGACTTTGCCTGTCGTCGGAGTACCTTAGCCCAAAGTGGGTGAGGGCTATTATTACGTGGGGTTTTTCGTCTTCGGGTAGCTCGTTAAAATATTGAAGCCATTGCCGAGCAGCTTCGGTTCCGTCGGTGACTGCCATTTGGCGAACCTCAGCCGGGTAATCCGGCGTATCAAGGTTCTCGACCGTCGCAAGCCCGATAAACGCTAC
>CAZJLW010000125.1:0-10350 GCA_964546895.1 uncultured Eubacteriales bacterium | reverse complement strand
TTACATTCGTTGTAGCAATCATTGTAATGGCAACAAAAAAGAAATAACCGCCCTGTCATCACAAGCACGGCGGCTATATCTGGTTTTTAATAACGGATTAGCCATAACCTTGCGGCTAAGGCCTGAGGGGGTATTACGAGTACCCTCTCTTTTTTTATTGTACGCATATTATAGCAGTACGATACTTCTTTGTCAAAGAAATTTTCCATCTACCACATACTCAACCACCGCCGTAGACTTATTAGTATACCGGCTATCCTGATACTTATTAATACAAAAATCCAAAAAGTTATACAACAAAAAAGCAGCAAGAAAAGCCATAACAATGATTATATACGAAAACACCTCGACGAAGCGCTTGTTGTGGCGCTGGCGCTCTTTTGTCATGGCTTTTCGCTTCATTTGAACCTTTAGTTCGTCCAAATCGTATTCGTCCTCGTACATTTACATGAACCTCCTTTTGGATAACGTATCAACTCTAACTCTTAGCAAACGCCTTTTCAACAGCCGCGGCCACGGCCGCTTCAAACCCGTCACGCTGCAACGAGCTAACTCCCTCTATCGTCATGCCGCGCGGCGAACAGACGCGGTCGATTAACTCCCACGGGTGTTCGTCCGTCTCAAGCAAAGTCTTCGCGCTGCCAAGTGTCGTTTGTGCGGCGATTTTTAGCGCTTGCTTCTTGTTCAGGCCGAGCTTTACGGCCGCACGCGCCAGCGCGTCTATGTACATATACGTAAACGCCGGTGAGCAAGATGCGATAACCGTAAACGCACCGAACAACTCCTCGTCGATGTCCATCGTCTCGCCGATAGCGCCGAACATATCCGTAACAATTTTATGTTGTGCTTCTGTAACTGCCGCATTTTTGCATATTCCAGACATACACTGCAACACCTTCGCGTTCATATTTGGCATGACGCGAACGATCGGTGGTGCGAAGCCCAGCAGTGTTTCGATTTCTGCTATCGTTTTAGACGCTGCTATCGACACTACGAGCGGAGCGTACTGTTTGATTAAGTCCTTAGCTTCCGTCAACAGGCGGGGCAGTACGAAGGGTTTTACGCCAAGTACAACCACGTCGCTGCCCTGTATCAGCGCTTCATAATTTTCCATGCGGTTCACGCCGCTTTTTTTTGCAAATGCAACTGAGTTGTCCTCGTTCACATCAAAAATATTTATTTGCACGCGTTCTAAAAATTTTGCGTCAAGCAGCGCGTTTATAATAGCGCCCGCCATGTTGCCGCAACCTATAAATCCGTAAGTCATTCTAACCGCTCCCCTTTATATTAAAAAAAATTTTCCAAAATAAATTTCACACGTTTGGCTATAATAATACCGTAAGCTCGATATAGCTTACAAGAAAAATTTTAGCGGTAGGACGAACGCAATACGTTTTATTGTTAAATAAAAATCAAGCATAACGAATTTAATATATAAGCAAGAGGTGCATTAACGATGGATAAGGACGATTACCACATTAAGAACCAAAAGCTTAGTAAAGAATCGCAGAGGCTTGAACAAATCAAAAATATGCCTAGAGGCTTTTACAAATTCGGCGTTGACGGCCGGTTGAACTAGCAACATAGGCGACAAGCAAAGGGGCTGAATTCCAGCCCCTTCTTTATTTTCCACCCGTAACCGTACTGTATAATGTGTAATTTCTGTTTGCTTACATATACTACGATGAGGGTACAAGTTCCTTGTAGGCATAACGCAAAAAAAATTTCGATAAGAAATTTTCATTTGTAACAAAATTGTTATTGATTTTTTATTTATAATATGTAAAATATAGTGTAAGGGAAATGACCTTGGGAATTTTATGAAAGTGGCTCTTTCACGACCAAAAATAATAGGAGGGATTTATTAATGAAAAGAGCAAAGAGATTAATTGCAATATTATCAGCAGCGGTTTTAACGCTTGGCGTATCCGCACCCGTATTTGCTGCACCGAATATCAGCACGAACTACGCAATGGTTAACTACCGTGATGCCAGCAACCAGATCATCGGTCAGTATCCGCAGTTTAACGTAGGCTCCGGCTATGAGAGCTTCAACAAGGATATCGCCAGCTTCATCGACGATAACTTCAGAAAGTACGGCATCACCGGTTCAGGCGTTACAACTAAGGACGTAGCTACTATCACTGTTACGACAGAAGATCCGGGCGCTACGGATAAGGACAAGATTTATGCTAAGCTTGAGGTTAACCTTGTTTTCAAGCAGTCCACGAACTCCCGCACCGGCACTACTCTGACAAAGACAATATATTTCAACAAAGATACAAAGAAGGAAGTAACTGCTGCCGATTACACGAAAGCTACTACTCCTGAAGCCGCTAAGCCTGCCGCCGCTGCTAAGGTGACAAGCCTTCCGCTTCTCAGAAACGCTGAGGAAGTGGGCTGGGAAGCTAAGTATTACGCACTGGCTAACAAAGCCGTCGTAAGAAAAGGCACTACTTCTTACACTCTCTATGTTGACAATAAAGAAGTTACGAAAGACGTCAACGGTACTATTACTAAAGTAACTCTTGACGCCGCTCCGACACTGTTCATGGATATCTTCACAGTACCGGATACGTTCTTCTCGAAGGTAATGGGACTTAACATTACTGTCGGCGACGACCTTATTATTAAGGAAAAGAAGTAATATAAGTAAATAATGCAAAAAATTAAGGCTGTAGCGATTATGCTACAGCCTTTGTTATTGGATTTTATTTATAAAACTGTCACAAAAATTTGTTAACTCCGGAATATTGTCAACGGCAGTCTCCCAAATAGAAATTTTATCAATAGACGCATATGCGTGAGCGAACATATTTCGCATTCCTCTTATTAACCCCCACGGCATTTGTGCTTTTGTGCGTTCCTTAAAATCATCGGACAACCCTATACTCAATTCGCCGATTTGCATTAGTGACATAGATACGGAGTTAAAATAATCCTTGTCGTTATTAAATATCGTAAAATCGTTACCAAAGCGCTTAATTGCGTCAGTTATGTCTTCACAGTAAGTTTTGATGTGTTGTATACGCTGAACATCACTATCTTTCATACAACGGCACCCTTTCCATCATAATATTATCTACAAACCACGGTGTCCGTATTTTCGTGCTTTCGT
Source organism: uncultured Eubacteriales bacterium (assembly GCA_964546895.1). Classification (GTDB taxonomy): domain Bacteria; phylum Bacillota; class Clostridia; order Lachnospirales; family CAZJLW01; genus CAZJLW01. The sequence goes on along the minus strand of CAZJLW010000125.1, from coordinate 7,232 downwards.
GTTCTAGTGTGTCTGTCGTAATCATGTCAACTTCTTTGTCAATAACATCGCATAAGTCATTGTAAAGTCCGCCGATAATCCAACCCTTAACAGAAGAATCGGTTTTGTCAATAAGAATATCCACATCACTATCTTCAGTGGCTTCGTCACGCGCGTAAGAACCGAATAAATACACAGCGGTAAGATTATACTTTGTCGCTATTGGCGCTATTTTATTTTTGAGTACATCTAACGAGTACACCATGACATTCACCTCCGGATTACGAAAACACACTATTTCATCAGCAACTCATAAGCCTTAGCCAACGGCAAATCATCCTCGTTATACTTACGGTAAACGGAAATGTTTATCGCGTTCAGTGTCTCGTCCGTCAAATCGCCTGTCTGCTCAATACCAAACTTCTTTTGAAACTCGGCTACTGCCGATCGTGTTGCTTCATCATACACGTTATCATTCGCGCCGACCTTGTGGCCAAGGTACGCCAGCAGCGCTTTAAGCTTCGGTATCTCGTCGGACTTCTTGTCGTCGGTCAGCTTTACTGATTTGGTTACTAGGCTCGGCATTTTTATTATTATGTCGGGTATTACGCCGATTGTGTTAAGCTTCTCGCCGTTGCGCCTGAAGTATTCCTCCGTCGTGAACTTCAAGCCGCCGCCGTCGGGTAGGTTGTAGAGAGACTGTATTACGCCCTTGCCGTACGTCGTTTCGCCGACTATAGTCGCCGCCTTCGAATCCTGTAGCGCCGATGCGATTACTTCGGCCGCCGACGCCGTGCCGCGGTTGACTAGTACAACTATCTGCTCGAACGGTGACTGCTCCAAATCAGATTCCAATACCTTTTTTACATCGCGGCTGTTTACGGTGTGAATGATAGGCCCCTTCGGGACTATCGCGTTACAGATTTCCATCGTCGTGTCCATATAGCCGCCCGGGTTCCCCCGCAAATCTAAAACTATCTTCTTCACGCCGCTTTCCTTCATGGCGTTTATCGCTTTTATAAATTCCTTGCCTGTATTTTCGCCTATAGTATTTATGTAAACATACCGTACTGCGCTGTTGTTGTTATCCTCTGCGGCTTTGACGAGCTTGTCAAACGTGTTTACGTACACCGTCTCTAAAAATATCCGCTCTTTGGTCATTGTAAAGGTCTTGATTTCGGTGCCGCGGCGAACTGTCATTGTCAGTTCGTCTTTTTCGGCTATTAGCGTCCGGATATTGTCCGTATTCATGCCTTCGACGCTAACGCTGTTTACGTACAGCAACACGTCATTCATGGCCATTCCGGCGCGTTTGGCAGGGCTGCCGTCCACGACGCGCGCTATGAAGGCTTCGCCCGCTTCGTTAGATGTTATCGACACGCCGACGCCGTATAGCTGCGACGAGACGTTGCCGATAAAGCCGCTCAACTCTTCCTCTGTAAAATATTCGCTGTACTGGTCCAGCGTTGATGTAATGCCCTTTAACGCCGCTTCGTAGAGCTGCTCAATCGACGGCTTGTCGCCGACGTATCGGTCGTTTATCAGCTCGATTATTTGCGATAGCATATTCGAGACGTAGTCCAGCTTTTGCCGGTCGGTAAGCTTGCCTTCGTCAGACGCTCCGGATTGCACGGCGGCGGATTGCGTGCCGGGTTGATTGGCGGCTGACGTATCCGCGGCGTACGCCGCGCCCGTTGTATTGAATGCTAAAACCAGCGCCGTAAATATTATAATAACCATTTGTTTGAATTGCTTCATGCTTATCCCCATTCCCGTCCGTTGTTCTTAAATGACTCGATTAGTTTGCGTAGTTAACAATATGATCCGCGTAATCCGTAGCCAGCTCCGAGCGCATGTAGTCTATGACGCGGTTCAGCAGCGCCGACGCCTCGGCTTTTGAGACGATTAGCTTCGGGCGGATTCTGCCGTTCTCGTCGGGCGCGATAAGCCCGATTTTGGCGGCGGCGTAGATTTCGTTCTTGGCCCAGTCGCCGATTTCGCTGTCGTCGACGAACGCCGTGTACGGGGCGGGGTCTAGCCCGAGGTTCTGTAAGCCTAGCGTACGTAGCAGTATTGTGATGGCTTCCTGACGCTCAAGGGTGTAGTCGCTGTAAAACTTGCCGTTGTCGCGTCCGATGGCGATGCCCGCTTTGTAGGCCGCCATAATGTACGGGTAATCCGGCCTGTCGGGCAGGACGTCCGGGAATACGAGTGCTACTTGCTGCGTGTTGCGGTTGTTACGCGCCGGTGTCGCCGGTTCGATCGGTAGCTTGATTGCTTTGACGAGTGCCGTCGTGTATTGGCCGCGCGTTATGGCTTGGTCGGGCTGGTAAAGCTTCGGGTCGCCGTCTAAGATTTGCATACTGAACAGCTTTTTGATATCGCTCTCGGCGAAATGCCCTTTCAGGAAATCGACGTTCGGCGCGATAAGCTGCTCGAACGTGTTGTTAGTCGCGATGGACGCGCTGCCCGAGTCGGGCTGCTCGAAAAACTGCCGCGGCTTTACATAAATATCGTAGCGTAAGCCGCTCTGATTCTGCATGACCTCGCGGTAGTTGCCGGAGAAGCTGATGAGCGACGGTTCGTTCTGGGAATACTGGAGCATTTTCGCGACGGATACGCTCGGGCGCAGCTGGTACTGCATCTGCCAGGCCGGGTTTGTGACGGTGGCGTCGATACGGTGCGTTTCCGTGGACGACCACGCGCTTTCGTAGCCGTAGAACGAGCCGGATGTTTCAAGCGTTGTGGCTTGGGTGCCTTCCTGTCCCTCGACCGCCGAGACGTAGACGGCGCGCTGTGAGCGGTCGCCTTTGTAGTACGTGACGGCAGGGTTCGTGTCGCTGATTATGCTCATGCTGAAAAACGATTGGCTCGCGTCAAGCGTAAACGTCGCTCCCGGGACGCGTATCGTCTCAGCCCATGTGCGCACGGAGTAGTCGCGTATGAGCTGGTTGCCTTCGCGCCGCCAGTTTACGTTGAATACGATGTTGCGGTCGATTGTTTGCGTTGTGCCGGTCGTCGCGCTGGGCGTAGTGCGGTACGTCTCGGTGTACGTTCCGGCGCGTACGTTGTCGGGTATCGGGGTACCGGCCGTGATTTCGAGCCGTCCCTCGTACTGTACCGGCTTGCCCGTCAGAAAAATCATTTCCTTATAGTTAAGTGTTGTGCGCGCAGCGCGGGTGTTGTTGTTCGCCGTCTGGCTCAAAATAATTTCCGTGGACAGCGGGAGCTTCCGCCCCTCCGTAATGCCGCCGAAAAAGCCCAAGTCGCCGACCTTGGCGTAAACCGAAGCCGTCGGCACAAGGCACACCAGCGTTATCATTATACGAATAAATGCCTTCATAAAAATGCTCCTTTGCACCTTACTTCTCCACCAAAACTACGTAGCCGTTGATAGGTTCCGCGCTTGTTATTTTTTCCGGCAGCTTATCCGTCAGGATGCGCACCTGATCGTTGATTTGCAGCTCGGACGCCGGTATGACGTTGTTGTTTTTGACGACAATCGCGTTCGCGGGGATTGTCACCGTCGACGTCGCGTTTGTGACGCTGGTCGACAGCCACTTACCGGCCGGGTCGAGGTACGTCGTGGTTTTCAGCGACAGTGTGCCGTTTGCGTTCGCGTAAATCGTTCCGCGCATTGCGTCCTTCGGATACGGCGCTTTCACGACGCGAGCCGCGCGTGTGCCGTCCACTACGATGTTGTAGACCTGATCGATTGCCGTATTTTCCGTGTAGCCCAAAAATGTCTCGTACGGGTAATAGCCGTTTTCATCCAAGAAAATCGAGTTGTAATCGATTGTGAATTCGCGGGCGATTGGTGTGTAGTTCCACGAGTTGTTGCCCGAGAGTATCGACATCGACTGCACCTTGAAGCTCTTGCCTTCGTCGACGCTCAGTACGCGTCCGCGCGCTATCATTACGCCCGACACGCCCGGCGCGTCGTAGATATCGACGATTGCAGCGGCGTTGTTGCCGTTAAGCGAGACTAGTGCATAGTCGGCAGTCATGATGTCCTTGCCGTCGACGAGCCTGCCGTAACGTCTGACGATTGTGCCGATGTCCGTTGTGATTCCGGCGGTGTTCGTTACAAATGAGAATTTGTCAATGTTATTGGAGTTTACAACCGTGTCCGGAGCAAGCAGCGTGTCGCGCCCCGAGCGGAACGTTACCTTGCGTACGCGTTCGCCCGTGAAGCTGTTTTCAAGCGCCACGTACACCTCGCCGCTCGCGCGTTTTAAGTTGCGCGCGGCGTAGTCCAGCGTAATGCGCTTTCCGTCGAGGTAGTATTCGATATCCTTCGCGGCTATGCTGAACTGTTGCAGCTCCTTGTAGTTCATCCACGCGGTACCGGTGAGCGTCTGCGCGTTCTGGATTTGCAGCTGATTCTGCACGGCGTTTATTCCGGCGAGCTGCCCTTTGACTATGCGGCTTATCATATGCTCGCCGCCGCCTTCGACAATCATTTCTTTTACGGATTCGAGGATATGCCCCGGCGAAATAATCGCCTGATTGACGAGGAGCTTCGCCCAGTCGCCCGCCATTACGTCCTGCGCGCTTATCGGGCGTCCGTCCCTGAACATATATATATTTGTCGGCACGTCAAACCATGCCGTCTGTTTGTTTTCGTACTCGACGAGCATCGTCGCTATGCCGTCGGCGATTGTGTACTGGCGTATTTTGCCGTAGCGCATACTGTAGTTCGTCGCGGCGCTGATTGCGGTGAGACGCTCGGGGTCGTTCGGGTCGGGGCGAATGTATACGATGTCGCCCGGCTCGATTTCCGACATGGACGATTCGCGCGGGTTAAAGCGGAAGTTCGGGAACACTTGCGAGATGTAGCCGATTTCGTCGCCGATGTCGTAATATTGCTGCTTGTAGACCTTCACGTCCTCGGGATAGTAGAAGCGCACCTGCTCGTGACCTTGATTGTCAATGACGACGATGTAGCCGAGGGCGGGGTTGTTTTCCGTTACGATACCCCGAAATTCGTCTATTAGACGAATTTCGCCTAGGTAGTTGATTTCGTCGGCGATGTAATTTTTGATCATCATTTCGATATTCGAGCCGAAGGGTAGCTTCGTGACGTCGCGTTTTGTTTTGCTCATTAGGAGGTAGTTAATGCCGCCGTCCGTGCCGTACAGCCCCTTCGCGACGGGGAAGTCGAACGTGTTGCCGTTCGGGTCGGTTATTGTGATTACGCCTGTCTGGGGGTTGAACGATTTGAGCTGGCCGACGACTTTCAGCGGCGTCAGCAGACTGCGCTGTACTTGGACGTAAAGGATTGTGTTCGTCGCGGATTGGATGAGGTACTCGATTTGGTAGCCTTCCATTAGCGACAGTAATCCGTCAATTTTGCCTTCGTTGTAAACGACCGTGTCGTAATCGGCCGCTTGCGGCGAGGAGTTGCGCTCTTGGCGGTAACGCAGCACGTCGATTTTTCCGTCAGATGTGCGCACGTAAATGTCGCGCGTCGCTACGCCGTTGGCAGTCCGTACTGATAGATCGCCTTTGTAACCGCCGACTGTGCCTGTCTTTTTCTGGATACCGGCGACGTTGTAATATATCAATTCCATGTCGCGTAGGATTTGCGCCATTTCGGCTTTCGTTACGTTTGATTTCGGGCGGAAGTTGTTTTTCGCGTCGCCTTTCATGATATTGGCGCGCGTAACGGCGTTGACGGCCGTTGTTTTATCGACGTCGATGGAGTCGTAATCGTTAAACGTATAAACCGCCTGACGCGTAGCGGGCGAGTTAAACGCCGCGGCGTTCATCGTGTTGATGGCTTGGTAAAGCCACTGCGCGACGCGCTGTCGTGTCGCGGGGCCGCCGCGGATAAAGTTCGTCTGGGGGTTAAGCCCGGCTTGGTCAGGGTTAAGCGCGTCGGCGTATTCCTGCGCCGTGATAAGCCCGAGCTGCAAGCCGACGTTAAGGTAGCCGATTGACCAGTTCGTCATTAAGTCTGTGCCTGCGGGGAGCGTGGGTTGCAGTTGCGTGGCTGTGTCCTGAGCGAGTACCTCCCGACCCGTAGCGCGCAACACGAACGCCACGGCTTGCTGGTTCGTGACGTAGTTGTTGGGCAGGTATTTGTCGTAGTAGCCCTTAAGCATATCCAATGCGCCGGTACGCACGATCGCTTCCTTGTTCGGGTGGTCGTCCGGTACGTCCGTGAAGTTCAAGTTGAAAATCAAATCCCGCGACTCGACGCGCCCGTTGTATGTATTCGCGACAGGATCCGTAAAAATAAACTCGTCTGTAGCGCCCGCCACACTGGACGCCAGAAGTGCCGAAAGTGTCAGCGCTGCCGCCAAACGTTTGAACATTTTGTTTATTCTGACAAAGCTCATAGGATGCCTCCAAGGAAAATACGTTAGAGTTTTTCATATTATATCACAGCGCGAAATCAGTTGCATTAATAGTTTTATTATTTTTCCCGAAAGAGGTAAAAATATGTTAATAAAAAGCACGATTACCATTTGGCAACCGTGCTTGTATTATTGCTCGCGCATCATCTCATAGGCAAACTCAACCTCAGCCATATTTGGCTTCTCCCCACTCTCAACACTCCAACTATTAGCCATACACATTTCAACATAAACCAACCTACGCAAATCCCGCTCGCACACGCCCAGCCTAGCCGAGAGCGTCTCCACGATAAAATCATACTTCCGCGCAAACCCATCATCAATCTTATCCTCAAACTCATTCAGCACAAATCTTGGCAAATCGAAAACCCTATCACCGACAACCCCTTTCGGATCGATAATCCGATACGCACCAACGCCGCCGTCGCTGCCAAGCAAAATATTATCATGGTGCAAATCCCCATGCAGCAGCATCTGCCCTGTATACTTCTCGCACAACCCCCGGCAAATCTGCTCCGCACGCGTCATATGAACGGACAATTCCGCATAATCCTTCTGCTCCCGCATAAACGCGGCAATACGACTAACCCAACCCATATAAGTCGGATACTTCGCCGGATTCCTCGGTCTTATATGTAAGCCGTCAAAAACAGAACAAAACAAATCAACCCGCGCACCGATATCCCGCACAGCACGAAGCTGCGTACCGGGCATGATTCGCTCTACCAGCAAAGCCCCGCCCGAAATATCTGCCTCATACACCCGGCAAAATCGGCTGCCGCTGTACTCCAGTAGCGCATCATATTCCGTCTGCGTCTCGCGGCAAGGCTTCCCGATTTTCAAAATACACTCGCCGTATTTTTTGGAAACGCACTTGAAAATACAATTCAC
>CAZJLW010000124.1:0-10420 GCA_964546895.1 uncultured Eubacteriales bacterium | reverse complement strand
TAAAATCAATTCCACCCCAGCCTTTCATTATTTTGCCGTGCTTTACAGCTTCTCCATCTCTGCGCAAGCCAACAAAAACGCACCGACGCCCTTCGGTTCGTTCGTCAAAATCGGCTCGCTTATGTAATATGCATAGCTACCGTCGCGGTTACCCGCTCCGCCAAGCCCGGCCACATAACACGTCTTATTCAGATTAATCTTACCGTCAGCCGCCTCAATTACGAATTCCTCAATCGCACCCTTGTAAGCATCCCGCGCAATATCAGCAAACTCCGCCGGCAAATATTTCAGCCGCGCGCCCTTCGCCATCGCATAAATAAACATAAACGACGCAGACGATTCCAAATAATTACCCTTGCGGCCGCCCATATCAACTATCTGGTACCAAACCCGGCTATCCTCATCCTGGTACTTAAGCAGCGCCCGCAGTACGCTCTCAAGCATAGCCGACAGCTCCGCGCGGTACTTCTCGGGCATGAACTCGATAACATCCGCGACAGCCATTACGAACCAGCCAAGCGAACGTCCCCAGTAATGCTCCGACAGTCCGGTCGCCTTGTCGCACCACGGCTGCTCGCGCTTCTCGTCCCATGCGTGGTGAAGCAGTCCGCTTTCGGATTTCGTATGCTCGTAAGCGCCCTTGAACTGCTTAAACACGTCGGCGAACTCTTCTTCCGTCCGCGCAAGCTGCGCGTAAAACACATCGCCCATAAAAATACCGTCCAGCCAAACCTGATACGGATAAATTTTCTTATGCCAAAACAGTCCCTCGGATGTACGGGGATGGGTTTCGAGCTGGTATTTCAGCTGCGCCAGCGCCTTCCTGTACCGCGCCTCGCCGGTTTTCTCTTCTAGAAAAATCAGATTCTTACCATTATTAAGATGGTCAATATTATATTCCTGAGGTTTGTACCCGAGGATTTCGCCGTCCTCCGAAACAAGCGCGTCTATGCTGTCCTTGATAAATCGGAAATATTTTTCATCGCCGGTCTGCTCGTAAACCGCTTCGATACCTTTTAAGACAAGTCCGTATTCGTACGCCCATTTCGTTTTCAGAAAATGATCCCTCGCCAAAATGGAGTCAGCCGTTCTTTTTGCCAAATTCACCTTTAACAGTTCATAATCCTGACAATCCTTCATATGGTTACTCCCTTCCCGATGTTAACTCTGTTCGATAAACTCGTTCGCCAAGAAATCACAGCGTTCGTTTTCAACGTTGTCCGCGTGTCCCTTGACCCAGATAAACGTCACGTTCTGTTCGTTAAGTATGGCGTCCAGCTTCTGCCACAAGTCGTAGTTCAATCGCATACCGTCTTTGTCTTTCCAGTTTTTACGTTTCCAGTTTTTAAGCCAGCCCTTCGTAACGGCGTCGACAACGTATTTGGAATCCGAGTACAGCTCCACGTTGCAGCGCTCCTTCAAAAGCTCCAGCGCCTTTATGACGGCGGACAGCTCCATGCGGTTGTTAGTAGTGTGCGGCTCGCCGCCTTTGACCTCCTTTCTGTGCCCGTTGTACAGCATAACGATGCCGTACCCGCCCTTACCGGGGTTCGGTATGCACGCGCCGTCGGTGTATATAGTTACATTTTTTAATGCCTGCATATTATCCATGTAATCAGCCTTATGTATGAGATTTAAAAATTTGCAAGAAAAAAACAGCTCATAGAGCTGCTTTTTCCCAATAAAGAGAAGGTGTTTTATGGGGTTACAGTAAATTAATAAAGGGGGGGAAATTTACTGTAAGTGTGAAAATAATTGGGGGGTTTTCACACCTTCATTATAGCACACATTAAGAAAAAATGTTAACAAACTTTCACTAAATTTTTAGAATATATTTATTAAACTTTACAAAGGCAGTTGTAACTTTCGGCTGAGAGAGCGTCTTTTACTGCTATCGTAAAAACGCCGCAGCTCGGGCTAAGTTTTTATTTCTGCATAAATGTCAAAAATTTTCTTTTATTTTTGCACGAAATGAGTTAAAATAAACATTAATTTATAAAGTGGGGTGTTTTTATGATTTCCGGTCAGATTTTGCAGTCAACTATAGATGGGCTAAAGAATATTACCAGACGCGATATTACGGTTATCGAACGCGACGGCAAAGTCGCTGCCAGCACAGAAGATAATGTCAACGCTGTTGACGGAATAGAGACGTTTATGTCGTCTTTGGCAGAAAGCCAGTTTATTCAGGGATATCAGTATTTCAAGGTATTCGACAACGGCATATCGGAATATGTCGTACTCGTAAAAGGCGAGGACGAGGAAAGCTACCGCGTCGGTAAAATTACGGCGTTTCAGATTCAGAGCCTACTTGTGGCTTATAAGGAACGATACGACAAGGACAACTTCTTTAAGAACCTGCTGCTGGACAATTTGTTGCTCATAGACATTTACAGCCGCGCCAAAAAGCTACATGTCGAAAACAACGTAAAACGCGTCGTGTACCTCATCGAAACCGAAATCGATAAAGAAATGAACGCTATCGAAATCGTCCGCAGTCTTTTCCCAGCCAAGCTTAAGGATTTTGTCACGGCAGTTGACGAGAAAAGTATTATCCTCGTGAAAGAGCTGCGCGACAAAGACGGCAACGAGGAAATGGAAAAAATAGCACGCACTATCTGCGACACACTCAACGCCGAGGCAATGAGTAACGTTTACGTCGCAATCGGTACGGTCGTGTGGGATTTGAAAAATGTTTCGCTTTCTTATAAGGAAGCAAAAATGGCGCTCGAGGTTGGCAAGATTTTCGAGCCTGATAAAAATATCGTAAACTACGCGCAGCTCGGCATCGGTCGCCTTATTTACCAACTGCCGATGCAGCTATGCAAAATGTTCATTAATGAGGTACTAAAGGGCGTTTCGATGGATCAGTTCGACGACGAGACACTCTCGACCGTTATCAAATTCTTCGAGAACGACCTTAACGTTTCCGAAACCTCGCGCCAACTCTATATCCACAGAAACACGCTTGTTTACAGGCTCGATAAGCTCCAGAAGCTGACCGGGCTTGATTTGCGCGACTTCGACGATGCGATTATTTTTAAGATTACGCTTATGGTTTCGAAGTATATGGCTTTTAGGGAGAAGTACACATTTTAAATGAAAAAACGAAATCGATGTATGGGAAGTGAAGTATTTCTTGATTTTTGTTAATGATGTAACAAAGGTTTTCGAAAACGGCGCTAAGGGCCTTAAAAATGTAGATATTTCGATTAAAAAAGGTGAATTTGTTTTTATAGTCGGCACAAGCGGTTCGGGTAAAACCACGCTTGTGCGGCTGTTGCTTAAGGAAATCGAACCTTCCGACGGGCAGCTTTTTGTCAACGGGGTCGATTTGAGCAAGCTAAAACGCAGAGACATGCCGGGCTTCCGGCGCATGATGGGCGTTGTGTTTCAGGAGTTCCGGCTGCTTCCGAACAAAACAGTGTACGACAACGTAGCATTTGCGATGCAAATCGTCGGCAGCTCCGCGCGCGAAATACGGCGCAACGTGCCGCTCGTGCTTACTATGGTCGGCCTTCAAAAAAAGGCACGCGCATATCCGAACCAGCTATCCGGCGGCGAACAGCAACGCACTGCGCTCGCCCGCGCAATAATCAACAAACCGCCGCTCTTAATAGCGGACGAACCGACGGGCAATCTCGACCCGAGTACATCATGGGAAATTATGACTTTATTGGAGGATATCAACAACAACGGTACGACCGTCGTCATTACGTCGCACGACAAAGAAGTCGTTGACGCTATGAAAAAGCGCGTTATTTCTTTGAAAAACGGCTCCGTAATCAGCGACGTGGAAAAGGGCGGGTATAACAATGATATTTAGTAGGCTCAATTATTTTCTGAGGGAAGCGCTTCATAGTCTCGTTAAAAACCGGATTATGACGATCGCTTCTGTTTTGACTGTTGCGTCTTGTATTTTTACGGTCACGATATCTTACTGCATGGCAGTTAACATAAATTACATTCTATCGCAACTAGGCAACTCCATTAACATCTCCGTCATAATAAGCGACGAAGCCACGACGGACAATGTTAATGAACTTTACAACGAAATCAACGCCTTGGAACACGTCAAGGGCGTAAAATATATTTCCGCAAAAGAAGCGCTTGAAAGCTTCGCGGCTAAGCTGGAAGACTCTGCTCAGATTCTCGAAGGATTGGAAAACGACAACCCGCTGCCGCGTTCGTTCGACATCGATGTCGATAACATGGACTTTCAGAGAATTATAATCGCTAAGCTGGAAGAGTTGCGTCCGTTGGGCATTGAGCGCATTCGCCACAGCAATGAAGTCACTAGCGTTTTTATTACGATTAATAATACGATCGGCGCGATAAGCGCTGTGCTTATCGGAATCTTGTGCGTAGTATCAATTGTCATTATCATGAATACAATAAAAATAACGGTGAATAGCCGCCGCACTGAGATAAGTATCATGAAGTATGTCGGGGCCACGGACTGGTTTGTACGGAGTCCGTTTGTTATTGAGGGCGTTATGATTGGCATAATTGGCTCGACCTTTCCTGTGCTGATATGCTGGATGGGTTACGACGGCATCGTCAATAAAATCGTCGATCGCTTGCCCATGATTATGAATTTGTTTGAGTTTCAAAAAGGTGTTGCTATTTTCCCCATACTTATTCCGCTTACGGTGCTGATTGGGATTTTTATTGGTATGTTTGGTAGTTTTATTTCTATGCGGAAGTATTTGAAGGTTTAGTATGATAAAAGCCATATGCTTTGACGTGGGACATACACTAATTAAATATAACAATCCGTTGAACTGGAGTTCGCTATATCGCCCTGCTCTTGAACATGCCGTTCAGGACTGCGGTATAGAATTAACAAGCGATATGTTTGATATCGCGGCAGAAATCCTGTCCAAATACAACACGCGAAAAAATTACCGCGAAGTCGAAGTTACCGCAACGGCGATTTTCGATGAGATTTTTAATGCATGGGACTACCCAAAAACGGAGTTGCAATCCGTCAAGTCTGGTTTTTTTTCATATTTCCAGTCAGGTGCGGAGCCATTTCCGGAGGCCGCCGATACTTTGACAAAGTTAAAGCAAGCGGGAATAAAAATCGGAGCTTTAACAGACGTGGCATATGGAATGGAAAACGAATTCTCTTTAAAGGACATTGAGCCGCTGGCCTCACTCATTGATATTACGTTTACGTCGGTTGATGTTGGGTACAGAAAACCAAACAAAGCCGGATTTGTTAGGCTGTTGGATTTTTTCGGCATCTCTCCCGACGAAATGATGTATGTCGGCGACGAGGAAAAAGATATAGTCGGCGCGAACGCGCTTGGTATTGTTTCTGTGCTTATTAATCGGGATAGTTCAGAAAAAGCGTTTGGTCAGTGTTATACGATAGAGTCGTTAGACGAAATTTTTTTGATTGTTTAAACTCACCCATCAAAGAGGGAAGATAAATGACACTGGGAATAGGAATCGACACCGGCGGTACGTACACCGATGCCGTAATATATAATTTTGAAACCAAAGCGGTTGCTGCTAAAGCCAAGGCGCTTACGACAAAAGAAAATTTGAGTATCGGCATAGGCAACGCGTTAGACGCGTTGCCTATACATTTAGTGCGGAAAGCGTCGGTAATATCGCTCTCCACTACGCTTGCAACGAACGCTTGCGTGGAAAACAAGGGCGGCCGTGCAAAGCTTGTGCTGCTTGGCACGTCGCGCAAGGTGCTGGAATGGGTAGACTCAAAAGCAGTCTACGGCTTGAAGACCGACGACGTGCTGTGCATCGACATAAAAAGCAGCTTTGACGGCAGAACCAGCGAAAGCCCCAACTGGGAGCGCATTACGGAAACTGAACACGAATGGCTCGCGGACGCGCAAGCCTTGGCGGTGGCGGGGGTTAACGCCTTGCGAAACGGCGCGGCTGGCGAAAAAGCGGCGAAGGAGCATATCACCGCGAAATACCCCGTACCTTTTATCATGGCGACCGAGCTTGCGTCTGAACTAAACGTAATGGAACGCGGCGCGACTGCGCTACTCAACGCGCGGCTTCTTCCGATTATCGAAGAATTTATGGCGGCTGTAAAAACCGCACTTAGCGAGAGGAAACTCGACATTAAAGAAATGATAGTTCGCAGCGACGGCAGCCTTATGACTGACGAATGGGCGCTTAAGCACCCCGTCAAGACGATTCTGAGTGGTCCGGCCGCAAGCATTATCGGTGGGCGGGGCTTAACGGACTGCCCGGACAGCATTATCGTGGACATGGGCGGGACAACTACGGATATTTCTGTCGTCGTTGATAACGAACCCGCCATGACTGACGGCATACATATTGGAGGATTCAGGACGCAAATCAAGGGCGTGTTTATCGACACGTTCGGCTTGGGCGGCGACAGTCGCATTGTAATAAAGGACAACGCGCTGGAACTAAGCGCGCGCCGCGTTCAGCCGCTGTGCGTCGCGGCGGCGAAGTGGCCGCAAATAAAAACCGAGCTGCAAGCACTCCTCGACGGCAACAAATCTGCCACGCAGCCTCTTTACGAATTTTTGTATCTCGTAAAAACCCCGCAGAGCATGAAGCCGTACAGCGACTACGAAGCTGAGCTGATCGAGAAGCTCAAAGACGCCCCCGTAATGCTGGGAAGTGGCGCGATTGATTTATACAACCTAAAGAGCGAACGGCTCGAGGACGAAGGCATCGTTATGCGGTGCGGTCTGACTCCGACCGACATAATGCACATCAAAGGTGATTTCGATCGGCACGACAGCGCAGTGTCTGTAATCGGCGCGCGGTATTTGCTTAAGGTGCTGCATAGCTACGAGGATACGGACGACGATTTGCGTAGGCTGTGCGACGATATTTACGACATGGTTTGTGCCAAGCTGTACGAAAATATCGTGCGGGTGCTGCTTATCAACAAATACCCAAAAATATTTGAAAAGGGAATAGATGAACAGCTCAAAACGCTGATTCGCCAGAACTGGGCTGAGCGCGGCGCAGTCGGGAAGAAATTTTCGTGGATAGATATTAACACAACAGCCGCGCTAATAGGTATCGGCGCGCCTACGCATATTTTCCTGCCCTCTGTCGCGAAAGCGCTCGGTACGCAGTGCGTTATACCCGCTCATGCGGAGGTCGCGAACGCGGTCGGCGCGATTATCGCAGACATATCGGTTAAGACTAAGGTAGACGTAATGCCCGAATATTCGCTGGACGGCATTACGGGGTACATGGTGTATTATAGCGGCGGGAACAAGGCGTTTCGGGAGTTGGACGAGGCGGTCGAGTTCGCGAAGGCGACGGCTGAGGAACTGGCGGTTAGCGACGCCAAAAAGCGCGGTGCGCTGGGCGAGCTGGCCGTGGATATTCAGGTAAGCCCCAACACAGTTTATTCAAGGCAGGGGGCGGCCGTCGACATGGGTACGACTGTCGAGGCCAATGTGACAGGCAGGATAAATACGGAGGTTATTGCATGAAAAAGAACATGAAAATGATGTTAGCATCGGCAGTGGTTATTGCGCTGGCCGTGTTCGTGCCGGGCAACAGCTTTTACGCCAAATCCGTAACGGATTTACAGAAGCAGCAGAGCAACATAAAAAACAACTCTGCGGCCGCCAAGGAAGCGCTCGTCAAAACCCAACGGGAAAAAAGCGCGGTGCTTAAAGAGGTAGACGATATTGACTCGCAGCTGGACGACGCATCGTTCGAGCTGGAGGTAATATCTACGCAGCTCGAGTATACGCAGGATGTTCTGCTGCGGACTGAGCAGGAGCTGTATGACGCGAAAATCAAAAAGGACTTACAATACGACGATCTGAAAAAAAGGCTGCGCTATATGTACGAGAACGGAACGGCCAGCTATTTGGAGATCGTGTTTAAGGCGACGGATTTTACGGATTTCCTAAACCGCGTCGAGTACATAAACCGTATCGCGAAATACGACAAGAACGTCATAACAAAGCTCAGCGATACAGAGGAGCTAATCCGCACGAAATTCACGGAAACCGAAGAGCAGAAGCGCGAAATAGAATTTCTGCTGGAAAGCCAGACAGTGAAAAAAGGCGATTTGCAAAACACGCTCAACCAGAAAGAAAAGCTCATTGAAAAGCTTGCCAATGACGAGCAGAAATATAACGAACAGATAAAGGATTTGCAGCGCTCCGATAAAGAAATCGAAGCGATGATTAAAAAGGCGCAGGAGGAAGCGGCGCGTAAGGCCGCCGAAGCCGCCAAAAGCGGAAGCAAAGCCCCCGCACCGACATTCAACGGCAGACTGGGCTGGCCGCTATCGGGCCACACAAATGTAAGCTCGGATTACGGCAACCGCCCAAGCCCTATTAACAAAAAGCCTGAGTTTCATACGGGCATAGACATACCCGCGCCGCAAGGCACGAATATTTTGGCGGGCGAGGCCGGTACAGTTATTTTCGCGGGGACGAAAAGCGGCTACGGCTACACCGTCATCATAGACCACGGCGGCGGAATCAGTACGCTGTATGGGCATAACTCGAAGCTGCTAGTAAAAGTAGGCGACAGTGTAAAACGCGGCGGGATAATCGCAAAATGCGGAAGCACGGGATATTCGACCGGGCCGCATTGCCATTACGAGGTGCGCGTTAACGGCGCGGTAACTAATCCTTGGACTTATATTAATAAGTGATAGCGATTCGCGAGTGCGGGCGCAGGGGAAATTTCAGGTGACGAAGGGATGAGCGGCAGTGGTAAAATCTTCGGAATTGATTAAGGATATAAACGAAACACGGGGCAAGGCGTTCTGGTGGCTGGGTCAGCTCGGCTACGCCGTAAAGCTTGCCGGGCTTAATATCTACATTGACATGTACATAAGCGAGCGGGAGAACCCGCGGAGGGAAGTACCTCCGGCGTTCAAGCCCAGCGAGGTAACGAATGCGGATTATTTTTTCGGTACGCACGACCATTCTGATCACATCGACCGCCGCGCGTGGCACGAGCTGTCGGTAAGCTCGCCGTCGGCTAAGTTCGTCGTGCCGCTTCCGCATGTCGATAAGCTCGCGCGGGAGCTGTCTATCGACAAGGCGCGGTTTATCGGTGTCGAGGACGGCGTAACTGTAACGTCCGGGGCGCTGCGTATTACGGGCGTCGCCGCCGCGCATGAGTTTCTGGAATGCGACGAGACTGGCGCGCATAAGTTTCTCGGGTATGTTATCGAGGCGGACGGCGTGACGCTGTATCACTCCGGTGACTGCTGTATTTACGAGGGGCTGCTGGCGAAGCTTCGGGCGATTGGCAAGATTGATGTGATGTTTCTGCCTATAAATGGGCGGGACGGTACGCGGTATCGGACGAAGTGCATCGGGAATATGACGTATCAAGAGGCTGTGGACTTGGCGGGCGCGGTGAAGCCGGGGCTTGTTGTGCCGGGACATTACGATATGTTTAAGCATAACTCGGAAGACCCGGCGAAGTTCGCTGATTATATTGAGGCTAAGTACCCCGGGGTAAAGTATTGGATCGGGGAGCATGGGACTAGGGTAGAGATTTAGAAAAGTCCCTTATGTTATGGATTTTATTGCGATGGTTTTTTAGCGTATCCCAATCCCCATTCCATCATAGCATTTAATACTGGGCGCAAGCTATAGCCGACCTCAGTCAGCGTATACTCAACCCGCGGCGGCACCTCGGCGTAGACCTTGCGGCTGACCAACCCCGACTTCTCCATGTCGCGCAGCTGCGCCGTGAGAACCTTCTGCGATACGTGGCCGATGGATTTTTTCAGCTCGCCGAACCTTTTCGTCCCGTTCATGAGGTCCCGCAGTATTAGAACCTTCCACTTATCGCCGATTAGTAGTAATGTTGTTTCTACCGGGCAGGCCGGTAAGCTTGCTTGTGTAACTAACTCTTCTTGCATAATGAATCCTCCTTCACGTTAGTATCCATTTGGAAACTACAGTACATTTTTGTACTTACTTTACAAATTTTCCTTACTACATTATGCTGTTGTCAGAGGCAGAAATCAAGCCTCATTTGTGACAACTCAAAAATAGGGAGGAGAATCAACAATGATTGATTTCGCAAAGATATTACAGCAGAACCCCAACGGCGTATTCGCCACGAAGGACGGCAGCAAGGTTAAGACGAGGGTGTTTCAGTTTTTATTCGCCGACGGCAATAAGGTTTACTTTTGCACGAATAACAAGAAGCCGGTTTATAGCCAGCTTATGGCGAATCCGAACGTGTCTTTCTGTACATACCCGGCTAACTTTTCGCCGGTGCTGTCGGTAAACGGGAGGGCTGTGTTTGTTGCCGACATGGCGCTTAAAACACGCGCGCTGGACGAAAATTCGCATATTAAAAACATTTACAAAGAGCCAGATAATCCTGCGTTTGAGATTTTTTATATTGATGTCGAGGAAGTGGAGACGTTTAGCTATACCGAAGGGGCTAAGACGTATAC
>CAZJLW010000123.1:0-10450 GCA_964546895.1 uncultured Eubacteriales bacterium | reverse complement strand
ATGAAACGAATGCCCGATATTGATAACATATTAAGCGTCCTGCGATGCGAAGCCCCGTCGCGGCCGACGTTGTTCGAATTTTTGATGAAGCCTTCCGTACGCGATTACCTCGCCGGGCGTTCCCCCGAGGGCGACAAACTGGATGGTATTAAGGTTCAGATCAAGGCTTTTGAGAACGCGGGGTATGATTTTGTGAGCTTGATTAACAACTTCACATTCCCCTCCGCGCCGAAGAAAAGTGCTAATACGATCTCCTTAAACGATAATCCGCTTATTACCGACAGGGAGAGCTTTGACCGCTACGAATGGCCTGATCCGGATAAGGCAAGCTACGACATATTTGAACAGGTCGTCCCCTACCTGCCCGGCAACATGAAGGTACTGCTTCACGGGCCGAGCGGCGTTCTTGAGAACGTGATTAAGCTTACGGGTTATGATAATCTCTGCTTCTTGCTGTACGACGATCCGGAGCTGGTGGAGGATTTATTTAACGCGGTCGGATCGCGGTTGCTGCGTTTTTACGAACGCGGTGTGCAGTATGACAGCGTGGGCATACTGATGTCGAACGACGACTGGGGCTTCAAAACCCAGACCATGCTTTCAACTGACAACATGCGCAAGTACGTTTTCCCGTGGCATAAAAAAATCGTCGCGTGCGCTCACGCTCAGGGCAAGCCCGCCCTACTCCATTCCTGTGGCAATCTGGCGAATGTAATGGAGGATATAATCGAGGACATGCGCTTTGACGGTAAGCATTCGTTTGAGGATGTTATTTGTCCGGTGGAAGAGATGTATGAGCAGTATAACGGTAGGCTCGCTATCCTCGGTGGTATCGATATTGATTTTCTCTGTACGCGAACGCCGGAGGAGGTTTATAGTCGGTCGAAGGCTATGCTGGAGAGGGCGCGCAAGCGCGGAGGGTATGCGCTCGGTACGGGGAATAGTGTGCCGGAGTATATTCTGCGGGAGGCTTTTCTTGCTATGCTGTCGGCGGCTACGGGGTGTTGACGCAGATAAGTTAGTTTATTCTGGTGGACAAATTTAGGAAAATCTCTATAATTAAGGTTGGTGAGCGCGTAAAAACCAAGTGCCTAGACATCGACCCAGAAAGCATTTACCAAAACAGCCCGATAGTTGACGAGCCAGATATTTTCAACTCATGACCGGCTAAACATTGTGCATATTTTCATCAGCATTGCTCAAAATAAACTCACGCCACTTTTTAAAGGAGCAATCGCTAATGAACGATAAAAACTTCGTCGGTATGGGGCATAACCCTAACCCTAACGTCCCGGACTTACCGGAAGGGTTCGCTATGGCGCTTTTGCAGGATTCGGACGCCAGAACCCATTACGAGAATCTTACCGATGCACAAAAAGCAGCTGTCATTCACTTTATCCAAAACGACAACCTGTCAGGATACGACGCCAAAAACAAAATTATCAACGTAATAGAAAATCTAAAAAGCTATAGCTGACGGGGGTGTCGCATTACTCAAAAGGAGATATATATATGAGAAATGCAACAAAACCGAACATCGTAGTTTTCTACGCCGATGATCTCGGCTATGGCGACCTATCCTGCTACGGCGCGGAGGAAATATCGACGCCGAACATTGACCGCTTGCTGGCACACGGCATCAGATTCGACAACGCGTACTCTACGTCGGCAGTCTGCACACCCGCCCGGTACAGCGTCATGACGGGCGAGTACCCGTTTCGTAATCCGCTTACGAAGATTCTGCCCGGCAACGCGACTTGCATAATCGATAAGAACAAGCAGACGCTGCCCAAGGTGCTAAAACAAGCCGGATACGCCACCGGCATGGTCGGCAAGTGGCATTTGGGGCTTGGCAGCGGCGACTTGGACTGGAACGGCGAAATAGACCACGCGCCTATTGATATCGGCTTCGAAAGCTCGTTCTTTTTCCCGGCCACGAACGACCGCGTACCGTGCGTTTTCGTAGAAGGCAGACGCGTTGTAAACCTCGACAGCACCGACCCGCTCGAGGTGGACTACGGCAAGGAATGCCCCTATGACGACATCGAAACAGCCGAAAGGAACCCCGACAAGCTACGAGTTGTACATAGTCACGGACATAATCAGAGTATAGTAAACGGCGTGGGCAGAATGGGCTACATGCGCGGCGGCAAGGCGGCTGTCTGGAAGGACGAGGAGTTGGCTGAGACGTTCGTGCAAAAGGCGCAGACTTTCATTGAGGATTCGAAGGAGAAACCGTTTTTCCTGTTCTACGCGTTACACCAGCCGCATGTCCCGCGGCTGCCGTCGAAAAGGTTCGCGGGTGCTACGAAGCTTGGCGCTCGCGGCGACGTAATCGTCGAGCTGGACTGGTGCGTCGGCGAAGTTGTGGATTGCTTGAACAAGAATAATCTGCTAGACGACACGATAATAATCTTCTCCAGCGACAACGGTCCCGTCCTCGACGACGGCTACAAAGACGGCGCAGCCGAGCTAACCGGCGCGCATTTACCGGCTGGGCCGCTGCGCGGCGGCAAATACAGCAAGTTCGACGGCGGGACGCGCGTACCGTTTATCGTGTCTTGGAAAAATCATATGAAACCCGGGACGTCAGACGCGTTGGTCAGTCAGGTTGATTTGACCGCGTCGTTTGCTTCGATGCTTGACGTACAGCTTGAAGAAAATGCCGCGCCCGATAGCCTGAACATGATAGACGCGCTGCTAGGCGAATCGTTCGCAGGAAGAAAAGAACTGCTGGCCGAAGGTAATAACAAGGGCTTGGTGCTGCGAAGCGGCAAATGGTCGTATATCCGACCGAGCGACGGCGTGCCTATGTTGAAGGAGAAAAAAATAGAGCTTGGGAACTCCCAAACTCCGCAGCTTTTTAATATGAGTTATGATATCGGGCAGAGAATAAATGTGGCTGAGAATTATCCGGAGGTCGTGAAGGAACTTGACGACCGGATAGCAGCTATATCCCAGTCCAAACAGACAAGAAACGCATGAAAAAAGCCGCAAGCGGCAAACATCAACCACTCACGGCAATACAGAGGCGAAAGCCTCTTTTTTTATTCCAAAATAATCCCTACTTAATCCCCTTATTCCTCCACTTACCGCTAACAAGCCGCCAATAAAACAGAATCGTACGTACAAGCCAGTCCGCATACATGCCGAACCATATGCCAAGCACGCCCAGCTTCAACACAACGCCGAACACATAGCCCACAGTAATACGGAACACCCACATACTAAAAATCGCGACGACCATCGTAAACTTCACATCGCCTGTAGCGCGCAGCGCGGCGGGTGTAATGAACGATACCGTCCACAGCAGAGGATAAGCCACGTACGAGCAGTACATAACGTTTCCGATATACGACGCTGTCTGCGGCGTCGGCTGGTACAGCGAAATAATAGCATTAGTAAACGGCAGGCAAATAAGGCAGATAATAAGCATCATGACGCCGCCGCATATGATAGCGAACTTAGTCGTATGTATAACGTCGTCGTCTTCTTTGCGACCGATGCGGTGTCCGACCAGAATCATAACACCCACCGTAAAAGCATTCGCCGGTACGTTAACGAACAGGAATATCGACGACGATATCGAGTTCGCGGCCATCATGGACGTACCCATGCCGACGATAAACAGCTGCGTTATCAGGCGTCCAACTTGGAATAGCAATGTCTCGACGCTGGTCGGTATGCCCAGCCCAAGCACGACTTTCTGTATGCTAAACTTCGGTTTGAAAACGCGCAGATTGTTTAGCTTTATTATTTTCGAGCGTCGCGCCAAATAAAACGCTGCGATACACAGCCCAAGTAACCGCGATACGGATATCGCGACAGCCGCACCTTTAACGCCGTACGCCGGGGTTTTAATTAACCAGAAATCAATCCCTTTAATAAGGCTAAAGCCCAACACGATGTTAAACGCGTTCATCGCGAGCGTAATAAACATCGGCGAAGCCGTGTTGCCGCTGCCGCGCAGTATCCCAAAAATCGTCTGGTTAAGCGCAAGCACCGGAAACGAAAAGATAACGATCATAAAATACGCAAAGGCCGCGTCTACGACAGCGACTTCGGCCTTGCCGAGCAGCCCGGCGATTATTGCCCTGCCGAACAGCAAAAACACGACCAAAATAAAACCCGACAGCACAACCGCCAGAAAAATAGCCTGGGCGGCTGCGGCTGTCGCGTTTTCGTATTCGCGCTTGCCGATGTACTGGGCTACGACGATCGTGCCGCCGGTAGTCAGCGCCGCGAAAAAAGCCACGACGATATTCGAAAGGCTGTCGCAGAAGCTCACTGCCGAAACAGCATACTCGCCGACCGACGCAACCAGTATCGTATTTACGACGCCCATCAGCGTTATAAACGTCTGCTCGGCTATGACGGGCGCCGATATTTTGAACAGCTCGCGCAATCGGAACTTAAAGCTGTATTGCGCGAACATGCTCATATGTTGCAGCTTATTTGTGCATTGTTCTTGCTCGCTTCAAAAATTTTGTCAACAACCTTCATAACGCGCAGCGCCTGTTCGGGCTTGACAATCAGTTCTTCCTTCTTATCGATAGCGGCGGCCACGTTTTTGTAAAGCTGCGACCAGTCGCCCTTAACCTTCGGGAGTTCAATGTCCACTGTTGTATTTTTCGGAAGCGGTGCCATCGTACGCGTCGGCCCGGCCGCCGTGTATACTATAGTCTCCGCCCATTCCTGCTCAATGCTGTCGGGCGCAAGCTTTACGATTTTGCCGTCCATTTCCCAGTTTTCGATCATAGCCGTGCCGTCTTCGCATGTCATGTGCCAGCGCGGTTGCTTTATTAAGCTGTTGACGGAAACGTTCACAAGCGCGGTCATGCCGTCCTCAAAACGCAGCAGCGCGTCAAAATGGTCGTCAACCTCCGGCGTGAACATGCTGTGCAAATGCGCCGAAACGGAGACAACCTTCTGCGGGAACAGAAACATAAGCTGGTCGATAAGGTGAATACCCCAGTCCAGCACCATGCCGCCGCCGTTAACCTTAAAAGCACGCCAGCCGTGAAGCGCCTTACGTGCGCCCTGTACGCGTGATTCGACAATGTACGGCTTAGTCAAAATCTTCTTGTCTAAAATCCTTTTAATCGTCAGGAAATCTGAATCCCACCGGCGGTTGTGGTGAATCGTGAAGAGCTTGCCGGTCTCCTTCGAAACAGCAATAACCTCCTCCAACTCCGCGGCATTCAGCGTGACGGGCTTTTCACAAATAACGTTCTTACCCGAGCGCATACATTCGATCGAATAGTTCTTATGTACGTCGTTCGGCGTCGCAACAAGCACCAAGTCAATGCTGTCGTCGGCGTACAGCTCCGCAGGGCTGCTGTAAAGCTTCAGGCCGTCGGCCTTTATTTTTTCCTTAATCTCGTCGCGTACGTCGTACGCCGCAACTACCTGAAACTCTGATACCTTCTCGGCGATATTTTTGCGGTGCCAGTTACCCATGCCGCCATATCCTATGATTGCCATCTTGTAAGCCACGCTATCACTCCTAAAATTATTCGCGCCGACAGCCTAATGTGTCGTGCGCGTAAGATTTTGTTCATGCTAATATTATAACATGTTTGTTGGGAATTTTCAAACGCTAAGCAACCAATCTAACAAATTATACTGCCTGATTCCGTCGAAATTACTTCCGGCCCCGATTTCGTCCAGAGTGAGCAAAATTTTCGGGTGATGGTCGGGGATTTTTTTTAGCGGCTCGAGTTCGCGTTGCAGTGTACTCTCGTCAAGCACGGTAGCCGCCACTTGGAAATACGTTATTCCTTCGGCGTCTCGTGCTACGAAGTCCACTTCCTTTTCTGCGAGCTTGCCGATGTTGACCTTGTACCCGCGGCGCAGCAGTTCGAGGTAGACGATGTTTTCAATCATATGCCCCAAGTCGGAAGACGAACCAGACTGTAGCAAGTTGCGCAGCCCCGTGTCTACGATGTAATATTTGCCGAGCGTTTTGAGATACTGCCGTCCTCTGATGTCATACCGGTCGACTTTGTAGAAGATGTAGCTGTCGCAAAGCGCCCGCAAATAGTTATCCACGGTGTTTACCGATATGCTTCGCCCGGACGAGCCGATCGTGTCGCTGATTTTTTTTGTTGAAATGGGACTGCCGATGCTGCTTGTTACACATTTTACGATGCTTTCTAACAGCGAAATATCCGTTATACCTTCGCGCTTGGCCACATCCTTTAGCAGTATCGTATTGTAAATACCGTCCAAATACGGCGATATGATGGTTTCCACAGGCTCTATCATGGACAAATACGGGAACGAGCCGAAGCGTAAATAGTTATTGAACCGCTCTTTCGGATTAATCCCAGCCGTCTGTCTCGCGTCGCAATACTCGCGAAATGAAAGCGGCAGCATGTCTATCGTTACGTACCGACCGGAAAGCAGCGTCGCAAGCTCGCCGGATAGCATATACGCATTCGACCCGGTTACATAAACATCAACATTCGGCTTAATGAAAAGTCCGTCAACCGCACGCTCAAACTCTGCACAGTTCTGCACCTCATCTAAAAAAACGTACGTGGTTCGGTCTTTGCAGAGACGCTCCTTCACGTAGTTATACAAAGCGCGGTAGTTAAGCAAGCTTTCGTACTCGACTGCTTCAAGGTTAACCGAAATGATTTGTTCGTCCGCCACACCGGTTGACTTCAAATATTCGGCGTACAGCGCGAACAGCGTTGACTTGCCACAGCGCCGCACGCCTGTGACTACCTTAATGAGCTGTTTCTCCCGCCAGACGATAAGCCTATCCAAATATTCTTTGCGATTTATCACACGCAGCACCTCCTCATTACATTATGCCATAAAAAAACAAAAAATAGTCAAAGTTTTTTCTGCGTCGAGAAAAAACTTTGACTATTCTGTTTTTGTTTGCCTTCATGCCGCGTATGCTGTATCTTTATACTTATGAATCCGCAAAAAGAAAGGAAGATACTATGAAACTGTTTTACGAAACCGAAGCAAAGGATTTTTCGCAAGCGCTGCCGATTGGCAACGGTTTTCTGGGCGGTATGGTTTACGGTGGGGTCGTAATGGATCGGGTTGGGCTTAACGAGGACTCACTCTGGTACGGCGGCAAGCGCGACAGGGTAAACCCGGACGCACTGAAAAACCTACCGGAAGTACGCAAGCTCCTGTTCGCCGGAAAAATCGCACAGGCGCAGCGGCTGGCTGAGATGTCGATGTTCGGCATACCCGAAGGCGAGCGGCATTACGAGACGCTCGGCGATTTGTTCATTCAGACCGGTCACAGCGCGGGCGACGCGGTTACAAACTACCGCCGCACGCTTGATATCGAACGCGCCGTCGCAACCGTTTCTTACGACATCGGCGGCGTTACATACCAGCGCGAGTATATCGCCACGGCAATAGATAACGTGATTGCGATACGGTTTACGGCAAGCAAACCGGGGGCGGTGTCGGTGCGGCTGACGTATAAGCGCGTGGGATTTTTGCTGGACGGGCAACGCCCCGCCGGAGACAGCCGCATTCTGTGCCACGGCAAAACCGGCGGCGAAGGCGGCATGGATTTCAGTTTAATGTATGAACTCGCCGTAGAAGGCGGTCGCGCGAACGTGCTTGGAGCGACGGTGTACGCAGATAACGTCGACGCGGCGACAGTGTACGTCTCCGCGCGTACGAGCTTCCGCTCGGAGAATCCCGAGCACTACTGCGTCGAGACGCTGGAGGCGGCTGCAAAAAAGCCATACGACACGGCACTGGCGGAGCATATTGCGGATTACAAACGGTATTACGACAGAGTAAGCCTAGTATTGAAGAGCGGCGAAGCACCCGGCAATCAAGCCCCGCAACCCGACAACGCCTCTCCCCTCGACACCCTCCCGACCGACAAACGCCTCGAACTCCTACGCGCGGGCGGCGAGGACAACGGACTTTTCGCGCTGTATTTTCAATATGGGCGTTACTTGCTCATTTCGTCGAGCCGCCCGGGTTCGCTCCCCGCGAATTTGCAGGGAATCTGGAACGACCAGCTGACGCCGTCGTGGGGCTCGAAATACACTATCAACATTAACACCGAAATGAACTACTGGCCGGCCGAAAGCTGCAACCTCTCCGAGCTGCACGAGCCGCTGTTCGACATGATCGAGCGCGCACGCGAAGACGGGCGGCATACGGCGCGGGATATGTACGGCTGCCGCGGGTTCGTGGCGCACCACAACCTCGACATACACGCGGACACAGCGCCGGTCGACCGCAATATAAAAGCCGCACTCTGGCCGACGGGCGCGGCATGGCTCTGTACTCACATATGGGAGCATTACCTATTCACGAAGGACGAAGCTTTTCTCGGGAAATATTACGACACAATGAAGGAAGCCGCGCTGTTTTTCGTCGACTTCCTCATACCGGACGAAAAAGGTCGTCTTGTGACATGCCCATCCACGTCGCCGGAAAACACATACGTCCTGCCGAACGGCGAAGCTGGGAACCTGTGCATCGGCCCAAGCATGGACAGCCAGATTTTGTTCCTGCTGTTTGAAGCTTGTATCACCGCGAGCGAAATTTTAGACACGGACTGCCACTTCCGCGACGAGCTGAAACGCATACAGGCGCGTCTTCCACGCCCGGAAATCGGGCGGCACGGACAACTCATGGAATGGGCGGAGGATTACGAGGAAAAAGAACCGGGACACCGGCATATTTCGCATTTGTTCGCGCTGTACCCGGGTCGACAGATTTCGCCGAACGGGACGCCGGAGTTGGCGAAAGCCGCGCGCGTTACGCTTGAACGGCGGCTTTCCTCCGGCGGCGGACACACGGGCTGGAGCCGCGCATGGATTATCAACTTCTGGAACAGGCTGCACGACAGCGGCGAAGCTTACGCGAATCTGTCGGCGCTGCTCACGAAATCCACCCTGCCCAATCTGCTGGACAACCACCCGCCGTTTCAAATCGACGGCAACTTCGGCGGCACTGCGGCCATAGCCGAAATGCTGCTGCAAAGCCACGACGGCGTACTGCATATTTTGCCGTCGCTGCCCGCGCAGTTCGCCAGCGGCTCGGTAAAAGGGCTTTGCGCGCACGGCGCGTTCGAGGTCGATATCGAGTGGGACGCGGGGCGCCTGACCCGGTTTACCGTTCTATCGAAGAAAGGCGGCCAATGCCGCGTACTCCTACCGGGCAGCGCACTTGGGTTGATTACCTCGCAGGAGCTGACTTTCGAGACCACGCCGGGCGAACGGCACAGCATCGAGACAGCGAAATAAATCTGTCAGAAATTGTTTATACAAAATTTCACCGTTTTTATGCAAATGTTTGTTAGATATTAACCCGTTAAAAATATTGAAAAAAAAGTCGTTTGGTGGGAAAATATTTTGGAGTAGGGTATACCCTAAAAATTAAGAACGGGGGAAATTAAAATAGACATTCAGCCTAAAAACGTTAAGATATTTTCGTGCAACGCGAATGTTGATTTGGCTAAGCGTATAGCGCGGGAGCTTGGGCTACAGCTCGGCTCGTCGGAGGTTTCGACGTTTAGCGATGGCGAAATAAGCTGCAAAATAAACGAAACAGTGCGGGAAGCCGACGTTTACATCGTACAGCCTACGTCACCTCCCGTAAACAATAATCTTATGGAGCTGCTAATCATGACGGACGCTATGCGCCGGGCATCGGCGCGGCAGGTTACGGCTGTAATACCGTACTTCGGCTACGCCAGGCAGGATCGCAAGGCGCGCGCGCGCGACCCGATCAGCGCAAAGCTCGTCGCCGACCTCATCACGACAGCCGGTGCCAACCGCGTGCTTTCTATGGATTTGCACTGCTTTCAGATACAGGGCTTTTTCAACATCCCCGTCGACCATCTGTACGGCGCGAATATTTTTATAGATCATTTTATGTCCAAGCTGCGCAACTTCGACAATACGATCGTCGTTTCGCCGGATTTGGGCAGCGTACCGCGCGCGCGAAACTTCGCCGACGCGCTTGACGTACCGCTTGCCATAGTGGACAAGCGCCGCCCGAAGCCCAACGTCTCAGAAATCGTTAACATAATCGGCGACGTCGCCGGTAAGACATGCATCCTAATCGACGACGTACTCGACACAGCCGGCACGCTCACGAACGCCGCCGCCGCCATAGCCAACAAAGGCGCTGCCGAAATCTACGCCTGCTGCACCCACGCAGTTTTATCGGGCGACGCCATCGAGAAAATAAAAAAAGCCCCGATTTCGGAGCTTATCGTACTGGATACGGTCAACCAGCCAAAGGAGAAGCTGTTGCCCAACATGAAGGTACTGTCTGTCGCTCCGATATTCGCGAACGCGATCAACCGGATACACGAGGGCATTTCTGTTTCGAAGCTGTTTGAGAGGTAAAAAAATCATTAAGGGGATGTCTTGCCGATAAAGCAAGACATCCCCTTTTTTTACGCATTATTTCACAATCTCGCCTTTCCAGTCGATAATCC
>CAZJLW010000122.1:9261-10500 GCA_964546895.1 uncultured Eubacteriales bacterium | reverse complement strand
CAAGAGGTGAAAAAGCCGCTTGCGGCGCTTGGGAGGCTTTGTGATGGGCAATAACAGGATTGTTATGGACTACGTTTACCAACCGAATGGGTCGGCGGAGTTTCGAACGGTGAATATCGTCATTGACGTGGACGACTACTCATTTATTGTGGAGTTGAATTCCGACGTTCATATAGCGACGGAGGATTTGAATAAAATAGTGCAGGAAGTTAACAAGCAAAAATTGTCCCGCATGAAGGTTGATATTTTTAAGGAATGCAAGGTGTTCCTGAACGTAGGCGGCGAACGGTTCCGGCTCAAGCTGGACTATCTGGTTTTAGTAAGCGACATGGTTAAGGCGTAGGAGGATTTTATGTACAGTGTGCTGATTTCTGAAATGATGAATGAGTTTAATTTAACGCTATTGACCGAGGATGTAGACATTTCAGAAAAAACTATTTGTCACCCCGAAATAAATCGTCCGGCGTTGCAGCTGTCCGGGTTTTTTGATTACTTTGACTCGGATCGCCTGCAAATCATGGGCATCGTCGAATACACCTACCTCCAAAAGGTTCCGCCGACTTTGCGCGATCAGAACCTGAAAAAAATCTTTTCATATAAATTACCATGCATGGTGCTATGCCGCGGCTTGCAGCCGTTTCCGGAGATGCTCGAATACGGCACACGCTTTGACGTGCCTGTCCTGAGCTGCCAGATGAACACGACCGAGTTCATGGGCGAGGTAATAAACTGGCTCAAAGTCAAGCTCGCGCCGCGTATAACTATGCACGGCGTACTCGTTGATATTTACGGCGAGGGCGTACTCATAATGGGCGAAAGCGGCATCGGCAAAAGCGAGACTGCACTCGAACTCATTAAGCGCGGCCACCGCCTTGTCGCCGACGACGCCGTCGAAGTCAAAAAAGTTTCCAACCAGACGCTGTTCGGTAGCTGCCCGGAGCTTATCCGCTATTTCATCGAGCTACGCGGCATAGGCATTATCGATGTGCGCCAAATGTTCGGCGTCCAATCCGTTAAAGCGACACAGTCGATTGATCTGGTCGTTAACATGGAAGTCTGGGAGAAAAACAAGGAATACGACCGCTTAGGTCTTAAAGAGGACTATATTGATATTCTGGGCAATAATATCGTCTGCCATAATATACCGATTAGGCCGGGCAGAAATCTGGCTGTTATATGCGAATCGGCCGCTATTAATCATAGGCAGAAGAAGATGGGCTACAATGCGGCGCTTGCACT
>CAZJLW010000122.1:4640-9161 GCA_964546895.1 uncultured Eubacteriales bacterium | reverse complement strand
TTAACGGGGGTGTCTATTTGCTGTCTGAACTTTTTGTACGCAACGGAATACCGCAGGAGCAGATTTTTGAGAATGAACCGATGAAGAACCACACGTCCTTCAAAATTGGGGGACCGGCCGACCTACTTGTGCTGCCCGACGACGCGAACAAGCTTTCGCGAATAGTCGAGATTTGCAAAGAAGAAAAAATCCCGTGCTACGTTATGGGAAACGGTACGAATTTATTGGTTTCGGACAAGGGCTACCGCGGCGTTATCGTTAAGCTGTACAGAAATTTCAGCGGGCTGACCGTTAAGGGAGACATGATCGAAGCCGACGCCGGGCTGACACTGACGGCGCTGGCGAATGCCGCGCAGCAAAACGGACTTACCGGGCTGGAGTTTGCCTCGGGCATACCGGGTACGGTTGGAGGTGCCTGCTTTATGAATGCGGGCGCGTACGACGGCGAGATTAAGAAAGTGTTTCGCGAAGCGGATATTTTAACGGTAGACGGCTCCGTGAAAACCTTTTCCAACGAAGACATGCAGTTCGACTACAGGCACAGCGTTCTGGAGGAAAACGGCGGCATAGTTATCCGCGCCGTGTTTAAGCTGCACCCCGGCGACAAGGACGCCATCAAGAACAAGGCTGACGGGTTTAACGCAAAAAGGCGGGAGACTCAACCGCTTAATCTACCAAACGCCGGCAGCGCGTTCAAGCGCCCGGAGGGACTTTTCGCGGGCAAGCTTATCATGGACAGCGGCTTGCGCGGCTATACGATAGGCGGCGCGTCTGTTTCCGAAAAACATTGCGGATTTATCGTGAACAACGGAGGCGCTACGGCGTCCGATGTTATAAATTTGATTGCACACATACAGACGGTGGTGAAGGAGCGCTTCGGCGTAGAGCTTACCCGCGAAATAAGAATACTCGGAGAAGCATAGGGAGGCACATATGCAATTCGTAATCGTAACGGGCATGTCCGGCGCGGGTAAGTCGACCGTGCTTAAAATTTTGGAGGACTTGGATTTTTTCTGCGTGGACAATCTGCCGCCGACGCTCATACCAAAATTCGCGGAGATTTGTGCGAACCCAAGCGCGCCGATTGAGAAGGTTGCGATGGGCATAGATATTCGCGGTGGTAGCCATTTCAGCGACTTCCTGTCCGAAATAATGTCCATTAACGATAAGGGCTATCAGTTTTCGATTTTGTTTCTCGATGCGACGGACGACGTGCTGCTCATGCGCTACAAGGAAACGCGCCGAATCCACCCGCTCGCCCGTAACGACCGGCTCATGGCCGGTATCGAAAAGGAACGCGAGCTGATGCTCATGGTAAAACAGCGCGCGACGTACATCATCGACACAAGCTATATACTCACGCGTGAACTGAAAACGAAAATAACAGAAATATTTGTTGATAATAAAAGCTTCGACAGCTTAATGATTACTATTTTGTCGTTCGGGTATAAATACGGAATCCCGGAGGACTCTGACTTGGTGTTCGACGTGAGGTTCATACCGAACCCGTTCTATTTGCCCGACCTAAAGCCCCAAACCGGTAACGACGAACCCGTGCGCGATTATGTTATGAGCTTCGAGGTCAGTCAGGTTTTTATTGAGAAGCTGATTGAGATGGTTACGTTTCTCATACCGAACTACGTCGCCGAAGGCAAGAACCAGCTAGTCATAAGCATCGGCTGCACCGGTGGCAAGCACCGCTCCGTAACGCTTGCAAACGCGCTCGGCCAATCACTGAACACGCAAGGGCATTCGGTAATCGTCAGTCACAGGGATATTGAAAAGGATACGAAACGGCAGTAAAGAAGCAAAACAACATGAAGACTACGTAGGTGTTTGACTTGTCATTTTCGTCAAATGTAAAAAACGAGCTGTGCAAGGTTCATACGGAAGCACGACATTGCAACATCGCCGAAATAACAGCCATAATCAACACATGCGGCATCATAACGGACGCGCCGTTGGCGCTAAAGATTCAGACCGAGAACGCCGCCGTCGCCAAAAAATTCTTCACGCTTACCAAAAAAACCTTCAACGTCAAATGCGAGATTTCCATTCGCAAAAATATTATGCAAAAAAATAAACGCGTTTATAGCGTTTTTGTAAGCGACGCGCCGAGCGCCGAGAAGATTCTTAACGCCGGAGGGTTGTACGATAAATCAGGCGGGCGCGTCGTCAAACGCATAAACCCCGTCGTAATAAGCAGCTCGTGCTGTGTCAAGTCGTACATTCGCGGAGCGTTTATATCGGGCGGCTCGCTGAGCGATCCCGAAAAGACGTACCACCTCGAATTCGTAAACTCCGACGAGGATTTAAGCGGACAGTTGCTGCGGCTCATCAACTCCTTCCCGCTGAGCGCGAAGCAGATTACGCGCAAGGGGCATTATGTTATATATTTAAAGGAAGGGGAAAACATCGTGGATTTGCTGAACATCATGGGCGCGCACAACAGTCTCATGAGCTTAGAGAATCTGCGCATAGTAAAAGAAATGCGTAACGCCGTAAACCGCAAGGTCAACTGCGAAACGTCCAACCTAACCAAAACAGTTAACGCCGCCGTGCGGCAAATTCAGGATATAAAATTCATAAATGAAAAGAAGGGCTTGAGCTATTTGACGGAGCAGCTGGAAGAGGTTGCACGAATACGGCTCATGCATCAGGACGTAAGCCTGAAAGAACTGGGGGAAATGTTAACGCCGGCCATTTCAAAATCAGGCGTTAATCATAGATTAAGAAAAATTTGCGAAATCGCTGAAAATTTGAGAGGAGATTGTTTATGATAGAGCAAATTATTCAGGTTGCTACAGGCTTAGAAGCACGACCTGCCGCTCTGTTCGTTCAAACGGCAAGTAAATTTTCGTCAAACATTCATGTAAAAATCGACAACAAAAAGATAAACGCCAAAAGCATCATGGGCGTTATATCACTGGGGATTCTGGACGGCCAAGCCGTCACGATATCCGCCGACGGCCCCGACGAAAAACAAGCCGTGTCTGAACTCGAACGCTTTTTAATTGAAATTTAGGAAAGGCACCAATACCTCCTACCACGCATATAATATAGATGCGGAACTATCGTTTCGCGTTTACGGCTTCGCCGCCCGCCTTCTTGCGGGTACACAACGTGGTCTTGGAGGTGTTTTTTTGTTATTAGGATTTTTAGGATTTGTATTTATGTTCTCGTACATCACGGGGACAAATTCCTTTCCCAAACCATTGACAGCCGAGGAAGAACGTAAATTACTAAACCAATACAAAAACGGTAACGATGCAGCCAAGAACGAAGCCAAAAACATTCTAGTCGAACGTAATCTGCGATTGGTAGCCCACATAGTCAAAAAATACAGCAACTACAATAAGGAAAATGAGGATTTGATTTCTATTGGCACGATCGGTCTTATAAAGGCTATATCTACGTACCGTCAGGAGAAGGGGACGAGGTTGGCCACGTATGCCGCACGGTGTATTGATAATGAAATACTCATGCACATAAGAGTAGTAATAAGAAACTCCAACAACGTCTCCCTGCAGGACGTAATCGGAATGGATCGCGAAGGAAACGAAGTCAAAATCGAGGATAAGCTGGCCGACGACAAGGACAGCATAGACGAGCAGGTTGATTTGAAAATCCGAATAACGCAGTTATGCGAGATAATTAAGAAGGTATTAAAAGGACGGGAAAAAACCGTAATAGAGTTGCGCTACGGGCTGGATTCCGGTGACGAAATGACCCAGCGAGAGATTGCGGGGATGCTTGGAATTTCGCGGAGTTACGTGAGCCGGATAGAGAAGAAGGCGCTGAAGAACTTGAAGAAGGCGCTTACTGATTGATGGGTAGTTGCAAAACGGCCCCCTCAAAAGAATAAAAAAAGCGAGCCAATTTATGAAAAAGGCTCGCTTTTTGATTTAAAAACACCGTCAGTTTCCGCATAGAGAACTTCAAAGTGCCATCCGCTCGCTCTGATTTTTTAAAAGCTAAAGACCATTAGTATTTTTGGCAATGATATTAAATAAAATGTTGCAAAAATGCAAATTAGAATAAATAGTTTAACTGTAATAGTTTTTTTCCATAAAAGATAAGGAAAAAAAACAATATCAATAAATAAAGTAATGAAACTAGGCAATGTCCAAATAGCAAGTAAAAATAGTTCGAATAGTCTAAGTGATGAAAAATACTTAACAGAACTAAATTCGTTAAATAATACTAGTATTGCTAGAGTTGTATTTAACAAATTAGCCACTACTATTATACCAATTAACCCTTTTTTCAAAAAATCCGTATGGTTTCTGTTTTCAACGGTTTCTTTTACGCGCGTGCGTGCCATTGTATCGTCACCGTTCCAATCTTTAGAATATGCGAATCCTAATAATCATTGTAAAATATCTCCATTACCAATATCAACAGTGACGACATTAGATTTATTTTACGCGTCGGCGTCCGTACAACACAACGAGCTGACCTCCGCATGCGTTATATTTTTCTTCCAGGAATTGCAATTCGTCTTGTCTGCCAATAAACATA
>CAZJLW010000122.1:0-4540 GCA_964546895.1 uncultured Eubacteriales bacterium | reverse complement strand
GCGAAAGATAACCCGTCGCTGTTTTTTGAAATAAATAGCCCTCCGCTTGTTTTAGATGAAATCCAGAAAGCGGCAGAATTGTTCGACTGTATTAAAGATATCGTTGACGAGGATACCAGTAAAACCAAAGGGCAGTTCTATCTGACAGGTTCTCAAAGTATGAAGCTGATGAAAAACGTTAGTGATATAAAAATGCTTGGGCTATCACAAAGAGAATTATTAGGGATAAATTATAGTGAGCCGTTTAAACCTACAGAGGCACATATTGAAGCAATATCGAAAGAGGTATCGGCATTCAATTTTAACAATATTGTTTCCCGAATACACAAGGGCTTTTTTCCTGAGCTATACGAAAACGAAAGTGATTTAAAGGATTGGGTTGATTATTACAGCTCTTATTTTCAAACATACATTGAGAAGGACATTAAGGACGTTTTAAATATTCAAGACGAGTCTGCATTTATCAAGTTCGTAAAGGCAACTGCTTCTTTGACCGGCGAGGTGTTAAACTACACCACTATCGCAGAAATTTGCGGTAAAGATGTGGGTACTGTGAAGGCGTGGCTATCTGTTATGGAATCCAGTGGATTGGTGTATCTTTTAGAGCCTTATTACAACAATTTCAACAAACGGCTCATTAAAGCGCCGAAATTATATTTCTTAGACACAGGGCTTGCCTGCTGGTTACTCGCGTGGAATACGCCTGAGCAGCTTTCAAGCGGGGCGATGTGGGGGCATATGTTTGAGAGCTTTGTTTTTGCGGAAATCCTTAAAAGTTATTATAACGACGGCAATGTTAAACCGCCATTATTTTACTATCGCGACAAGGATAAAAACGAAATTGATTTGCTTGTTGAAGATGGGAGCGTTTTGTACCCGATAGAGATCAAAACAACTAGCGACCCAAATAAATCAATGACAAACGCGTTTCGGTTTATTGAAAATATTCCCGGTAAAACAGTCGGGCAGGGTGCTTTGATTTGTTTGGCCAAAGAGGTTCTTCCTATTAGACAGGATGTTTGGATTTTACCCGCTAATTTGATATGAAGAGACTGAAAAGCCCCAGCTGTATCTTAGTAATCAAATAAGATACTACTGGGGCTGTTTTATTGTGATAACAAAAGTCACGCTATTTTCTCTGATGTGAGCTAATGAATAGCTTTACTTCGTCAAGACGCTCATTAGCGTCGGCATAACCTTGTTCGTACAGTGCAGTCAGTTTGCCTTTATCCTTTTCGGCTCGTTTTATGGTGACAGGCTGCTTCGGGCGAAAGACAAGTGCATTGCCCGTCATTTCCTGTTCACGCACCAGTTCGAGCTGGCGGTTGTAGAGATTGTGGCGTTCCAACGTGGCTTTTAAGAGTTGTGGATATTTTGCATACATGAACCTTCCTATAAGGCTACTCAATAGTTCCCGTTTCTTTTGATACTTGTCATGCCTTGTTAAGATAACAATATTTTTTGTATAACCGTCTTCAATGGATTTTGCAAGCGGTATACTGTCGGTTATGCCGCCGTCAAGATAACTCTTTCCGTCAATCTCCACCATTCGTGATACAAGCGGCAGAGTGCAAGATGCTCGCAAATACAGCATATGCTGTCTTACATCACTAATGGTTTTGTAATACGGTCGCCCTGTCGCGGTGTCGGTAAGTACAGCTGTCAGAGAGCTTTCGCTTTTCAAAAAGCTTTCGTAATCAAAAGGGTCAAGCTCGTTTGGGATTTTGTCATACAACATATCCACACCAAACAGGTTGCCGGTCGTGAGCAGGTTCGACAGACTGCAATATCGTTTGTCGTGTATGTAGTCGCGGGTGATGCGAAGGGTGCGCCCCTTTTGCTTTGCGATGTAGTTTACGCCGGACACAGCCCCGGCCGACACACCGTAACAGCCCTTTAGCTCAATGTTGTTTTCGAGTAGGAAGTCCAAAATTCCGGCGGTGTATTCGCAACGCATACCGCCGCCCTCTAACACAAGTCCTATGTTATATAGCATTCATCTTCATCCTCTTGGCATTTTTGTCATAATCTTACTCTAAGCTCGCATTAAACCGCAAAATCAAGTCTCTCCACTCGTTACACATTTTTTTGGGCATGAACACTCTATATTTGATGTTGTCTGATGTCATTATTAACAGTGCATGGAAGATAGCCGCGTAAGTAACGACGGAGACATTGCTTATGTCACCGGGCGGTACATCAAGTGAAATCCATCCTTTGGTATTTTGCGATACTAAAAGGGCAACCACGGGAGCAAAATTAGTCGGGTATTTATTAATAAATATGAGCCTTCTATTCGTCAGGTAGAGGACGCCATTCCCTCCGCCTGAGAATCTGCTTTTAACAAGAAAGCCGTTTTCTTGCCTTTGCGTTGATTCAATTTCCCAATTAAATAAATCCGTACCACAGATCGGGCAAAATAACCCGTCTGTCCTTCTAACGCCGTCTATTGTATTGCAGCATACGTGGCATTCTACGCTGGTTGTATGCACAATAATCCCTCCTGGCTATCCTGCCTTGTTGTTCGGTGCTTACATCTATATTAATTTAAGGGCTATGCGTCTGTCAAAGGGGATATGAATGAAGAAATACGGCTCATGAATAAAGCCGCAAGAGGAGTTCAAAAAAATAAGGCCGCTGTGGTTAAGCGGCCTTGAGTGGTTGGGGATATTTGGTTATTAATCCTTGCCGAATCCGCCGATGCCAAACGCGCCGGGGCCGCTGTGCGTTGAAATAACGCCGCCTGCCTTTATCCACAGCACGGAAGGATAGCCCAAGCTTTGGACTTGCTCAACCGCGTCCTGCTTAATTTTTTCGCTCAGCCCCTCCGAATAGATGAAGAACAGCGACGATTTTTCGGGTTGATTGAGGGCAATGAATTCCTCGATTAGTTTTTTGGCCGTGTTTTCCATCGAACCGCGGTATTTTTTGTTGCACACCAGCTTGCCGTCAATAATCTCAATGCACGGCTTAAGGCTAAGTATGGACGCCCCGAGATATGCCGCGTTCGACACGCGCCCTCCGGCTCTGAGGTATTCCAAATCCCCCGGAATAAACGACATGCGTGCGCTGCTTATCCAGCGCTCGGCGGTGCTCAGCACATCTTTTAAGGGAGCGTCTGGTTTTTCTTCTAGGTATTTTGCCATTTTCAAGACGATGGCGGCTTGTCCTCCGGAGACGTTTTTCGTGTCCACATGTGTGACATAGGACATGCCCTCGCTGGCGATAAGGGCGTTTTGGTATGTGGCAGTCGTCACTGCCGAATAGCATAGGTGAACTAGCTGGCAGTCGGGGTAGGCTTTGTGCAGCCGCTCGAACAGCTCCTTGTATTCGTGAGGGTTGGTGGCGCTTGTCGTTGGCAGCTTTCTCGTGCGCTTCTTGCAATCAAAAATAAGACTGACCGGAAAATGCCCGTCATCCAGATTTTCGCCGTTAATCATTACGTGCATCGGCAGTACGTGTATTCCGTACGCTTTTGCGAGTTCCGGTGGAATGTCCGCACCGCTTTCCGCAATTAGGATTGTTTTTTTCATGGTTGGCCTCCTGAATTATGTGTGTACCTTACACTGAATGTACGGTGGTAAGATGCTTTGGTTTGCCTTGATTAACCGTAAATATCAATTTTCGTTCCGTTATAAACAGAATCCGTATAGAAGCTTTTAAGCCTTTCGTTGAGAATTTGTAGTTCCTTCTTCGTGAGGCTGTCTTTTTTGGAAAGCTCCTCAGATAGGTCTTTTAGGGTTCTGGTATTATTGTCCAACATACTTGCCAGATTCTTCATAATGGCGTAGGCGTTGTTTGGATTGTTAACTATAAACAGCGCAAAGTTTTCCTCGTTAATCACCAACAGCAGCGTATCCTCCAATGCCACTGCGGTTGCAGACCTCGGCGCATCGTTTAGTAGCGCCATCTCGCCAAAAAAGCTTTGCGCGGTCAGGGTCGCCAATAACAGCTCGTCGGCCTCCCCGTAGCCGGAATACACTCCCACCCTGCCGGAAATGATTTTGTACATGGTCTTGCCCGTGTCCCCCTGCCGGACGATAATCTCATTCTGTTTGACCAGTATCATGCTTTTGTTTAAGTCGTATGACATATGTTTCCCCCTTTTGTAATTTCTTATTGCAAGCCGCAGAATCCGGTTGTTTGGGTTAATGCTATCACATGCGGTTGGTGTATGCAAAGGGTTTTTATTGATTTGGAGGGGGATTAGGGCATGAAAATGGGTGATGCATAGCTCGGGAACCGAGGTTTGCATCACCCGTTTTTGGTTGGTTGGGAGGGTGGTGTGTTTTGTGGTTTATATTTTCTTTTTGTTGAATGCCGACGGGACAAATCTGTAGGCTTCTTTCTTGTCCATTTTTGTTATGTACCGCGTCGCTATTCGCGCTCCGCAGTTCGGGCAGAATAACGCCCCGTGGTATTGCGAGAAGTCTATCGTGCCTTCTATGATCCGGTCGTTGTACATTTTTACGAAGTTGGTTTCGCCTACTTTTTGGTATTTGGCTATGTAGTGTTTGCAGTAGGCACAGGTGACTTCTAG
>CAZJLW010000121.1:4187-10696 GCA_964546895.1 uncultured Eubacteriales bacterium | reverse complement strand
GGAAAATGCGTTTCGTGCTGTTAATCGTGAGCTTATTTCTATGTATTGGGATATCGGAAAGTATGTAAGTGAAAAGGTAAAAGACGGCGGTTGGGGTAAATCGGTTGTAGCTGAATTTTCAAAATATATCCAAACTCATTTTGTTGGTATAAAGGGGTTTTCAGCACAGAATATATGGCGTATGAAGCAATTTTATGAAACTTATTCCACTAATGAAAAACTCTCGACACTGTCGAGAGAAACTTAGTGGTCGAACAATGTACTGATAATGATGGGTGCAAAATCGGAAGAAGCGCGCGAATTTTATCTTTTGCTCGCTAGTAAAAACAGTTATTCGGCCCGCGAATTGGAACGTCAAATGGACTCAAGATTATTTGAACGCACGATTATATCAAACAAAACGAATAAGCTGTTTATTGCTAGTAGTCCTGGTTTGGCAGCGTTTCGCGATAGTTATGTTTTGGAATTTTTAGACATCCCGGAGAGCCACCACGAAACCGAACTACGAAAAGCAATCGTCGCTAACCTACGCGATTTTATTCTGGAATTTGGAAAAGACTTTACTTTTGTAGGTGAGGAATACCGTATCCAAGTCGGCAATATGGACTTTTTTATTGATTTACTGTTTTATAACCGTGAGTTGTCCTGCCTTGTAGCCATTGAGTTGAAGGTTAAAAAATTCAAACCCGAATATCTTGGACAGCTTGAGTTTTATCTTGAAGCACTTGATCGTGATGTTAAAAAGCCAAACGAAAATCCAAGTGTAGGGCTGATACTATGTGCAGACAAAGATGATACCGTTGTTGAGTATGCGTTAAGCCGGAGTATGTCACCTGCATTGGTTGCAAGCTATCAGCTTCGGTTGCCGGAAAAATCAATATTGGAAAACAAGCTTCGCGAGCTGAAAGAGTTAACTGAATTGACACATTCGTGAATGAATGACGGGTGAATGGACATGAAAACAAAAACCAACCCGAGGACTTCAAACTAAAGCTGGTTAACTTTGTGCATGTAGCCGACGCGTCATTTTGCTTCGTCAATTACTTTCTGTAATTCCAGAAGTCCGTTTGCTTTTAGTTCGTTAAGATACTTATCCCAGCCGGTATTCACGCTATCCTTTTCTTTCAGTACATTAACAAGGTAGCTGTCAACAGTGTTTTTAATACCGGTCTCGTGTTTAGCCATTAACTCGTTCCATTTTATAAGGCTGTCGCCCCGGAGTTCCTTTGCGTCATATATTATGGAAGCTTTTGCTTGCTCGCTTAAGGCGTACCGTGTCAGGGCGGTTTCTGTTAACTCATACTCGGTTTTGTTGACGTCCTCTACCGAGACATTAGTCTTAATGATATACAAGCCTTTCTGAAATACAAGTTCTTGAAGGGGCTTCAGCATCGTGATATGCGAATTGTAAGGCTTGCCGTCCCAAGCGAAGTCCTCGCCTTCATTTCCGTAGAAAGCCGAAACGTAGGTCTCGGGGTCAAAGCTTATCGCATCGTATATTTCAAGTATCTTTGCCAGCTTTGAATCGGTTACGTCTTTTCTGATAACACTTGAGCGGTTTATGTCTATTGTTATGTTTGTATCGGGAGCATATTGATTAGCGTCCGCCTTGTCTGCATACAACGGAGTAATCAAAAACTTTGCTGACGGTATTTCCTTTTTTATTGTTTCCGTTATGCTTTGGTTATTTCCAAACGAAAGCTGGTAGGCTCTATCTGTCCAATAGCCATACTTCCCTTTTTTTACGGTCGTGTAATAGTTTGGGTCGTGCAGTATAGCACCGTCGCTACAGAGGCTCGATAGGTTTATGAGCATATCTCTGTACGCACTTGCGGTGTAATACGGCACGGCTTTTCCTTTGTCTGCGATGTTCTTTATGTTAGGGTTTAATCCCCACATCGCGTAAATGCTTTCGAGTGATGTATTGATGTACTGGTCGTCGCTTATTCCGGCTCCGAATGTATCTCTTATTCCGTTACCGTCCGGGTCGTCTTTGCTCATAGAGCGCATTATTTCAATCCATTCGGTTTTGGTGAAGGGGGTCGTCGTAAAAAAAACATCGGGGTATATTTCAGTGGTAGTTCCTTTTGGCTTGTAGCCTGATTTTTCCAGCCAATCCAAACGATAGACGGAATATGTATTAAGCGTGGCTTTCCTGTTCGTAAAGCTTGGCAGGCAGAAGAACTCGTCAGGCTTGTCATTAAGCTTGGCGGCACTGAATAAATCTTCGTTCTGCTTAATTGCGGCTGCGTATTTTGGGGCGTACTGCTCAATCATTTTAAGCGGTATAGCCCTTGTCGATTTGTCCTGATACATTTCGGCGGCTGATTTTACGGCTGCAACTTTAGACCGTGAGTCGGCAGTAAATATGTCGGGCAAATCGTTAACGGTCAGGGTGTCGTTTGATGCTGTTAAGTCGAGGAATTTAGGCTGAAAATCAACTTTGAACTTGTCGCTTAGTTTAACGAATGTCGGCATTGTGCCAGGCAGCTGCCGCTTCGCATTGTTGTACTCCCAGTAAATTGATAACCGGTTAGTGTCTGGTTCTTTGGTTATGCTTCCCTGAACGGGAGCGGCTGTTGGTTGTGGAGTTGCCGTGCCGTTCGATTTCGAACATGCGCTTAACGTAAGAACAAGCAAAATAATGGTAGCCAGCATAATTTTTTTCATGTCTTCATCTCCTCATATTTTATTGCCAACGCATAGTAGATGCACTAAACTTTATCACAACTCTTAGATTTATTCAATACTGTTCCCGCAACCCGCCTTCGCCTACCTGCGTTGACACATCCTCATACATTTTATAAAATCATGCCGAAATATACGTCAAAATTTACGGGGAAAGTGTGTGCCTATGAATTATGGTAACTGGACTGGACTGGATGATTCAAAATAAAATTCAAAATGTAAACATAAGCCTAAGTTCAAAAAAATTCATTAGATTATCCTGCTATGTATTCAAACGTCTTCGGAGTTGGAGTTAAAAATGAAGCTAACAAGAAATTAATATTTGGAAACGATATAAACTTTTTTCATGGTAATTCATTTCTATCTTTATACGAAACAATAAAAAAGAGTCTGGAGGACTAGTGATGGAGAACAATTATATTTTTGAATCTGATAAAAAGTACGTACAAGTATATAATTTAAAATCTGAGCCAGTTGAAAATACTTATAAACAGCTAATTGAGTTTGCATTCAGTGTAAGCGATTCGTTTATGCTTGTCGAAAGGGATGATGTAATTAAAAATAATTCCCTAAAAAAATTTTTAGATAAAATATCAAAATATCAAATTGATGTTATGCATAAAAGTTCATTTGCCGGCACACAAATTTTAGGCGGATCAAAAGCTAAAGTATTCTGCTATAAGACAAACAATGATGTAAAAGATATTTTACTATCTTGTTCAAGTGGTTTATATGATTGGGTTCAGCCAAATTTGCCCGAGGACTTATCATTTATGTTAAATAACTTATATGTACTGATAAATACTGCGCATGAAAAATCAAGCGGTATTTACATTAGTAATGTTGTCACAATGGAAAAAATTAATAGCATTGTAGGTCTAGATGGTGAATTAGTTTATGCAACTCCATGTTATGTTAAATAATTATTCATTATTAGTTTAGCTAGTTAAAAAGATGTAAAATATCTGCTTTTCACCGATATCATCATAATACCATATGCGTTTAACTACCGCGTATGTGGGATACGAGACTGTAAGGGATTTTTTATGGCAAGAAGAGAGCGAATGAGCACAGAAAAAAGAAACGTTATAGCAAATCTGATCGGGATGTTCTTTCGACAGAAGTCGGGGGAGCCGAAAGTGCGAAATATTGTCTTGAGGTAAACCCGCCTTCCTCCTCCGCGTTGACACATCCTCACACATTTGATAAAATCATGTCGAAATATACGTCAAAATTTACGGGGAATGTGTGTGCCTATGAATTATAATAACGTAACAGTATTTGACCACCCGCTTATTCAGCATAAGCTGGCCATTTTACGCTCGGTTAATACAGGATCGAAGCAGTTTCGGGAGCTTGTCGAGGAAATATCAATGCTGATGGGTTATGAAGCGCTGCGGGACTTGCCGCTTAGTGAGGTAACGGTTAACACGCCGATGGCTACCACTAAAGCGAAGGTACTAAAGGGCAAAAAACTAGCACTCGTGCCGATACTACGCGCAGGGCTTGGCATGTGTGACGGTGTGCTGGCGCTCGTGCCGTCGGCTAAGGTTGGGCATATCGGGCTTTTTCGGGATCACGAGACACTTTTGCCGCACGAATATTATTGCAAGCTGCCGGATGATATCGACAAGCGGCTTGTCATCGCGCTCGACCCGATGCTTGCGACGGGCGGCTCGGCTTCCGCGGCGGTTAGCTTCATCAAAGCGCGCGGCTGCAAGAACATAAAGTTCATGTCTATAATATCCGCGCCGGAGGGCATAAAAAAACTCGCCACAGACCACCCGGACGTGCAGATTTTTTGCGGCTGCGTCGACGAGCGACTTAACGAGCAGGGGTATATTGTACCGGGCTTGGGAGACGCGGGGGATCGTATTTTTGGAACAAAATAAATCAGATTAAAAATAAATCAGAAAAAAACGAGGTACCCCGGAACCCATTTTGAGTTTCGCAGTACCTCTTTTTTTTGTGCACCCACGGTACAACCGCGCGTTAACAATCTATTCCCACCGGCATCAACCGGCATTAGCAAACTGACTGTTATATAAATTAGCGTAGAACCCGCCCTTGGCCAGCAGCTCGTCGTGCGAACCCTGCTCGACGATATCGCCGTTGTTCATAACAAGAATCAAGTCGGCGTTGCGTATCGTGGACAGCCGGTGCGCGATAATAAAGCTCGTGCGCCCGGTCATGAGGTTATCCATCGCGCGCTGTATCAATATCTCAGTACGCGTATCGACGGAGCTGGTCGCCTC
The DNA here is from genome assembly GCA_964546895.1 of uncultured Eubacteriales bacterium. Taxonomy (GTDB): domain Bacteria; phylum Bacillota; class Clostridia; order Lachnospirales; family CAZJLW01; genus CAZJLW01. Next base: position 5,753 of record CAZJLW010000121.1, on the reverse strand, counting down.
GTCAAGTATGAGTATCTTCGGGTCGGCGAGAATCGCGCGGGCGATCGTAAGCAGCTGCTTCTGTCCCTGCGAAACGTTCGAGGCTTCCTCGTTCAGCACCATGCCGTAGCCGTCCGGCAGCGTCATAATAAACCGGTCGGCTTGCGCAGCCTTAGCCGCGGCGCGCACGTCGGCGTCCGACGCGTCAAGCTTGCCGTAGCGGATATTGTCCGCGATCGTCCCGTTGTACAACCACGTCTCCTGCAAAACCATGCCGAATGCGCTACGCAAGTCGTCGCGCTTGAAATCGCGTATGTCGTGGCCGTCGAGGGTTATTTTGCCGCCGTTAATGTCGTAGAAGCGCATGAGCAGCTTGACGATAGTAGTCTTACCCGCGCCCGTGGGACCGACGATGGCGATTTTCTGCCCGGGCTTCACGGCAGCGTTGAAGCTGTTGATGACAGTCTTGTCTTTCGAATATCCGAAGCTCACATTTTCAAAGCCTACGCTGCCGGTAACGGCGATTTTCGTCTGCGTCGACGCTTCGCCTTTCTTAGCCACCGACAACGCCCCTGTCGCGTCGTCCGGTTCTTGCCCTTCTTCCAAAAATCCAAACACACGCTCAGCGGCGGCAACAGTCTGCTGCAACACGTTCGATATTTGCGACAGCTGCGAAATCGGCTGCGTAAACTGGCGCATGTACTGAATAAACGCCTGAATATCGCCTACATTAATAGTCCCCTTCGTCGCGAGATATCCGCCTACTACGCTGACGACTACATACCCCAAATTCCCGATGAAGTTCATAATAGGCATCATCATGCCCGACAGGAAATTCGCCTTCCAAGCAGAGTTATAGAGTAGCCCGTTGCTTTTCTTGAACGATTCAAGCGAGCGTTCCTCACCGTTAAACGCCTTAACGATGTTGTGGCAGCCGTAAATTTCTTCAACAAGCCCGTTAACCTCGCCGATGTATTTCTGTTGATTGACGAAATGCTTCTGCGAGTTTTTTATTATCGCCGCAACTACGGCGAACGACAGCGGCAGAGTCGCCAGCGCGATAAGCGTCATCTGCCAGCTTATCGATAGCATCATTACAAGAATACCGACTATCGTCGTGAACGACGTTATAATCTGCGTGATACTCTGGTTGAAGCTCTGATTGATTACGTCGACGTCGTTCGTAATACGCGAGAGTACCTCGCCGTTCGAGACGCGGTCGTAATACGAAAACGGCAGACGGTGTATTTTGTCGGCGATATCCTTGCGCATACGGTACGTGATTTTGTTGGAAACGCCCGTCATGAGGTAGCCCTGCGTAAGCGACAACCCAGCACTGATAATATACAGCCCGACAAGCAGCAGCAAAATCCTCCCGATTTCCGCGAAATTCACACCCTCCGAAGAGCCGGATATCTTTCCCATTATTCCGTTAAAAATCTCGGTAGTCGCACCGCCGAGAATCTTCGGTCCGACTATTGCGAACACGGTGGAGCAGACAGCCAGCACCATAACGACGGCGACGGTTAGCTTGTAGCCGCCGAGGTATTTCAGTAGCTTGCGCACCGTTCCCTTAAAATCCTTCGC
>CAZJLW010000121.1:1318-4087 GCA_964546895.1 uncultured Eubacteriales bacterium | reverse complement strand
GCCGGAGGTGCCTTGCCCGTGGGGCATTTTTCTATTATTATCACTCATTTTTTGCCGCCCCCTTTGCTTTTGACTTTAAATCCGCGGCGGAAAGCTGCGACGATGCTATCTCGTAGTATTCCGGACAGCTTTCAAGCAGCTCGCTATGCGTACCCTGCCCGACGACTTTGCCACCGTCTATTACGTAAATCATGTTTGCGTCCATTATCGTGCTGATGCGCTGGGCTACGATTATGACGGTACTGCCGCCTGTGTGAGCCTTAAGCGCCTTGCGCAGCTCGGCGTCCGTCTTGAAATCCAGCGCCGAAAAGCTGTCGTCGAAAATATAAATATCGGGCTTGACGGCGAGCGCGCGCGCTATTGATAGGCGCTGCTTCTGACCGCCGGAGACGTTCGCACCGCCCTGCGATATTTCGGAGCCGAAGCCCTCTTCCTTCTTCGTAATAAAATCAAGCGCCTGCGCCACTTCCGACACCTTACGGATTTCTGCGTCGGTGGCAGATTCGTTGCCGTAGGTGATGTTCGACTGTATCGTGCCGCTCATGAGTACGCTTTTTTGCGGGACGTAACCGATTTTGGCGCGCAAATCCTTTTGCGCTACGTTGCGTACGTTGACGCCGCCGACAAGCACTTCGCCGCTCGTTACGTCGTAGAAGCGCGGTATGAGATTGACAAGCGTCGACTTGCCCGAGCCTGTCGCGCCTATAAACGCCGTTGTCTGACCGGGATGTGCGATGATGTTAATGTCCTGCAACGCGTTTTCTTCCGCGCCGCTGTATTTGAAGCAGACGTTTTTGAATTCGACTACGCCTTTTTTGCTTGCGGAGAAGCTCTGTGGCTTTTGCGGGTCGGTTATCGTCGGCTCGGTTTCGAGAACCTCGACGATACGCTGCCCGGACACCGACGCACGCGGAATAAATATAAACATCATCGATACCATGAGGAAGCTCATGATAATCTGCATTGAATACTGCATAAAAGCCATCATATCGCCGACCTGCATAGTGGACTGGGCTATCTGGTGCGAGCCGTTCCATATTACAAGCAGCGATGTACCGTTCATGATAAGCATCATCGCGGGCATCATAAACGTCATCGTGCGCGTGACGAACAGGTTAGTCCGCGCCAAATCCTTGTTCGCGCCGTCGAAGCGGTCTTTCTCGAAGCTTTCCGTGCCGAACGCGCGTATTACCATAAGACCGTTCAGCGTTTCGCGTGCTACGAGGTTTAGACGATCGATAAGCTTCTGCATTGATTTGAATTTCGGCATGACTAGTGAAAAAATCAGCGATATCAGCCCGACGAGCAGTAAACACGCCACGGCTATAATCCAGCTCATCGATACCGATTTGTTCAGCGCCATGAAGACGCCGCCGATACCCATAATCGGTGCGTAGCACAGCATTCGTATACCCATAGCGAGCAGCATTTGAATCTGCATGACGTCGTTAGTCGAGCGGGTTATGAGCGACGCGGTTGAAAATTTGTCGTACTCGGCGTTCGAGAATTTCTCGACGCGTTCAAAAATATCGTTACGCAAATTGCGGGCGACACCGGCGGCGATACGCGACGAGATAAAGCTTACGAGTACCGTTGCCAAACCGCTTGCAAGCGCTATGAGAAGCATTAGCAGTCCGACGCTGATTATATACCGGCTTTGGTAAGCCGCCATGTCCACGCCCAGTTCCTTATAAAAAATACCGGACAGCATTGTCGCGGTCTGCTTAAGCATTGAAGCGTCAAGCGCTTGTGCTGCCGTCGCCGCTTTTTTTAGGGCTTCGGCGGGGAGTTTTTCGAGCATCGGGCTTGTTTTGTATAGCTGGGTTATGTCGACGGATTTTATGTCGATTGCGCCGGGCATTGTGCCGGTCGCGCCGCCCGCTCCGGCTGCTGCGCCGGGCGATCCGGCTGCGCCTTGCTCCGCTGCCGATCTCATTACGTTAATTACCGTCCAAATCGCCGTGCCGAATGTCTGCTCCAGTTCGGCGAGCTTTTCCTCCGGAATGTGGTCTATAAGCACATACAAATCCTTGCCCTGCAAGCCGGGATAGGTACTTCCGTAGGATTTGCCGTGGCTGTCCGTGTCTGCGACAGTCTTGCGTACGTACGACGAATCCATGAGTAGCCTTTGCTCGGCCGACATCGTTATTTTCATAAACTCAAAGCCTTCTGCGGAAATGGCATCAGGCACGCCGCTTTCGATACCGCCCTGCTGAATGCCGATGTTAACGATTTTCGACATGAAGTTCGGCAGATTCAGATCGCTTATGGCTTGCGCGAGTAGCAGCGCGATAGCCATAATCACCCCCGGCAAAAACGGCTTCAAATATTTTTTAAGCTTAAGCAAACAAATTACCCCTCTTTCTTTTTTGAATTCTCATCTTTTATTGTCTCTACTGTTTCCATCAACCGCGAAAATAAATCCATGAGCTGTTTTAAATTTTCCGAGCCGAACTTTTCTATCAGCCTATCCAAAAACAAGTCAATCTGCTGTTTCTGCTCGCGCAGGGCGCCGCACCCTTCCGGGGTAATACAAAGCGCCACAGAACGCCGGTCGCCCGACGCGATGCTGCGCGAAATATAGCCCCGATTCTCCAGTGCATTAAGCGACTGCGAAATAGCCGGTTTCGTAACGCCCATAATCGACTTGATATCTGATACGGTTACCTCAGCATCGGCGTTGTTCTCGGATATATACAAAATCTGACTCAGAATAACCATCTCTGGATATGACAAGCAAGCGTCTCGCGGTAGGAAATCCCGCATTCG
>CAZJLW010000121.1:0-1218 GCA_964546895.1 uncultured Eubacteriales bacterium | reverse complement strand
GTATCAGCAGAAAAGTCACTCGCCGTTATCGCAGCAGTAAGATATTTTTCTAGCGGCAACCTATCCTTAACCTTCAAAACATGAAACCCGTCGCGTACCGCAATGTTATCTTCAATTATTTTTCTGACATCGAAGTACAACCTAACACCCGGTTTATAAGACGCATTCGGATCTGTGCATACATAACCAAGCTGCCTGGAGTTAACAACTATTTCGCCGCAGCCATTTGGAATATCAAGCATAACATAGTCGGAATAGTCATCAGGTTCCATCAACTGCTTCAGTCCGATTTCGGTAACATGCTTGCCCATTTTTCTTAGCATATTAGGCGAGAGAATTGCCTTGTCTTTTTGAATACTGTTCCAGTTGGATAATGTGGTGCTGTGAACCATATACGGCACATCAGTTTTACGAAATACAGCATCGCAGCTTGTGTTTTTATACAAATCGAGTAGCTCCTCAGCATTCATGCCGCAACTGACTTTAATAATTACGTTCCTGCCAAATGATTCCTCATAAAACAAGAAATCAAACAGGCGGGCATAATCTACTTCAATTTTGGGTGAAAGCCGAACTGTATACAGCTTCGCATTTGCATAAATATTAGTTGCGTTTCTTATGGTTTCATCATATATAAATGCCGACCAATCTCCACAATACGTCCCGTCCTCCGTGAAAGGATTCATTTCACAAGGCGTCCACTGAGCATTCGCTATGTAAATCATAACCTCACCTCTCGACATCAATATTCATTTCCCGAGCAATTTTCCTTTGCAAATAAGGATTCACCTTCTGCAAAACACCGTCCTTCCGAAAACTCAGCCCCGTACTTCTAAAAGCAAACGCAACACCGGCACTTCTACACTGCTCGCTCAATCCCACAACCCAGTCATAATTACATTCCCGCGCACCTTTGCCCGATTCTCCATTCGCTTCCACGCTCTCCACCCCATGCAAATACGCCGACAAATCCAATTCCCCAAGCAGCGGCGAGCAGACTACAAACCGGTGTTTAATCGGATACGAAATATACAGTGGCAGCCGATAATCCGCGGCTTCCTGATTTTCAATCGTACAGCCAATCCTTACGTTATCATACCCGTCACCCCAGTCGTCCGGCAGCGAAACGTTAAACCTGTCGATTCTTTTCGTCAAAAACGTGAAAGTCAAGTCAGGCCGTTGCTTCATAATACTCCACACTTCCGCTCGCCACTCGTC
>CAZJLW010000120.1:3443-10711 GCA_964546895.1 uncultured Eubacteriales bacterium | reverse complement strand
AAGGGTTTTGTTTATAGGCATTGGGTTGCTGAGTTGTACGGTGTTTTTATATTAGCTTTGGGAGGTTAAACAAGTGAAATATTATAAAAAAATTGTTGGTGAACGTCTTTATCTTTCACCATTTGACACTGACGATGAAGAAATATATACTAAATGGGTTGAATGGATGAATGATAAAATTGTTGGAGATAATTATGGTGGTCTTAGTAGTCTCGTTTCACTTTCAAGCGTTAAAAAAACTATCGAAGGGTTAAGCGGATATCGTTTTTCTATAATACTGCTTGATGATGATGTGTTAATTGGGCATATAAGTATTCACGATATCGACCACCTTAACAGAAATGCTTTTCTTGGTGTCTTTATTGGCGATGAGGAAAACCGTAATAAAGGTTATGGCACTGAAGCTATACGCTTGACCTTGAGATATGGTTTTAAAACATTAAATCTAAATAACATTATGTTATCCGTTCATGCAGATAATTTAAGTGGTATCGCTTGTTATAAAAAAGTGGGATTTAAAGAAGTTGGCAAACGACGTGAATGGATATATAAAGATGGCAAATATATTGACAAACTTTATATGGATATATTAGCACGAGAATTTCAAGGAAATTAGTAATTATACCTCGCCAAATGAGCAGACCCTTTAGTTAACAGTAGCAAAAACAACATACGAATTATCCAAATAACCCCATAAATCAATCCACATTAAGCACCTCCACAAAGGGGTGCTTTTTTTAATGCCATCTCTCCCCTCCCTCCGGCACTTCACCTGCTGCACGTTCCACTAACCGCCGCACATAATAAAAATACCGCCCTGAAAATCAGAGCGGCAAAAAATCAACTACATTCAGCTACACAACACGCCGATTCATCACATTCTCAAGCATTCTAACACGCTCCAAAAGCGCCTTGCACAGCGCGTCGCATCGTTCCTCATCAATAACCACCGAGCCGCGCATTAGCTCTCGCAGTTCTTCGGCGATTCCGTCTAGCTTTTCCAGTTCAAGCCAATCAAAAGAATTCACAAGCTCAATCTGCTCCTCATGGCTACTCTTAAACGGCTTGCACTCCAGCCCCTTAGTTCTGCCAATCATACGCGTAATCCGATTATACCAAAGAGACGTCCCGCTGTCGTAAATCGGCGCTGCGCCGACATACTCTAAGGTCTGAGCGTTTCTCACCACGCCGAAATTGTTCAGGTGTCTATCCTCGTTCGCGACTAGGAAATCCAGCACAATCATCCGGTCAAGCGCCAGCCGCACTCCGGGGACTGCGAGCCTTTCGCAACAATTCAGATAATGCTGATACCACGAAACATGATTCGGCTTTTTTTCGGTCTGCATGACATTCCACGCCGTAATCAGCTCAGTCTCCGGCGTCACAAAATCCTCACACACGCTGTTCGGATAATCATCCTGTATAACAAGCTCATAAGAAACATGTGCAATACCCAGCCGCTCCATTACCTTGCTCGCGATAACCTCGTTATACGGCTCCTGAAAATTTGGCGCGCTACCGCCTTTGATAAGACACCGCTTGCCGCCCATGACTTCCCACTTTTTTCTCAGCCATCCGTCGGTAGTGATATCCGGGGACATAAAGCTAATTTCTTCATCAGACGAGCCTTGAGCGGACGCCCCTTTCCCGAACAAAATATTACCCACATCGTCCGCAAACAGATTATCAAAAAAGTTGACACTACGCCACGCAATCGCAGAGTTCTCCGGGCATATCCAATACTGATCGCTAAGGCTCAGCCCAAGCGCCTTGTCCAAAAGCCGCTGCGTCGTCGAAACCCCAAACTCAACAAGCGCCGCCTTAATTCCGTCACGGGTGGACGGTATCGCCCTGTTTTTCCACCACTCGTTAAGCACAGCGCGGTCAATCCTACCCTTACTAACAGGAACACCCACCGGCACATGACATGCTTCAAGAGCCGGACTAACAGCGGATATTACGCAGGTAGCTTCGTCAAGCTCAATATTTGCAACAGGCACAGTCTTATGCATTAATACGTATTTTTCCACTATGTAATCAGCCCTTTCGAATATTTTATTTATACCAAATATACGGCATACTAACAATGATTATAATCACAATTCGTCTGACGATTGCAAATTTCTAATATTTACGTTAAGATTATTTGAAAATTTATATAAATCTTGGAGGAAAGTTCATGAAGGGAATAATTACCGTAATAGGCAAGGACCGCGTCGGCATTATCGCGCGGGTTTGCACGTATTTGTCAAACGAAGACGTTAATGTACTGGATATTTCGCAGACGATTGTTCAGGGCTATTTCAGTATGCTTATGATTGTCGAGCTGGAAAGCGCCGTCAATAAATTTGAGAAGCTCGTGAAGGACTTGACGCAGCTCGGCGACGAAATAGGAGTCGTCATAAAATTGCAGCACGAAGATATTTTTAACAGCATGAACAGGATATAACACGAAAACATAGGAGGTACTCGTTTGATTTCACGCATGGAAATACTGGAAACGAATAAGATAATTGAAGAAGCGCATTTGGACGTGCGCACCGTCACGATGGGTATCAATCTATTAGACTGCGCCGACGACGACATCAACCGCTTTAACGAGCGCATCTACGACAAAATCACGCGCAGCGCAAAGGACTTGGTAAAAACGAGCGAGGATATCAGCCGTCAATACGGCATCCCGATCGTTAACAGCCGCATCGCCGTCACGCCCATCGCGATAGCCGCGTCGGGCTGCAAAACGAATTCGTTCGTCAGCATCGCCGAGACGCTCGACCGCGCCGCGAAGGCCGTCGGGGTCAATTTCCTCGGCGGATTTACGGCGCTCGTGCAAAAGGGCAGCACCGACAGTGACAAAATACTTGTCCGCTCAATCCCCGAGGCGCTCAGCGTTACGGAGCGCGTCTGCTCGTCCGTCAACGTCGGCTCGTCCCGCAACGGCATCAACATGAACGCCGTCCGGCGCATGGGCATAATTATTAAAGAAATGGCAAGGCTTACAAAGGATAATAACTCGATCGCTTGTGCGAAGTTCGTCGTGTTTTGCAACGCCGTCGAAGACAACCCGTTTATGGCGGGTGCGTTCCACGGCGTCGGCGAGCGCGACTTGACGATTAACGTCGGCGTTAGCGGCCCGGGCGTCGTAAAGCGCGCGCTGGAAGAAGTCCGCGGCGCGGATTTCGAGACGCTCTGCGAAACTATAAAGAAAACGGCGTTTCGGATAACGCGCGCGGGGCAGCTTGTCGCGCAGGAGGCTTCGAAGCGCCTGTCCGTTCCGTTCGGCATAATCGATCTGTCGCTCGCGCCTACGCCGTCTGTCGGCGACAGCGTCGCGGAAATTCTCGAAGAAATGGGACTCGAATACGCGGGCGCGCCGGGCACGACTGCCGCCGTTGCGATTCTTAACGACAACGTAAAAAAGGGTGGCGTAATGGCTTCGTCGTACGTCGGCGGGTTGAGCGGCGCGTTTATCCCCGTCAGCGAGGACAACGGAATGATCGAAGCCGTCCGCGCCGGGGCGCTTACGCTTGAAAAGCTTGAGGCCATGACTTGCGTCTGCTCCGTCGGTATCGACATGGTGGCCGTACCGGGCGACACTCCAGCGGAGACAATTTCGGGCATCATCGCCGACGAAATGGCGATCGGCATGATTAACAACAAAACGACCGCCGTACGCATCATTCCCGTATACGGCAGAAAAGAAGGCGACGAGGTAGTTTACGGCGGACTGCTCGGCTCCGCGCCGGTCATGCCCGTGAACCGTTTCAGCTGCAAGGCGTTTATCGACCGCGGCGGGCGTGTGCCGCCGCCTATTCACAGCTTCAAAAACTAAGGAGGACTTGATTATATGGTATTAAGCGGTTACGAACCGAAAGAGGTATTCCATTATTTTGAGCAAATAAGCGCAATCCCGCGCGGCTCGGGCAACGAAGCGGCCGTCGCGGAATATATACTGGCGTTCGCGAGGGAGCGCGGTCTTTGGGCGGCGAAGGACGCCTACAACAACGTCATCGTGAAAAAGCCCGGCACTCCCGGGTATGAGAACGCTCAGACCGTAATTTTGCAAGGGCATCTGGATATCGTTTGCGAGAAAAACAATGACGTTACACATGATTTTATGACCGACCCGATAAAGCTGCGTGTAGTCGGCGACGACCTCTACGCGACTGGTACGACGCTCGGCGCGGATAACGGCGTAGCCGTCGCGATTGCGCTGGCGGTGCTGGCTTCGTCCGACCTCCCCCACCCGCCCGTCGAGGCGCTGTTTACGGCGAGCGAGGAAATTGGGCTGCTCGGCGCGCGAGATTTGGACGCGTCGCAGCTTTCCGGTAAGATTCTGCTGAGCATGGACTCAAGTACGGAGGGCAAGCTCTGCACGAGCTGCGCGGGCGGTACGGAATCGAATTTGCGCATTAAAACCGAGTACGCGGACGCGCCCGTGGGCGCTGTTTGCTGCGAGCTAAAAATATCCGGGCTGGTCGGCGGCCACTCCGGAATAGAAATAATAAAGGAACGCGCTAACGCGAATAGGCTGTTGGCGCGGGCGCTTAATGAGCTGAACGAAGCGTGCGGTGTAGATATCGTGGCTATCAACGGCGGTGCGAAAACTAATGCGATTACGCGTGAGGCCGGGGCTGTAGTTTTTGTGGGTGATATGGAAAAGGCGGCGGCGGTTGTTGGCGAGTTGCAGAGTATTTTTGCGCAGGAGTTCCGCGTGAGCGACCCGGATGTGAAAATAACGCTGGAGCGCGCCGCAGGCAACGCGACACGCAAATGCTTTTCAAAGTCCTTAACCAACCGTATAATCACCGCACTAATGCTAATCCCGAACGGCGCACAAGCCATGAACCTTGACATACCCGGTCTTGTCGAGACGTCGAACAACATCGGCGTCATCGTAACCGGCGACGATTACGTCACAATAAAATGCTCAACGCGCAGCTCCCTCGCTTCGCGCAAATATTTCATACGTTCACAGATAAAGCTCGTAGCGGAAATGGTTTCGGCGGAGTTCGTCGTGAAGTCGGACTATCCGGCGTGGGAGTTCATGCCCGAGTCGCCGCTGCGCGACGTCATGACGGGCGTTTACGAGCGCCTGTTCGGCAAAAAGCCGCTTATCGCGGGCGTTCACGCCGGGCTGGAATGCGGCTACTTCTCGAAAAAGCTCGAGGGCGCCGACATCGTATCGTACGGCGCGGAAATCACTGACGCACATTCGCCGAACGAGCATGTCTCAATCGCGTCGATCGGTCGCGTCTGGGAATTTACAAAGGAAGTTCTGAAAAATCTGTCGTAGGCGGGTGGACGAATGAAATTACCTTGGGATGAAAAGTATTTAAAGATATCGTTTCATGTAGCCGTGACTTGCGCGGGCATTTACGCGCTGAAGGTGCTAATCGACGCGGCAGCCTATATTTTCACGAATGTGCAGATTATTTTTGGGCATATCGGATCGGTATTCTCGACGATAATGTCGGTGTTCTCCGTGCTGATTGTCGCGCTTATAATCGCGTATCTGCTGGACCCCGTGGCCGATTTTTTTCAGAAAAAGTACGAGACGCTTTCCAAAAGAAGCTATTCGCCCCTGAAAATGCCGCGCTATCTCACTAAGCTGCAAAATCGGTTAAAGCCCGCGAAGCCTAAAAACCCAAAGCACGGCGCAGAAAATCGCAGCAGCAGAACAGCCGGTGCGGCCATAACATACGCAGTTATTATTCTTACGATTGTACTGGCGGGTGTAATTTTGTTTTCGCGCATCGGCAAAAACGGCAACACGTTTTTTGACGACATGGTTTTTTCCGCGACGAAAACGCTTAACGATTTTTCGGATTTATACGTAAAAATTCAAATCAAGCTCGAGCAATGGGGCTTGCTGGAATACATCTCGAAATATCTGACGGAGTTTTTCAATAACATTGGCGCGTTCGTCGAGAGCTTCGGCAACAGGCTTATTTCGTCTATGACGTCCGCCGGGAGCGGCATACTGAACTTCTTTATCTCGTTCGTCATCGCTTTCTACATTATTAAAGACAAAGCCGCCATCGCGAAAAAAACCGACGAGCTGATGGAAATGTTTTTACCGACGCGCGCAAACCGCTTTATTAAAAACCTCTGCGGTGACGTGGACGCAGTTTTCTCGGGCTATATCCGCGGGCAGCTGCTCGATGCAGTTATTATGGCGGTGCTCATCAGCGTTTGGTTGACGATCGCCGGTGTGAAATTCGCCGTTATTATCGGCATCATTTCCGGCTTCTCCAACCTTATCCCGTATTTCGGGGCGTTCGTGGGCTTTATCCTGTCCGTGACGATAGCACTCCTAAACGGCAGCCCGCTTAACGCGCTAATCGCTGCGATCGGCATCATCGTTCTCCAGCAAATCGACGGCATGTTCATCGTACCGAAGGTCGTCGGCAAAAGCGTTTCGCTGGGTCCCGTGCCGGTGCTGCTGTCGCTTGCGATTGCGGGGCAGCTGTTCGGCATCCCCGGAATGATTCTGGCGGTGCCGGTTTGCGCTATTATAAAGATGTTTTTTGTGCGGTTCGTCGATCGCCGCAAGGTGGCACGACGGTCCGATAAGAAAGCGGGGGTTGTTCAATGAAGGTGCTAGTTACAGGCGGCGCGGGCTACGTCGGCAGTACGATTTGCTCGGCGCTTGCAGACAGCGGACTTACGCCCGTCATACTGGATTCGCTCGTGACGGGGCGCGACGAGTTTATTACGGACAAGATTTTTTATAAAGGTGACATCGGCGACACCGACCTTATCGAAACGATTTTTCGCGAACACGGCGACATAACGCACGTCATTCACTGCGCCGAAAAGGCCGCCGTCGACCTGTCCGTACTGAACCCGTACGAATACTACTGCGACAACGTCGTCAAAAGCCTCGATATGTTTAAAAAAGTAAACGACATGGGTTGCAAAAACATCGTGTTCTGCTCGACGGCGGGTATTTACGACGACGTCGCGGGCTACATGGTTACGGAAAATTCGCCGATTAACCCGCGCAGCCCATTCACACGCACGAAGTATATTATGGAAATGACTTTGAAGGATTTCTGCCGCGCGTATGGTATGCGCTGCATTTCGCTGCGCAACTTCAACCCAATCGGCGCGGATATCAACATGCGTTCCGGCCTGCAAGCCAAGAACCCCGTCGGGATAATAACGCGGCTACTGCACGTCGCGAGCGGCGACGAACGCGTGTTCAGCATTTCGGGGCGCGACTGGGGTACGCGCGACGGTACTTGTCTGCGCGACTACGTTCA
>CAZJLW010000120.1:1503-3343 GCA_964546895.1 uncultured Eubacteriales bacterium | reverse complement strand
GAGGTGATAATCATGGCAAAGGCAGGAATGCGCCGTCCGGATCCGGGCGAACCCCACGGCACGGAGAGCAATAAAAAAATGCACCGGCAAAAAAACGATCAGCCGCCCGTACCGGAGATTCAGGGTAAAGCGAAGTCCGGGGAGAAGATCGATAAATAGCCTATAAAGGATGATATAGTATGCCAAAAGACAGTCAAGTAGATAAGAAGGAAGTCCGTCGCGAAAAGGCCAACGGGCAAACCCCGCTGACGGAGGAGAACCATAATGATAATAGGAACGCTAAGAAGCAGTCTGTAAAATCTCATGAGTAGTGGTGGGAAGCGGCGCGGGATTTCTAAATGAAACCCTGCGCCGCTTTTGTTCCTAGATATTTAAACATGTTTACCCTAAACATGACCACATGCCACTGATGTTGACAGTTTTTCATAAATATGCTAATATACATGTATATTACACATCTTAATCAACCATATCTAAGGAGGCATTTATTATGAGCGGTGTCAAATTTTCTGTTTTCACTAAGCCTTGGAAGACGCTTTCTCTTGAACAGCTTGTGCAAAAGGTTGCGGCTATGGGCTTCGACGGCGTCGAGTACCCGCTGCGCGACGGTTTTCAGGTTACACCTCAGGAAGGCGAAGCGGGGATTATACGCTTAGGCAAAGCGTTCGCGTCGGCTGGGTTGTCGGTTTGCTCGCTGGCGGCCGGTGTCGATGTACACACGTCGTCCGACGACAGTATACAGAGCGCGAACGAGCAGCTGTTTTCGGGCTGCGCCGAAGCCGGTATTCCGATTATAAGAATCTGTCAGAAGATGGACAGGTCGCTCGGCTTCTTCAAAAATATCGACAACATAAAAAAACAGTACGACGCAATCCTGCCGCTGTGCGAAAAATACGGCGTTACGCTTGGTGTACAGATGCACTACGGCAACAATGTCTCAAGCTCAGCCGAGACGTACATATTACTAAAGGATTACGACCCGAAATATATCGCTGCCGTATGGGATTCCGGGCACAGCGGACTTTCGGGTGTCGCTTCCGAAATATCGATCGACACCGTATATGACATGATGTGCATGGTCAACTTCAAGGCAGCGTACTACTACAGGGCGAACGGCCCCGAGAGCGTCGCAAAATGGAAGGTTCACTGGACGCTCGGCCAGCACGGCACGGACAACTGGGAATGCTCGGTTAATTATTTGAAGCAGCGCGGTTACGACCGCACTGTCTGTCTCCCGGCCGAATACAGCGACGAAGAAAACGTCGACAAGTACACGGCGCTTGATTTGCAGTACATCAGAGGCTTGTTCTCGAAGAACTAGCAGCTTAGCAGCCATGAGTTACGCAAACAAACCCGGTTTCGTTATAATCCGGGTTGTTTGTGTTTACTCGTGGCTTTTTTATTGTTATAATTTTTCGTAGGAATATAAGAACATTTCAAACGTTGATGCTGAAAGGCGGCTGATTCTATGGTTGAGTATTGCTATAGATTTATTAATAAATTCTTTGTTATTAGCGGCATGGGCATTGGCATCGGTATATTTGTGATACTGACCTTGTTTTTGTCAGTGTCTTTAGCATTGCTATGTGTTTTTAAGCTTTTCGGTAAGAACAAAAAAGATTCTTTGTCATATATAGGTTTAATCGCTTCCTTGATTGGCATAATAATTTCCGTGGTTTTATGGCTTAACCCATCACCGACTGCTATAACGACGGCGTCATCGGACGCCACGCCGTTAGTAACGGCATCACCTACGCCGATTCCGACACCTGAACCGACGGCTATCGTCACGCCGACGACACACTCGCCTACACCGCCATTGATTCTTGCACCAACATCG
>CAZJLW010000120.1:0-1403 GCA_964546895.1 uncultured Eubacteriales bacterium | reverse complement strand
CCACTCCCGAACCGATATACAACGACGACAAATATTCGGAGGTAAGAGATGGCGATTGGATTTATTACAGCAATATCAGCAATGAAATGAAGCTGTACAAGATTCGCGCAAACGGCACGGGAAGAACGCGGCTCAGTGACACCGTGACAGTGCCGTATTATATTTTGAGCGACTGGATTTACTGCACAGAAAGCGACGGATTTTACAAATACCGAACAGACGGCGCGGGCAAAGAAAAGATAACCAGCGACGTGATGAATGAGATAATACTTACCGACGATTGGATTTACTACAGAAACGACAGCGACGGACACGTGATTTACAGAATACGTAGGAACGGCACCGACAGAACTGCGCTGAATTATGAGCTTTCAAACTTTTTGGAGCTTAAGGGTGATTGGATATATTATTTAAACGCCGGAAAGGAAAGAATCAGAATCAGTACGGACGGCAAAAAGCGCGAGCGCCAATAGCATTAAGTGTTACAATTTTAACCTCTTTACATATTGTGATTTATTATTTATACTGTAAATCGTATTAAAGCTGGTATACATAGAAAGGGCTGACTATTAAATGCGAATAGAAAAAATTAATGATACACAAGTAAAGATACTGTTAACCCAAACGGACTTGTCCGAGCGGAACTTGAAGGCGTCCGAGCTGGTAGTCGGCTCCGAAAAAACTCAGGCGCTGTTTCGCGAGGTAATGGAACGCGCGATGGTAGAATGCAATTTTCATGTTGAGAACACGTCGCTTATGATCGAGGCCATACCCGTATCCTCTGACAATATTATGATAATCGTTACGAAGGTGGCAACAGCCGAGGAGCCGGAGAGTAGATTCGACTTGGCTCCGCAAGCGAAGGAACTGAACAAGTACAAGGCCAACGGCTTAATCAACGTCCGCAAGGAATACGCAAACGAGGCCAATATCTCCATATTCTCCTTCCCGACGCTGGACGCCGCAACAGAAGCATCAGTCAGGCTGCTGGGAGTGTTTAGCGGTACTAACAGGCTTTTTAAGAACCACGATAAATTTTTCCTGCTGCTCGAAAATGATGTGCTTAGCGATGGGCTTACAACCGAGGATTTGGAAGGTATTTTACGCGAGTACGGGCAGAAGCATATCTCCACTATTATGGCGAAGTATTATCTGGAAGAACACGGCGAGGTCATTATTAAGCGGAATGCGGTTAATATTTTAGCTAATATATAGACGGTTGCAGCTACGGACTAAAGGCTGGTGCAGAACTGATTTAACAATCAGAACTGTACCAGCCTTGTTTTTTGGGAAATGACCTCTGAAATTTTTATTGATAAATGGTAAGTACAAAAGTATAATGAATTCAGGGGGCGCTGAATAAAATGCCGGAAAAACTACACGATAAGGGCTGGAAGCGAATT
>CAZJLW010000119.1:0-10772 GCA_964546895.1 uncultured Eubacteriales bacterium | reverse complement strand
CCTTTATAGTTTGTGAAATAATAATAGCATTTTGCAATCGTGTAGACAATAGCGGGTAGTTATTTTGACATCGAGATAACTACCTTCCTCAAACGCTCGGCTTCCTTATTATTAGACTCAACAATATTATTAAGCTCATGTGGATCTGTAGACAAATCATAAAGCTCATACACATCGTTATAATTCTCAATCAGCTTATACCGTCCGTCGAATATCATGCGGCAGTGCCTAAGCTCGCTGATCTGGTAACGCTTATCAAACCCCCCGTTGTCCGTCATAAGCGGATAAAGCGAAACACCGTCGAGCTTACTCTTATCATATGTCACGCCCGCTATATCAAGAATAGTCGGATACATATCTACAAGCTCCGCCAACACATCGGACGAGCCGGTTTTTTTCATGTCTTTATCATAAATAATAAGAGGTACTCTCAGCGCACCTTCATACATAACTGATTTTTGGAACAGGCCGTGATCGCCGAGCATTTCGCCGTGGTCGGCGGACACGATAATGGTAGTGTCGTCCTCCATGCCGCGCTCTCTTACTACGTCGAGAATCTTGCCTACCCAATCGTCGATTAAGTTAATCATTGCGGCGTAATGCCGTTTAACCTTCTGCAAATCCTCCGGCTTCATGTCTTTTGACATTTTAGCCGATTTTTTTTGAACCCAAGAAGCCTTGGCGGCCATAGTCTCGTCCGTGTCGCAAATCCCGCCTGAGTACGTAGCGTCCTTGTGTTTTTCGTAGTATTCCTTTGAAGGGTCCCACGGGTCGTGCGGCCCTACGAAGCTGACGAACAGATGCCACGGGCTTTCGGTCGTTACGTTCTGCAAAAACTCACATGACTTCTGCCCAATAAAGGCGTCAAGCACATCGTCGGAAGCAAGAGCCGAAGGCTCGGCGAACCATACGGGCAGGTTTTGCATACGCTTCGCGTAGTCGTCCGAAAAATCGGCGAAAACACCTTTATCGTGTAAATAATGTTGATAAGGCCCCGATAACATGCTCTTAACATCGCCGCCATTATCCACTATATCGCGGTAATATGGCCTTGTGCCGTCAGTAGTGCGGTTGGAGAGGTGAGCGGCGTTCATTTTTCCTTCGGTTTCAAACGGATCGGTAAAGCCCAAGTGATACATAAGCGGGATATCTCCGTTTTCACCTAAGAAATGCGAACCCTTATGTAAATCGGTTTTGCCGACTGCGGCGACGCGGTAGCCGTCGAGGCGCAGCGCCTGATAATATGTCGGGTGGTCTACAGGAAAATGATTATGGTTATCCAAAACGCCAACCTTGCGCGCATAAACACCACCGGCCATAGAACAGCGGCTCGGAGCGCAAACCGGGCTGTTACAGACTGCGCGAGTAAAAGTTAAGCCTTTACGCGCGATCGAATCGATGTTGGGCGTACAGGCGAACTCGGCGTAATCATTACGTAGCTGGTCGGCCATAATGAACAGGATGTTCTTCTTTTTCATGGAATTACCTCCGCTTGAATGAAATTTTTATAGATACTATCAATTATGCGCCGACACCAAGACAGCTGTCAACAATTGACACAAAACATTTTACTGTGCTAAACTTTTTATATTGAAAAATTATTGGAGAGGATGTTTGTAATGAACACACAGACGAATTTTGTAACACTTAATAACGGTATCAAAATGCCGTACGTCGGGCTTGGCGTTTTTCGTGTAACGCAGCAAGACGAGGCGGCCGCCGCCGTAAGCGAGGCGCTTGCGTCGGGCTACAAAAGCATAGACACTGCAGCGATCTACGGTAACGAGGAGGGTGTCGGCGCCGGTATTAAACAAAGCGGCGTAAAGCGCGAGGAAATATTTTTGACGACGAAGCTTTGGAACGAGGTTCAGCGCACGGGTAACGTCTACGATGCGTTCCAAGAAAGCTTGGATAAGATGGGCGTAGATTATGTAGATTTGTATCTGATCCATTGGCCTGTAAAAGAAAAGTATTGCGCGAGCTGGGAAGCTATGATGAAGATTTACGAAAGCAAACGGGCGCGCGCTATCGGCGTAAGCAATTTTAATATTCATCATCTTGAAGATATTTTGGCGATGGGCGGCGTCGTACCGGCTGTTAACCAGTTCGAGTGTCACCCGCAGCTTTCGCAGACTGAGCTGACCGACTACTGTAAATCCAAGGGTATTCAGCCCGAGGCGTGGAGTCCGCTCGGCGCGGCCAAAAACGGACTGTTCGAAAACGAAGCTATCGTTTCTATCGCGAAGAAATACGGCAAATCCCCCGCGCAGGTAATTTTGCGCTGGGATATCCAGCGCGGTATCGTTACGATTCCAAAGTCCACCAACCCCGGACGCATTAAAGAAAATTTGAACATATTCGACTTCTCGCTGACAGACGACGACATGTCGGCCATCAACAGCCTTAACGAAAACAAACGCGTCGGTTCCGATCCGGAAACGTTCACGTTCTAAGCACGAAAATGTTTTGAGCAAAAAAATAGCGCCGCCCTGCGATACGAAAACTTACGCAGGGCGGCGTTTGTATTATGTGTAAAGATTTGAATAAAATTAAATTTTTATCATTGATTTTTACTTGGAATATGTTATACTAATTTTACAAAGACTTCCTGAAGCCTGTTATATGTGCGGGTGTAGTTCAATGGTAGAACACTAGCTTCCCAAGCTAGATACGTGGGTTCGATTCCCATCACCCGCTTATTCTATGCCCTGCCGCAAATTTTAACATGTGGCGGGGTTTTCATTTATTTATGGGCGGGTAATAAATCTTAACGGGGTGACGGCATGAATATTTTGTATTTGCACACGCATGATATGGGGCGGTTTAACGAGCTGTACGGTTACGCTATCAAAACGCCGAACTTTTTTGAAATAGCGCGTGACGGTGTTCTGTTTCGCAACGCTTATTGCGCGGGGCCGACTTGCTCGCCGAGCCGGGCGGCGCTTCTTACCGGACGTTCGCCGCACAGCGCAGGGATACTTGGGCTGGCGCACAGAGGTTTCGAAATCGCGGACAAAAAACAACATCTGTGCAGCTTTTTAAAATCGAATGGATTTAAGACGGCGCTGTTTGGCGTCCAGCACGAAGCTACCGACGTAAAGACGCTGGATTACGATACGGTGTTCTCCGTTGACAACGCCCTCGGGCGCGAGATAAAGGACAAGCAGTCGACCGACGCGGCCGCCGAATACATCATGAACTACGACGACGATAAACCGTTTTTTATGTCGGTGGGCTTGTTTTATCCGCATAGGGTATATATTTCGGACACGACGGTCGATCCCGATTACGTAATGCCTCCTGCTTGCTTGCCCGACACTCCGGAAACACGCAAGGACTACTCCGAATATATAACGTCCGTTCAAGTCGCCGACAGCTGCGCGAAAGCGGTTATCGACGCACTGAAACGCAGCGGACGCTATGACGATACGATGATTATTTTGACGACGGATCACGGCATCGCGTTCCCAAATATGAAGTGTAACCTTTACGATACCGGTATCGGCATAACGCTCGCGCTCAAAATCCCGGGCTGTGGCGGCCGACGTGTAAGTGACGCGCTCGTGTCTCATATCGACGTGTACCCGACGGTTTGCGACGCGCTTGGGCTGGAAAAGCCGAGCTGGCTCGAAGGCAAATCGCTTATGCCAATATTAAAAGGCACTGCGGACGAAGTTAACGACGAGATTTTCTCAGAGGTAACGTATCACGCCGCATACGAGCCGAAGCGCTGCGTACGCACGAAGCAGTACAAGTACATCAAACGCTTCGACGATTTCGAGGATATCGTGTTGCCAAACATCGACAACGGCCATACGAAGCTATACATGCTTTCGAAAGGCTTGCAGGGAAAACATGTTCTGACGGAGGAGCTTTACGACTTAACATTCGACCCGCAGGAGCGCGCGAACCTCGTCGATTCGGACGAATACGGCGCAGTTCTTAAGCAGATGCAGGACAGACTTGATAGTTGGATGAAGCGGACGAACGACCCGCTGCTTAACGGCAGGCCGCCGAAGCCGCCGGGATCGCAGGTCAATCTTCAAACGGCTGTGCATCCTAACGAAAAGGAATTTGAAAATTTTTAAGGATAGGAGAGTGTATTGATGGGAAAACCAAGAAATGTAGTAATCGCCCAGTCGGGCGGGCCGACTCCGGTCATCAACAATTCGCTGCGCGGCGTTATTGACGCTTGCCACGAGTTTAAAGATGTATTCGGGACGGTGTATGCCGGATTTCACGGCGTTGAAGGTATTCTTAAAGAAGAGCTGCTTAATTTAAGCGCGCAGACGCCGGAGGAGATCGCCTTGTTGCGTACAACGCCGACGGCTGGTTCGATCGGTACGTGCCGCTATAAACTCAAAAAGGATCAGACTGAGGATTTCGACCGCGTTATCGAGGTCTTTAAGGCGCACGATATCGGTTATTTATTTTACATCGGCGGCAACGATTCTATGGACACCGCCAACAAAATCAGCGAACTGGCGCGTGAGCGCGGACTGGAGCTTGTCGCGACCGGAGTGCCGAAAACCATCGACAATGACGTGGGTGACAGCGAGTTCAAGCTTATCGACCATACTCCCGGATACGGCAGCGTAGCGCGCTACTGGGCGTCGTATATTCAAAATGCGAACGAAGAAAACTGCGGCTCGTCTCCAGCGGATCCGGTTCTCATTGCACAAGCTATGGGACGTAAAATAGGCTTTATCCCGGCGGCGGCAAGACTTGCCGACCCGAACCGCGAGCTGCCGTTACAGATTTTCATGACGGAAAGCAAGCTGACGCTTGACGAAATTGCCGAGCGTGTTAACGCAAACATAAAGAAATACGGGCGTTCAATCGTCGTAGTAGGCGAGGGGATTGACGTAGGCGATACCGGCAAGAGCAAGGACTCGTTCGGTCACGCGCAGTTCGGCGCGAGCGAGGTTACGGCGGCGCAGGTTGTTATGGCGCATCTGAACAGCGTCGGCATTAAGGCGCGCGGTACTGCTAGATGTCAGGTACCCGGAACGGATCAGCGCGGTTCTATCAACTTCGCATCTGTTGTAGACTTGGACGAAGCTTACAAGCTCGGACAGAAGGCCGCGTTAATCGCTATGCAGGACGGCAACGGTTATATGTCGACTATCCTGAGAAAGCCCGGCTACATTTATAATGTAGAGTATGACAAGGTCAGTCTGTCTCTCGTAGCTAATTCCGAGCGCGAGTTCCCGGTCGAATGGCTGACGGCCGACAAGTCGGACGTTACGGATGATTTTCTTAAATACGCAAGACCGCTTATCGGTGAGGATTTTGTTTCGATCCCGACTGTTAACGGCATCATGCGCTTTACAAAATTTAAACCTATCTTCGCCGAAAAGAAGCTGGCACATTATGAGCCGCAGGCGTACAGAAAATAAAGGAGGATATTTCTATGGGCAATCCCGCAATTAAATTAGTTGAGCTTAAAAAAGATTTCGAGTTTTTCGTCGGTATCGATTCGGACGGCTGCGCCTTCGACACGATGGAAATTAAGCACAAGGAGTGCTTCACGCCTAACACTATCAATCACTGGGGGCTTCAGGCTGTTTCCAAATACGCTCGCGAAGCTACCGAGTTCGTAAACCTGTATTCAAAGCACCGCGGCGCCAACAGATTCCCGGCGCTTATTGCTGCAATAGATTTGCTTGCCGATCGCGACGAGGTTAAAAAGCGCGGCTTTAAGGCTCCCGATCTCGATGCTCTTCGCAAATGGGTTGCTTCTTCCAATAACCTGTCCAACCCGGCGCTTATCGAGTACATCAAAACTAATCCCGACCCCGTGCTTGAACGTACTATGAAATGGTCAAACGGAGTTAACGCGTCGGTCACTGAGATAGTACGCGACGTACCGCCGTTCCCATATTTGCGCGAGAGTCTTGAGAAGGTAGTAAAGAGTGCGGACTTGGTAGTTGTTTCGGCTACGCCGACAGAGGCGCTCGAAAGAGAGTGGCAGGAACACGGCATTGCGAAGTTCCCGAAGGTTATCGCCGGTCAGGAAATGGGCACGAAGGCTGAATGCCTTGCCGTTTCTAAGACGGGACGTTATGCAGACGACCATATGCTTATGGTAGGCGACGCGCCAGGCGACTTAGCCGCCGCAAGAAAGAACAACATCCTGTTCTACCCGATTAACCCGGGCGATGAAGAACGTTCATGGAAGCGCTTCTTGGACGAAGCTTTCGACATATTCCTGAGCGGAAAATACGCCGGTGCTTACGAACAGAAGCTTATTGAAGAATTCGAAACATATCTTCCGGAAAATCCGCCGTGGAAGAAATAACATACGCAGAAAATTATTTTGAGGAGGTCAAACATGAAAAAGGCTGATATCGGACTTATAGGTCTTGCCGTTATGGGCGAAAATTTAGTTATGAATATGGAAAGCAAGGGCTTTACTGTTGCGGTTTTCAACAGAACGACCGACAAGGTTAAGGCTTTCGTAGAAGGGCGCGCCAGCGGTAAGAACATTATCGGTACGTACACGTTGCAGGAGCTTGTAGACAGTCTTGCGAAGCCGCGCAAAATAATGATGATGGTCAAGGCTGGCGGTGCTGTCGACCAGTGCATTGACTCGCTTATACCGTTGCTTGAGCCGGGCGATATTTTAATCGACGGCGGCAACTCGCATTTCCCGGATACTAACAGGAGAACAGAGTATGTCGAGAGCAAGGGCCTGCTGTACATCGGTACGGGCGTATCCGGCGGCGAAGAGGGCGCGCTTTTAGGCCCCAGCATTATGCCGGGCGGATCGAAGGCCGCTTGGGAGTCGGTTAAACCGATTTTCCAAGCCATTTCGGCAAAGGTTGAAGGCGGAACTCCGTGCTGCGACTGGGTCGGCGAAAACGGCGCTGGTCATTTCGTAAAAATGGTTCACAACGGTATCGAGTACGGCGACATGCAGATTATTTGCGAAGCTTATCAGCTTATGAAGGATATGCTTGGCATGACGCCTATAGAAATGCACGAAGTATTTAAGGAATGGAACGCGGGCGAGCTTGAAAGCTACCTAATTGAGATAACAAGAGACATCTTGGCTGTTAAGGATGACGACGGCACTCCGCTCGTTGACAAAATACTTGACACGGCCGGACAAAAGGGTACGGGTAAATGGACTTCCGTAACGGCGCTTGACGAGGGTATCCCGCTTACGCTGATTAACGAGGCTGTTTATTCACGCTGCCTGTCGGCGCTTAAAGAAGAACGCGTCGAAGCCGCTAAAATATTGAAAGGCCCCAAGGTTGCTTTCACCGGCGACAAGAAGGCGTTCATCAACGATATCCGCGATGCGCTGTATATGGCGAAGATTATTTCTTACGCGCAGGGCTACACGCTCATGAGCGCTGCAGCCAAGACTTACAACTGGAATCTTAACTACGGCGGTATCGCGCTGTTATGGCGCGGCGGCTGTATTATACGTTCCGTATTCCTTGGCAAGATTAAAGAAGCGTTTGATAAGAACCCAGCTCTGCCGAACCTGTTGCTTGATCCGTATTTCACGGACATCGTCGAGAAGGCTCAGGACGGACTGCGCCGCGTAGTGGCCGCTTCTGCCGTTAACGGTGTTTCTGTTCCGGCATTCTCTACAGCGCTTAGCTATTTCGACGGCTACAGATGCGGACGTTCACCGGCTAATCTGCTGCAAGCACAGCGTGATTATTTCGGCGCGCACACTTACGAACGCGTTGACAAACCGCGCAACGAGTTTTTCCATACAAACTGGACGGGTAGGGGCGGCAATACGTCGGCTTCCACTTACGTCGTATAATGGTCGAATCTAACTTCGGAGGTAACTATATGGGAATAGATTTTGCGCAGAATTTCGTCGTGCCGGGTGACGGCGTAGGTATTTCGGACGAGCGGCTTCTGAAGGAGCTTACGGCGTCGATTGAGAAATTGAAGCCGTCGCTGAAAAAGGTTTTGCTCCTGCCGCCGGACTACACGAGATTCCATTCGTGCGCCGGAAAGATTACGCGTATGCTTTATAACTTGTTGCAGGACAGCGTTCAGGTAGATATTATGCCGGCGCTCGGTACTCATGAGCCTATGAGTAAGGAAGAATGCATCGAGTTTTTCGGACCGGACGTGCCGTTCGAACGCGTTATCGTTCATGATTGGAGAAACGATGTCGTGAAGCTAGGTGAGGTTCCCGGCAGCTTCGTCAGCGAAGTGTCGGAAGGGTTAATGACCGAGCCGATCGCCGTTGAGGTTAATAAGCGTATCGTTGACAAGTCGTATGATTTGATCGTATCAATCGGGCAGGTTGTGCCGCACGAAGTCGTAGGCATGGCTAACCATAACAAAAATATTTTCGTCGGCTGCGGCGGCAGTAATATGATTAACAGCTCTCATATGACCGGCGCGTTCTACGGAATGGAACGTATGATGGGACGCGACAATACGCCTGTTAGAAAGATATTTGATTACGCTGAGAAACATTACCTTGCCGATGTGCCGCTTGTGTATATGCTTACCGTGACAACTGCTAAGGGCATGGATATTACTATGCACGGGCTGTTTATTGGTAAGGGGCGTAAGGGCTTCGAGGAAGCTGTTTCGCTGGCGCAGAAGAAGAATCTGATTCTTCTGGACAAAAAAATAAATAAGGCTGTCGTGTATCTGGACGAGAAGGAATTCAAAAGCACTTGGCTTGGCAATAAATCCGTTTACCGTACGAGAATGGCAATGGCTGACGGCGGTGAGTTGATTGTACTGGCTCCGGGCGTTGCAAAGTTCGGTGAGGACAAGGAGAACGACAGGCTTATCCGCAAATACGGCTATGTCGGGCGTATGGAAGTTTTGAAGCTTTTTAAGGAAAACGAGGATTTACAGCAGAACCAATCCGTACCGGCGCACTTGATTCACGGTTCGTCCGACGGACGTTTTTCGATAACGTACGCTACGCAAAAGCTTACAAAGGCTGAAGTAGAGGGCGCAGCTTTTAAGTATATGCCTTATGACGAAGCAGTAAAGCGTTACGACCCTGCTGTGCTTAAGGACGGCTTTAATACGTTGCCTGACGGCGAGGAAGTTTTCTATGTAAGCAATCCGGCGCTTGGGCTGTGGGCTTTCAGAGGGAATTTTGAATGAGCCATGTTTTGTGTAGCGAGTGTTATATTCAGAAGGATAATAAAACCTTAATGCTTCACCGCACAAAAAAGAAGAACGACATAAATCATGAGAAGTGGATCGGTGTCGGCGGAAAGTTTGAGGCGGGGGAATCTCCGGAGGAATGCTTGCTTCGTGAAGTGAAGGAGGAAGCGGGCGTTACGCTGACATCCTACAGAATGCGCGGGGTTATTACGTTTGTCGTGCTGGGCGATGAGGGCGAGGGTAAGCTGGCTGATGAGATATTGATTTTCGTATTCACGGCTGATGGCTTTACCGGAGATATTATCGAGTGCGACGAGGGCGACCTGTCATGGATCGACAACGACAAAATTCTCGACCTGAACCTTTGGGAAGGCGACCGTGTTTTCTGGGAGTGGCTGCTTAGCGATAAGCCGTTCTTCTCTGCGAAGTTTACGTACCGCGGCGACAAAATGCTTGGCTGCGATGTTAAATTTCATGAGAATCATGAGAATCGCTAATTTTACGCATTGACTAAATAGTGAAATTAATATACAATAACGTTTAACGGAATGTAACGTTTCCAGACGACTTTCCAAATGAAACGGAGGTGAATATTTTGGCGAATATTAAGTCGGCAAAAAAGCGTATCAAGATTATTGCTAAAAAGACGTTAAGAAACAAAATGATTAAAACCAGAACGAAAACGGCTATTAAAAGTGTTATAGTCGCTACATCGGGCGGAGATAAGCAGGTAGCGCAGGCCGCGCTGGTGAAAGCGGTTTCCATTATAGATCAGGCCGCGTCAAAAGGCGTTTACCACAAGAACAACGCTTCCAGAAAGAAATCAAGACTTTATAAGCTAGTTAACAAAATGGGCGCATAACAAAAACGAAACCCCCAAAAATCCGATGTGTGTCGGGATTTTGGGGGTTGTTTTTTTGTTTGGCTACTTGTTTAGTGCATCGTCAACACATATGGGCTTTTCAGTCAAGAAATGAAAAACTCTACATGGTATCTTATATATGGAAGGAGGGGGCATGTTGAGTAGCAGTAAAAATATGATTTACAGCTCAATTTCATTTATCGAAAGTCGGCTTTCGGACGAACTTAATATCGGTGAATTAGCGGGGCGAATATTCTTTTCAAAAACACACTATAAACGATTATTTCAGGCTGTAATTGGCGAACCGGTAATGGAGTATATCAAAAAACGCCGATTGCAACGCGCAGGTATGATGTTGTGTGAAACCGACACTTCTGTATTAGAGATTGCGTTGCAATTCGGCTACACATCACACGAAGGATTCTCACGAGCGTTTAAGGAATATTTCGGTATGTCCCCCGTCCAATATCGGAAAAGATACGTAACCGTAAAAACAAATCGATACCATGAGGGGGTAATGAACATGATTTCAAACGAGGCAAGGCAAAACATCACCCGTCACGTAGGAGATGTTGCAAAGGATATGGATGTGCTAATAACCGAGTTGGAAAAATGCTGTGCGCTGGCAGAAAACGAAATTGAAAAAGACAGGCGTGTTACAATCGGGATGGCGGTTTCATTTCAAGAATGGCGAAGCTTTATTGGAAGAGTGAGCGCAGCTAAAAATGGGGCGCAGCAGCTTTTTGCTGAAGAAACCAATGTATACGAGTTGTACGACAAGGCGGATATGTTTATTAAA
>CAZJLW010000118.1:0-10780 GCA_964546895.1 uncultured Eubacteriales bacterium | reverse complement strand
TGCTTAGCCAAAACGGTGCGCAGAGTGTCGTTTATAAGGACACGAAGCCCAACCCCACGAAGGTAAACGTACACGAATGCGCAGAAATCTGCCGCAAGGAGAACTGCGACTTCATCATCGGGCTTGGCGGCGGCTCGTCCATCGACGCGGCGAAGGCGGCGGCTATTATGGCGACGAACCCAGGGGATTATTGGGATTACATCAACGCGGGCAGCGGGAAGAATCTGCCGATACAGAACGATCCTCTTCCGATAGTTGCTATCACAACTACTGCCGGTACGGGTACTGAGGCCGACCCGTGGACTGTCGTCACCGACGAGAATGTTAATGAAAAGATCGGCTTCGGATATGATAAAACGTTCCCGGTTATGTCGGTTGTCGATCCGGATTTTATGATGACCGTGCCGCCGGATTTGACGGCGTACCAGGGCTTCGACGCGCTGTTCCACTCGACGGAGGGCTACATCGCCAATATCGCATCGCCCATGAGCGATTTGTACGCGCTTAAGGCTATCGAGCTAATCGGGGCGAATCTCGCCAAGGCCGTCAATAACGGCGCCGACAAGGACGCAAGAGCGGCCGTTGCGTTCGCGAATACGCTGTCGGGCTTTGTGGAGTCGACGTCTAGCTGTACGTCCGAGCACTCGATAGAACACGCGCTGTCGGCTTATCATACGAACCTGCCGCACGGTGCGGGGCTTATTATGATTTCGCTCGAGTATTATAAAATGTTTACGGAAACTTGCCCGGAGCGCCTTGTCGACATGGCGCGCGCACTTGGGAAGAAGGACGCGACTAAGGCCGAGGATTTTGTGACGGCGCTCGCGGATTTGCAACGTGCTTGCGGTGTTGACGCGCTGAAAATGAGCGACTTCGGTATCGAAAAGGCTGGGTTTAGAAAATATGCCGACAACGCTTTTCTTGCGATGGGCGGGCTGTTTGGGCTGGATAGACGGCAACTGTCTGCGGATGATGTAGTGGGGATACTGGAACGGTCGTATAAATAACACGCAGTTACGGGTTAATATTTTGCCGGGCGGGGGTGCTAATGTGGACATTACGAATAATATCAGAGACATTGAAAAGTTGAAATGCGAGATTCTGGCCAACATATCAGGCTTGTACGACGACATGCTTAAGCCCGGCAACCGGCGGGACGACAGGCTCGAACTGCTTTCCAACATTATAATATGCTCGTATGTGTTGTCGTCTAGGCTCGGTATAGATTACGAGCGGCTGGACGAAGCTATAAAAAGCAAGCTGCGGCTCATAATGATTAACGAGGGGCATTACGACGACGACTGCAAGCAATTGCTGGCGTACCTGAATTCGGAGAAAATTTAAATCTGGAAAGATGATGAACTTGAGAGAATTAATCGGTATCGCGCTGATTGCAGCCGGGCTGCTCATAGCCGTGTACGTAATATTTATACGCAGGGAACCGGCCGACAGCGGTGCGTTTTTGACGCCGCTTGCCGGTTTCCCGGAGAAAGTCCCGGATGGGGCTTTTTTTCCGGGGCGGCGGTTTTATGACCGGGCGTTCGGGTTTCCGGTGGCGATTACGGATCGCGCCCACAAAAACGAGCTGCTGTTTGCGAATGAGCAGTTCAATAGGCTGCTCGATATCACTGATGAAAAGGAATACAACCGAATCGGCGATTTGATTCCCGGGATTGAAAGAATCGGCGCAACCGGATCTAAGGTGCTGATAAACGGGCGGGAGTTTTTGTTTTTTTGCTCGGCGGTTACGTTTGAGGGGCGGGATTGTTCGTTCTATCAGTTTGTTGAGTTGCCGCAGGGGTATGCGGTACCAGGTGCGTCCGGCGCGCCGGATTCTCCCTCAGCCCTCACTGCGTCGCAGAAAACCGTAGTCGGTATCATTTTCATCGACGACTACTACGAGGTACTCGACAACATGGAGGACGCGCGACAGCCGATGCTAATTTCCCTTATCGACAGGAAAATTAACGCGCTGTGTCGTCAGGTGGGCGGCATCGTCAAGAAATTTGAGAAGGACAAATATATTTTAATTCTTACTGCTGACAAGCTCGAGTATTTGAAGCAAGGCAAGTTTGAGATTCTCGAGCAGGTGAAGCAAATCGACTCGGGCAACAAGCAGCCGATTACGCTAAGCCTAGGCATCGGCATAGACGGCAAAACACTGGCCGAGTCGATGAACTACGCGCGTATGGCGATCGACCTCGCGCTCGGGCGCGGCGGGGATCAGGCGGTAATACGCGACGCGACTAAGTGTTATTTCTACGGCGGCGTCGAGAAGGAGCTGTCTAAGAGCGCACGAGTGCGGGCGCGGGTTAAGGCGTACGCGCTGGAGGAGCTTATCGACGAAGCCCCGAACGTGCTGATAATGGGTCACGCCAATCCCGACATGGACTGTCTCGGTTCGGCCATCGGCATCGCCAAAATCGTGATGGCGCACGGAAAGCCGTGTCATATCGTGCTGGGCGAAGGAATCAAGAATATTAAACAGATGTACGAACGGATTATTGAACGGGACGAGTACAAGGAGATTTTTATAAAGCCCGAGGCGGCACTGGAAGACGTGAAACCGGGTACGCTGCTTGTAATCGTGGACGTGCACCGTCCGAGCTTTCTCGAATGTCTCGAGCTTGCGAAGTGTATTAAAAAAGTAGTCGTATTCGACCACCACAGAAAAAGCGCGGAGTTTTTAGAGAATACCGTACTGACGTACCACGAGCCGTACGCGTCGTCTACTAGCGAGCTGATAACGGAGATGCTGCTGTATATGAAAGCGCCCGTTAATCTAAGCCCGGTCGAAGCAGATGCACTTCTGTCGGGCATAACGGTCGATACGAAGAATTTCATGTTCAAGACGTCGGCGCGTACGTTTGAAGCCGCGGCGTTTTTGAAGCGCAACGGTGCAGACAGTATACGTGTGCGGATTTTGTTCCAGAACGACATGGAAGCGTACAAGGCGAAGGCTATCGCCGTAAACAGCGCCGAACGCTACGACGATATTATGGCCATCTCCGTTTGCCCGGCGAACGTCGAGAATCCGTCGCTCACGACGGCACAGTCAGCCGACGAGCTGCTGAATATATCGGGCATACAGGCGTCGTTCGTCGTATGCGGGGAGGATAACGTTGTGCTGGTGAGCGCGCGGAGTTTGGGTAAGATTAACGTTCAGCTTATTATGGAGAAACTAAACGGCGGCGGGCATCAGACCGCGGCGGGCGCGCAGCTGATAGACGCCACGACCGACGAAGCCATAGCGAAATTGAAACAAGCGATTGACGAGTATATGAATGAGGTGAAGAGATGAAAGTAATATTATTGCAGGATGTAAAAGGAACGGGAAAGAAAGGCGACTTAATCGAGGCGGCGGACGGACACGCGCGGAATTATCTCATACCGAAGAAGCTGGGCATCGAAGCGACGAAGGCTAACATGACGGAGCTTGAACAGAAGCACAAATCGGAGGAGCGCAAGCGGGTAGCGGAGCTGGAAGCGGCGCGCGCACTGGGCGACTCGCTTAAGGACAAGGTAATAAAGGTACACGTAAAAGCGGGCGAGAACGGGAGAATGTTCGGCTCGGTAACGAATAAGGAAATCGCCGCTGCGATAAGCTCGCAGACGGGCATCGAAATAGACAGGAAGCGTATAGTGCTGGCTGACGCGATAAAGGCTACCGGCGAGAAGCAAATCGAAATAAAACTGCACACGGACGTGACGGTCAAGGTAACGGTTGACGTAACGGCGTCGTAGTGCCGGAAGGGTTGCAAACGATGGAACAGGACGGCGCAAATTTTATACAGCGGATACCGCCGAACGATGCGGCGGCGGAGCAAGCCGTTTTATGCAGTATGCTTTACGACAGGGAAGCGATTGCCGCGGCTTGCGAGGTTCTAAAGAGCGGCGATTTTTACCAGCCGGTTAATAAGGTAGTTTTTGAAACGATGGTTGAGCTGTTTTCGAGAAGCGTACCCGTCGATGTCGTTACGCTCAGCGATAAGCTGAACGAAAAAGGCGTTTTCGAGCAAATCGGCGGCGCGGGCTACATCGCGGGACTCGCGGGCGCTTCTTACACGGCGGCTAATATAAAGTTTTACTCGAAGATTGTACAAGAAAAGGCGCTGCTGCGCTCGCTCATAAAAGCGGCGGGCGATATCTCCGCCGCGAGCTTCGAAGCGCGCGAGGACGTCTCTATTATTCTGGACAACGCCGAGAAGTCGATTTTCGACATCGCGCAGAACAGAATGACGTCGGATTTTTCGCATATCCGTGACATTCTTATAACGAGTATCGATAAGCTCGAGGCGCTCGCGAAAACTAAGGGGCAAATAACGGGCGTGCCGACGGGCTTTATAGATTTCGACAATAAAACGACGGGCTTTCAGCCGTCGGATTTGGTTTTGATCGGCGCCAGACCTTCGATGGGCAAGACGGCATTAATGCTTAACGTCGCTCAGCACGCCGCCGTACGAAAGCAAATCCCGACGGCATTTTTCAGTCTCGAGATGTCGAAGGAGCAGATTGTACACCGCTTGATGAGCGCGGAAGCGGCGGTCGATTCGCAAAAGCTGCGCACGGGCGACCTGCATGACGAGGACTGGGGCAAAATTGCAAACTGCATGGCGCCGCTGTCCGAGGCGCCGCTTTACATAGATGACACACCGGCTATTTCGCCGACGGATCTTCGCGCGAAGTGCCGGAGGCTGAAGCTTGAAAAAGGATTGCAGTTTATTATTATTGATTATTTGCAGCTCATGACGGGCAGTACGAGGACGGATTCGCGCCAGCAGGAGATTTCTGAGATATCGCGGACGCTTAAGGCTATCGCGAAGGAGCTGTCCGTGCCGGTAATGACGGCGGCGCAGCTGAGCCGCGCGTGCGAAGCGAGGGCTGACCACAGACCGATGTTGTCGGATTTGCGTGAGTCCGGCGCGATTGAGCAGGATGCCGATGTTGTGGCGTTTTTGTATCGCGATGAGTATTATAATCCCGCTACCGAGAAGAAGGGTATGGCCGAGCTGATTATTGCCAAGCAGAGGAACGGGCCGACCGGGACTGTGGATTTGATGTATTTTGGGCAGTATACGAGGTTTGCTAATGTGTTGAGGTGAAGCTCATGAAAATCAAAAATGTCTTTAAACGGTTTAATATTACTACTAAGTTTTTGTTATCGTTTTCCGTTTTGATTTTTGTACAGACAGTTTCATTTTTACTTATTTACTCCAAGGTTACACAGGAGTTTTATAAAGCTTCTATAGAAATAGGGCTTGTCAACATAAAGAAAACCTCAAATACATTTGAGTCGGCTATTAATGAAATAAACAAGTCAGCTATTATGTTCATAAACCAAAAAGAGGTTGTAGATTTCGCAAGGCTGACAACGCTTGAACCGGCTGATTATATAAAAATGAAGGACATTTTACATCTGTCAAGTCTACAGTTTTCTAATAACAGGTTTATAAAGAATCTGTTTATATGGTTTGAAAACTCTAAGGCATTAAAGACGGACTATTCCTTTTGCGTCGGAGATAGCGCATGGCAGGCGAATTTGTATAAATTTGACAACTCTGACTACTCGCGTTTTTTTCAAAATATTATTGCAAATAAAACAAAAATAAGCTTTAAAAGCACAATGTTGAATTTTTTAGATAACCAGTACAGCTCGTTGTTTTTCGTTAATACTGACGATATTTTTTTTAACAATCCTAAAATAGCTTATGCCATCGGATTAGATATGGAAAAGGTGGTCAGTGACTTTGCTTTTTTACCCCAAAAGTATTTGAACAACTTCGCAATAATAGACAGCAACGGGAACATGCTGTATCAACTAAGGGAAACCGGCGATAAATACGACTTTACAAGCTTCGCATATGATGCAGATTATATAACATACAACAAAAACAGTAATGTGCTGCTGTATTACAAATCACGTGACTTGAATTTTCTATATTTGCTGGACATCTCGCAGCAATTTTTCAGTGAATACTATTTGACGGTTAAAAAACTGCTGATACTGATTTTTATTATGTTTTTCTTTATATCAAGCATCGCAAGCTATTATTTGTCGCTGATTAACTATTGGCCTATACGGGCTATTTTGCATGAGCTGACAGGTAAATCACTAAAGCCGGAAAAAACGGAGCGGATAAATGAGTTTGACTTCATATCAGACGCTATAAAAAATATGCGCTCTGAAAACGTTCTGCTTGGTAAAGAAAGCAGCTCCAACAAATTAATCCTTAAAGACATTTTTGAGACGGATATAAAGGAAAGCAGTGTATACTATCCGGTTGAGACGGAGTTAAAGCTTATTAACGCGTGCATATCGGGTAACTACGACTTGGCGGCGGAGGTTATAGACGAGCTGTTTCGCAATAATTTTTCAGCTGTTAATGAAGAGTCAGTTGTGCGGGCAAAATGCTTGCGGCTGACTATAAATTTGCGTTCAACCGTAATCAGAATTTTGTCGTGCCTATCGGAGCAAGCGCTCGATAATGTAGAAATCAACTCACATTTTACGTATAAATACGTGCCTGTCGATACGTTTCGGAATAATCTAAAAAGGGTATGCGAGAACATCTGCTTTTTTGTTATACAAAAAAAATCTCGGGTTAAGGATGTATTGTTTGAGGAAATTGTGACGTATGTAAACGCAAACTATGTGAATCCGGATTTGTCGCTGTCACATTTATCGGATCGGTTTAAGACGAGCGAAAATAACGTCTCTAGGATTTTTAAAGAAAACAGCGAGCAGAATTATGCCTCCTATGTAGAGAACTTGCGTTTGACAATGGCTATGGAATTAATAACGCAAACTAAGCTGCCTTTTTCGGAGATCGCAGTTAAATCCGGATACAGTAATGCGAACTCATTCTACAAGGCGTTCAAGCGTGTATACAATGCCTCGCCCGGCAGTTTCAGAATAAAACAGTAGGCGTCAATCATATGATTGACGCCTTTTTTAATAAAATTTCAATAGTGAAATAAAATTTCCAAGCCGGATTCGGGGCGTTTTCAGGCGCAAATTAATATTTACAATTGCGTAAACATTTGCAGCTGATTATATTATGACGTATCAGCGCGGTAACACACCGCACGCAAAATAGGAGGATGATTTTATGAAAAAACAGCTAGCAAAAGCATCTGCTGTAGCATTACTGACGCTGTCGATGACGGCGACAGCCATCATGCCTGTAACCGCAGCCAAACCGGCAGGCGCGCCGACTGCGTTTAAAGCCGTCGACGACGCAAACTTGAACACCACCGGTAAGCTGCCGCTATTAAAGGATAAAGTGACGCTGTCTGTCGGCATGGTGCAAAACGCTATGGTTCAGGATTACGACACGAACGAGTTCACGAAATGGATTGAAGAAACGGTTAACGTGGACTTGAAGTTTGACCTGTACCCAAGTAAGGATGCCCAAACAAAGGTAAGAGTAATGATAAGCTCCGGTTCAAAGCTGCCGGATATTTTTACGGGAATGAATTTTTCGGATTTCGACGTGCTGACATACGGCTCGGAAAAGTCGATTATAGCGCTTAATGACTATATTAATACATACGGTGTAAATTCCAAGAAGATATACGAAAAGAGTCCGTTTTACAAGGCGATGATGACATCTGCGGACGGCAACATATATTCTATGCCCAAGCTCGTTGAATCTACGCCGAACGAATGGTCAAGCCGCGCATGGATTAACAAGATATGGCTCGACAAGCTCGGCTTAAAAATGCCAAAAACTACAGACGATTTTTATAAGTTACTCAAAGAAATGAAAGAAAAGGATCCGAACGGTAATAAGCTTGCGGACGAAATACCGCTCATCGGCAGTACGAACGGATGGAGGCAGCAGGTTTACCAGTTCATAATGAATTCGTTCATTTATACGGATGTAGATCAGGGTGCTAACCATTTCACGGTTAATAACGGCAAAATTGATGTTCCGTATAATAAGGCCGAATGGCGTGACGGGCTTATTTATATGGCTAAGCTCAGCTCGGAAAAACTACTGTCGCCGTTATCGTTTACGCAAGACAGCGCCCAGCTTGACGCTATCGTCAGGAATAAAGAAACGGCGTTGGTAGGCGTAGTAACATCGGGCAACTCCTCTACAATGGGTGACAGAGTGCTTGAGTATTGGCCTATGCCGCCGCTTACAGGCCCGAAGGGCGTTAGCTATGCGACATACACGCCTTCGCTGCCGTCTAATAACTACCTTATTTCAAAGGACTGTAAGACACCTCTTGCCGCATTTATGGTGGCCGATGCGATGTTAAGTGAGGAGTCGGCATACCGTTCGCGCTTTGGCGTGCCGGAGAAGGATTGGAAAAAAGCAAGTCCTAACGATAAGAGTATGCTTGACGAAATGGGCTTTAAACCTGTAGTAACTCCTATACTTAACTGGGGTAAGGTGCAGAACTCGCATTGGCAGGAAACATCGGTATCATACCGTACGTATGAGTTGACTAACGGACAGGTTTGGGACGGCGATCCGATGAACAGTCAGTATTTAGTAACGCAGGCGGTACCCGTTTACTACGGTAAGTCTCCTAAAGAGGTTGTATCGAAGCTGATATTTACTCTTAAGGAGTCTGAGGAAGTTAAAGACCTTCAAACTACAATAACAGGTTACGTATCTGAAAATACGGCGCGCTTTATTACCGGTGACAAAAAAGCCGACGGCGCGGATTGGGATAAGTATATAAAAGAGTTGGAGACTATGGGATTAAAGCGTTACATTCAGCTTTGTCAAACAGCATACGACCGCATGAATAAAAAATAAGAGGGGCAGCTCGCTATGACCAAACAACAATACTTTGATAAGTATATTTTAAGTAAATGGCAGCTTTACTCCATGCTTCTTATACCGGTTGTTTATATTCTTATTTTTCATTACCAGCCTATGCTTGGTGCGCAGATCGCATTTAAAAAATTTAGAATCAGCCTGGGGATTTGGGGGAGTCCCTGGGTTGGTTTCGATAATTTTATGCGGTTTTTTAGGTCGTACCAGTTTATGCGCGTTCTAAAAAATACGCTGTACCTGTCATTCTATTCGTTAATAGCCGGTTTTCCGTTACCGATAATTTTAGCGCTGGGACTTAACGCCGTAAAAAATCAGACTTTCAAAAAGTTTGTGCAGACGGTTACTTACATACCGCATTTTATCTCTACAATAATTATCGTGGGGATGATGTTACAGCTTTTTAACGCAAGAATCGGAGTGTTTCCCCGTATGTATACGGCCATGACCGGAAAAGAAGCTTTGGATATTTTTGCCGTACCGGAATTGTTTTCGCATTTGTATGTATGGTCGGGTATCTGGCAATCCGTCGGTTGGAGCAGCATAGTTTATCTGGCTGCGCTGTCCTCCGTCGATCCCGAAATAACTGAGGCGGCTACGGTTGACGGCGCCAACAGGTTCCAAAGGGTTATGCATATAGATTTGCCAAGTATCATTCCGACTGCCGTAATACTGCTTATTCTTAACGCGGGGCGTATTATGAATGTGGGCTTCGAAAAGGCTTTCTTAATGCAAAATAATCTTAACCTAAGCAGAAGTGAAATTATATCGACGTACGTCTACAATGTGGCTATGGGTGGAGGGAACGACTTCTCGCTCGCTACAGCCATCGGACTGTTCAATTCTGTTATAAACCTTATTCTTATTATGTTTGTTAATTTTGTTGCCAAAAAGCTTGGCGAAACAAGCCTTTGGTAAATTTGGCATCGAAGGGGTTTGCTCTATGACTGCAACAGGCATTAAGGTAAAAAGCAAGGCGCCGCTTGACGATAAAATATTTTATTCTTTTGTGAATGTCTTTTTACTGGTTCTGCTCATAATAACTTTGTATCCGCTTGTGTTTATACTGAGTTCGTCATTTTCGGAGGTTTCGGCGGTCAGCAGCGGAAGGGTTGTATTGTTACCGGTAGGCTTTAGCATTGAAGGCTACACGAAGGTTTTTGAACATCCCGATATCATAAGAGCCTATGCCAATACGTTTTATTACACGGCCTTCGGTACACTGATTAATATTGTTATAACCATTTTGGCAGCGTATCCGCTTTCGCGGTTCGATTTAAAAGGACGAAACTGGTTTATGCTACTTTTTACAATAACAATGCTTTTTCATGGCGGCATGATTCCGAACTACATCCTCATACGCAGCCTCGGTATGATAAACACTCAATGGGCTATGCTTATACCGGGTGCGCTGTCTGTTTATAACATGATTATCGCGAGGACTTTTTTTCAGTCAAACATTCCTACCGAGCTACTCGAAGCCACGCAGATTGACGGCTGTAACGACTATACGTTTGTTCTTAAATTCGTGCTGCCGCTTTCTAAGGCAGTTATTGCGGTACTCGTTATTTTTTATGCCGTAGGACACTGGAACTCTTTTTTTAACGCGTTTTTGTATTTAAACGATAAAAAGCTGTTTCCGCTGCAAATCGTACTGCGCGATATACTTATTTCCAATCAGATAACTGCTGCGATGATCGAAGATCCCGAAACAGCGCTGGCTAAGCAAGGCTTGGCCGAACTGTTGAAGTATTCGTTAATGGTTGTATCAATGGCTCCTATTATTGCGTTATATCCGTTTGCGCAAAAGTATTTTGTCAAGGGCGTTATGATAGGTTCTATAAAGGGTTGAGCCTTAACCTCTGGCTTAAAAAATCTTATGGATTTCTTTAAACATTCCTCATAAATTCGTGTTAAGCTGTATGTATAATAAATGCGTCTGCTTTTTCCGATGAGAGGGTTAAGTGCACGGTATTTATGAGGGGGAA
>CAZJLW010000117.1:7021-10802 GCA_964546895.1 uncultured Eubacteriales bacterium | reverse complement strand
ATTATATAAATACACCCCATACCCTACAACAAGTGAGTATATGAAGAAAATAATGCTTATCTCGAAACAACTTAATTATGTATATTTTATCACTCAAACTCTGATTTATCAATATCCAATCCATCCGCAAAACGGTAACTCTACAACGACTTATTGCAGACAACAAAACAAGGCTTTCAGCGGCCACTCAGTAACCGCTAAAAGCCCATATTGGGATTATACTTAGCAAGCAGTCTCTTTCCCGATAAGCGTAAGCTTCCCCCAATCAGCAAACACCAACTGCCCGCCGACAACATCCCAGCATTCCCTGGCATACTCCGCAAACGCGTGCCCTTCCTTGGCCGGAACAGCCAACCCCGTCCGCGAATAAAAAATTGCATTAATATCCAAATCGTCAATCGGTATGGCATACCGCGAACCTGCGTGATTAACGCGGTCGGAGCAGACGAGCATAACAGTTTGCCGGTCAGTATCAGCGCTGTTATTTTGCAAACCAAGCCGACTGTAGCAGTTTATTATAGGGATTTTATAACCTCGCAGGAACAAGACATCTCCCTCTATATCGGACTTACGCGGATAGCACACCTCGTATATATTCTTAAAATTTTCGATAAGCGGATATCCGCAGATAGAAAAATAAAAGAAGCTGTCCACCGTCTCCGACCCTGAAGGCGAAATCAGCTCCGGCATCGTAAAAGGTTTCTGCCATGCATTCTTGTCAGTCAGCTCGTTAAGACTGACTGCTACCCTGCGCAGCTCCTCGGCGTAGACCGACATACTCTTAGGTATGTTAAAGTCCATGTGATGCTCCGCCACATGCATTATTTCCAGCGCCGCGTTGACCGATAGGAATTTCATCATAACGGCAAAATCCACGATGCCCCTGAACATGTCGTCGTCGCCGCCGTCGAAAAGCACCTTTTCGGTATACTCGGCCAGTTTATCGGCCAGCACCCGCGCCTCTTGTGCGACTACGGCGTAGCCCTTGCCGTGCTGCCCCGCTCGTGCCGCTTCCTGCGCCAAAACTAACGATAACGTCCATGTTTTGTGCGCCAACTGCTCAATTTTCCAGACTTTCTTTTTGTTTTCCATAACTGCCTCCTTTGGCTCAATCGCCGTAATCAAAATAAAGCGAAAGTATTGGCCGCAGCTTTTCGAGCGCCCTGCGGTGATGTGATAAGACCGTGTTAAGGTTAATGCCGTGTCGTTCGCTGATTTCGCGGAAGGAAAAGTTCCCATAATACCGCTCGTTGATGATGATTTGTTCGATTTGCTTTAGCGTTTGCAGAGATTGCAATATAACCGCTGTGTCTTCTGCTTTTTCAATCTCGTCAACAAAGCTGTCTTCATCTATAAGCGGCGCCGACATTTCGAAGCTTATTTTGATGTCGTTGTCACGGTCATTTCGATGGAATACCTTGTAGGCTGTTCTGATGCACGCCAGCGACATATACCCGAAATTACACTGCTCATCACAAAAGCCCGGCGATTTCATAACATCAAGAAAAGCTTGGTTTACAATCTCATCCGCCATGTCAGTTATGTTTCGCCGTGTGTAAAACTTTTTCTTGATATATGAAACCAGATTCCTTCTCAGGCTTTCCATGTTTCATCCACCCTCCTGCGTTCGCTCGTTAATTTGACGACCATCACATTATAAAGGCGGTTGGCATAGGAATTTATTGCAGAAAATTTTTACCTGCGACCGG
The DNA here is from genome assembly GCA_964546895.1 of uncultured Eubacteriales bacterium. Taxonomy (GTDB): domain Bacteria; phylum Bacillota; class Clostridia; order Lachnospirales; family CAZJLW01; genus CAZJLW01. The sequence goes on along the minus strand of CAZJLW010000117.1, from coordinate 9,093 downwards.
GCAACAGTTCACGCAGCGCATACATCGTAAGCACCTATAAAAATCAACCTCCGCCACATCGCTCGGATTAATAGCAAATACCGGGCAGTCCGCAGCGCAGCGTCCGCAGTGTTTGCAGCTCGGGCTTGTTTGCGGCGGCTGCTTAGGCGCGGTAGGCGGCATCGGCGTTGCGTGTGTTACAGACAGTGTAGTAGTCTCCCGTACTTCAGCTTGAACCACATTAAATCCACAACCCGCCGCACGTTTTTTAACCTCGTCCAACAACGGCTCAGTGCTCTCCCGCGCCGCCCCGCCAAACAAAACAATCCGGCAGTCTGCGCCGTCAGCCGTCTTATTCGCAAAAAACTCCCTCATAATATCAGGCAGCCGTCCGTAATACACAGGCAGCGCGATAATAACATATTCGTTATTAAAAAAATGCATCCGCTTCCAGCGCTCATTAAAACCCGTTAAGTCGTGCAACTCTACAGGAACGCCGGGCTTGTCCACACGCATGTCTGCGCGCAAGCGCTCAGCGGCTTGCCGTGTAGCCCCGTTCGGGCTGAAAAACAATATGCTGATTTTTTCTATAGTATCCATTCGTCAACCCTTCCTTTCGTTCAAGCGTACGCGTTCGCGTTCCGCAACCGTCACAAGTCGTTCCAGCGCGTCACGCAAGAACGGGCGCGGACAGGCGAAGTTTATTCGTATATACCCGCGCCCTTCCTCGCCGAACATAACGCCGTCCTCCAGCAGCACCCGCCCGTCGCGCGTCAGCGCTTCGAAGAACCGCTCATTCGGAATCCCGTAAGCCCGGTATCCAATCCATCCCAAATAAGTAGCGTCCGGCACACGGTAAGTCATAAGCGGCGCGTGTTCCCGTAGAAAATCCCGGATAAACACGGCGTTCCCGTCCAAATATTCCCGGATATCGTCAAGCCACCCGTCCGATTCGTAATAAGCAGCCAGCACCGCCGCAATCGAAAACGGGCCTTGCGTAGCGGTGTGCAGCTGCTTTTCCGCAAGCTCAACCCATCTCTGCTTCAAGCTCGCGTCGTGGATAATAATATTCGACAACAGCCCCCCGGCAAGGTTAAACGTCTTACTCGGCGCGGTACACGTGATTATATTATTTTTATACCCGCCGCAAATCATCTCGAGCGGCACATGCTTTACGCCCGCCCGCGTCAAATCATAATGGATTTCGTCCGAAATAATCGTCACGCCGTTCTGCGCACAAATCTCCACGAGCCGCTCAAGCTCGTCGGTGCGCCAGTCGACACCGATAGGATTGTGCGGGTAACACAAAATCATCAGCTTCGTATCAGGCTCAGCCGCCTTCTGCGCCAAGTCCTCGAAGTCTATTTCGTAACGCCCGTTTTCCCGCTCGATAAGCGCGTTATTTACAACACGCAGCCCGTTCGCAACGATTAGCCGCTCGAACGGATTGTAAACAGGCTTCTGAATAATCACACCATCGCCCGGCGCTACCAGCAGCTTAAGTAGCGTACCGATAGCCGTCAAAACGCCCTTCGTCGTGAAAACATCGGCCGAGTTGACGTACCAGCCGAAGCGTCTGGCGTACCAGCCGCATACGGCGCGGTAATACTCGCCGTCCTTGTAATATGTATACCCGAAAATCCCCTTGTCGACCTGCTCGTGCAGCGCCTTAATGACGGCGGGCGGGCATCGAAAATCCATGTCGGCAATCCAAAGCGGCAGGCAGTCGCGCTCCGCGTTTTCGTCGAACATTTTCATGCCGTCCCATTTAACCGACCTTGTCCCAAATCTTTCAACTACGTTATCTAGCTTGTTTATGGTAATCCCTCCCTGAAAATAACTTCGAAAATTTTTGACAACAACGTACGTTGGTGTTATACTTTTGTGTATAAAAAAGAGAGGGTACGCTAATACCCTCTCAAACGCAAACCGCGTAAAGGGCGGTCAGGCTTTGCAGTTATCTTGTGTTAAGTGTTAACCGCGTACCTTTGCGATTGGAGCGGTTAGTTTTTTGTCTTAATGATTAAGACAACGAGTGTTGCAAAGCTTATCATGATCGATAGAGCCTCGTATGTACTCATGGCCTCACATCC
>CAZJLW010000117.1:0-6921 GCA_964546895.1 uncultured Eubacteriales bacterium | reverse complement strand
AATTGCGCACACTTATTCTACCACAGCGTTACTTTTAAGCCAACATTTTTGTGGGCTTTTTTCATTAAGAGGAGGTATTTCATGACGGCAACCGAGGCTATCAGAAACAGACACAGTATACGCAAATACAAACCCGACGGGCTGGTCACGGACGAGCAGGTTCAGACGATGCTCGAAGCGGCGATGCTCGCGCCGTCGGCGATTAATTCACGCCCGTGGGAGTTCGTCGTTGTGCGCAGCCGCGAGCTGCTCGACGGCATTATGAAAGTCCACCCTTACACAAAAATGCTGGCTACTGCTTCGCTTGCGATAATCGTATGCGCGGTGCCGGATGAGCAGCGCAAAAAGATCGACGTGGAGTATTTCCCGCAGGACTGCGGCGCGGCCACGCAAAATATTCTGTTGCAGGCGGTGGAGCTTGGGCTTGGCACGTGCTGGTGCGGAGTGTATCCGCGGCCGGAGCGGGTCACGCCGATTAAGGAGCTGCTCGGCATAGAGAGCGTGCCGTTTTGCGTTATCGCCGTCGGCGTGCCGGACGAAGCGCCCGCTGCGCGCGGCTTTTTCGAGCCTGCAAAAGTAAAATATATGTAACGACGGGGTGATTTTTTGACGGAAAGACCGTGGTTTGACGGCTCGGGTTTTGAAGGTGTCGACGCTAACAGCGCCGTTAACAAGTTACTGATTTTATATCTCATAAACAAAATGGACATACCAATGTCTCAAACTCAGGTATCGCAGTTTGTGCTTGAAGAGGAGTACATGGACTACTTCATGTTGCAGCAGATGCTGACCGAAAACGTGGAGAAGAATTACCTCGAAGCCGTCAAGGAAAACAACGAGACACGCTACACCGTGACGGACGAGGGCATTACGCTGCTTGACTATTTCGATAGACAGATTCCGATAAACATTCGCAACCGCATCACAAAATACGTCGCCGAGAACCGCAAGGATTTCAAGCGCGATTACGAAATTACAGCGAATTATTTTTACGGCAACGACATGAACGATTTCATCGTAAAATGCGGGCTGTACGAGGACGAGGTCGTGCTGATGGAAATAAACCTCTCAGTCGTCTCGAAGGAACAGGCGAAGTTTATTTGCAATAACTGGAAGGCTAATGTTAGCACGATATATGGGAATATTTTGACTGCGCTTATACAAAAAGACGACGCTTCGGATGACGAAGCGCCGGGCGAAAATAGAAATGAAATAATGCCGTCGTAGATACGACGGCATTGTTTTTATCACTTCGTTTGATTTTTTCTGTATTTTGCGGGGCTGACGCCTATTTTCGACGAAAACAGCCGCTCGAAATATTTATGGTCGCGATAGCCTACCTTCTCGCCTATTTCGTAAACCCGCAGCTTCGTCGAAACAAGCATCTGACACGCGCATTCGATTCGTCTTTCGATTACGTAGTCGCTGAAATTCACGCCGACGCATTCTTTGAACTTCTTCGAAAAATACTGCGGGCTTAAAAATATCCTCCGCGCAAGCTCCTCCATGTTCACGTCCTCGTTGTAGTGTTCGTCCACGTATTTTTTTATCGCCATAATGTCGTTCGACGTCGGGCTTTTGATTAGCTCGGCGTTTTTTATGCCCTCCGTGACGGCGGCGATGTAGTATTCGTTCAGCTCCGGCATCGAGTCAATGCCGTTAATGCGCTCGACTATGATGTTAACATCGGCGAAGCTTACCGTCCCAGCCTTTTTCATGCGAAATAGCAGCTCCAGTAGGTGCAGCCTGTAGTCGCGTACCGTGCTTGCCGCGTCGTGCATGTAGTATTCTAGCAGCGACTGGGCGGCTTCGCGGAGTTTCTCCGCGTTTAGCGCGAGGATGTTGAACTCCGGGGGCGGAGCTGCGTTCACCTGCGCCGCCCCCGGCTGCGCCGTCAGCCTATCAAAATAAAACTCCCCGTACTCCCCATGATACCGCGCATAATCCAGCGCCTTCATCGCTTCACGGTAACAGGCGGGTATGTTTTTTATACCGCTGCGCACGCTGCCGAACCCGACGGCGTATCTCTCGCCGTCCCCGCACATTCGCCGCATATAGCGCGTCAGCTCGCCCGCCGCGTCCGTATCGGCTCGGTCACTTTTGAAAATGAAAACCTTGTTCCCGCGCTTCGTCCCCATGAGAAACGGCGTCCTGCTTTTGAAATCGCCGAACTCTCCGTAAGCTTCGCTTGCGGGTGTCACGGCCACGATGTAGTAATAACCGTCGCCGGACGTGTCGAACTCCTCCGCCGTTCCATTAAGAAATTCCGCGAACATTTTGTTGTTGTTAGAGTTGAGCAGGTTGTTATGTTCGGTTTGCTTGCGGCGGCTCGCGTCTAGCTTTGTTTTCAGGCGGCCTACGGCTTCGGGCAGCTCGTCCAGCACGTTCATTTTCAGTATATAATCGAACGCGCCCATCTTCAACCCCTGCTTCGCGAACTCGAAATCGTCGAACGCCGTCAGCAGTATTATTTCCGTCTCGGGAGAGATGCGCTTCATGGCGGCCAGCACGTCCAGCCCCGACATGAACGGCATTTTGATATCGAGTACCGCGGCGTCCGTCGGGCTTGCCGAAAACAGCTCGAGCGCCTGCGCGCCGTCCGCGGCAAAGCTTACAAGCCGAAACCCCGCCGCGTCCCAGTCCAGCGCGTGAATAAGTCCCTCGCGTATGTCCTTCTCATCGTCTGCTATGAGTACGGTATAAGCTGCGTTGTTCTTCTGCATGTAATCCCTCCCGCCGCCGTCAGACCGGATCAAACCGGCAGCCTATACGTCACCACGACGCCTCCGTCCGGCTCGTTCGCGATTGATAACCCCGCGCTCTCGCCGTAAATCAGCTTCATACGCGTGTTCACGTTCGTTAGGCCGTAGTGCTTCAGGTTGACGTCGCGCGCCAGTCCGGCGTTCAGCTCGTCGAGACGCTCCGGCGGTATGCCGTTTCCGTTGTCCGTTATCGTTATTATGAGCGCGCCGTCGTCCCGTACGACGCATACCGTTATCCGCAGTACACTGCCGTCGTTTTTCTTGCCGTGTTCGATTGCGTTCTCCGCTATCGGCTGCAAAATGAATTTTGGAAGCTTGCAGCCGTGAAGCGTCGTGTCGCATAAAATTTTGTATTCGAGTGTGTGTTCCAGCCGTATTTTTTGCAACGTCAGGTAGCTTTCGACGTGGTTCAGCTCGTTCAGGACGGTAGTCTCCTCGTCGGAGTCGAACAGCCCGAACCGGAACAGCTTACCCGTCGCGGCCAGCATTTTGGCGGCCTTTTCGTTGCCGCTACCCTTTAGCAGCAGCACCGTGGATGCTATTATGTTATGCAAAAAATGCGGTTTTATTTGCGCTTGCAGCGATACCAGATACGCCCGCTGCCGCTTCTTTTCCAGCTCGAGGTTGTCCTTCGAGATGATTTGCAGGCGGTTTAGCAAATGCCGGAACGTCTCGGCAAGCGTCGTGAACTCGTTGGCGGTTTCGCCGCTTAGGATGCTTTCATCCGCGGTGTAATTTTTGCACCCCGAGAGCATGTACAGCTGCATACGCGTGATGTAGCCTAGCATTTTGTTGCCCAGCCCCTCCGAAAGCATGAACACGATGATAAGCATGACGACGGCCAGCAGTCCGAAGTACGCCAGCACCGCCAGCTCGTTTTTGTAAATGCTTTCGAGACGGATTAGCGTCATCGTAGTGTGGCGGTTCTCCTGTGCGACGCTTTTTAGCAGCAGAAAGGTCTCGCCGCCGATGTCCACCGTGAGAAACGGCTCGTCCGCGGACGTGTACGCGGCGTCGGTCATGAGCCGCTCGATAACGTCGTCGCCGACCGCGCCGTTGTCGGTACGGATAATCGGTGCGCCGTTTTCGTCCAGCAAATACGAGAACAGCTTCACGCCGTAGTTCAGCAGCTTCTGCTTCTCGAAAACGGCGTTGTCTACGTGTATTTCGATTGTGCCGAGCAGCTTGTAGAGGTTTTGCGCCGAGCGCGAGCGCGGCAAGTACCGTATCTGACTTTGGATAACGATGCCGTTATCGCCGTCAGCGGAAGATTTTTTTATGAGCGCGCCGTTTATCGCGCGCATCGCCTTCAAATCCGGCGGCTCGGTATCGTATTCCGGCGAGCTGCTGAACATTATGCGCCCGTCCGGATTCCATATCGCGATGTAGCGCATGTAACGGTTTAGCACGCCCTTGTCGAACAGCAGCCGAGCGAATGTGTCGTCGCTCGCCACCGGATCGAGGCTAGCTTCCTGTATGTCCGCGTCCAGCGATAAATATTTTGCGAACTCCGTGTACGTCGCCAACGTGTTGTTCAGATTGCTTTTGGCCTGATTGGCAAGCCCATAATACCCGCGCATTATGTTCTCGCGTATGAGCGGCCGATACGCCGCGTAGAACGATGCGATAACTATTATGACCGCCAGAAACGACGAGCTGAAATAAATAAAGAGATTCGCGTGCAGTCCGGATTTTTTACGGTAGAGCAGGAGGTAGCCATTGATTGCCGTTTCCGTTTCGAAGTCGGACACACCCTCCAAGATTCTGTTGAATTCGTAGAGCGGCGAGAGGATTTTCTTCGACGCGAGCCACGCGCCGAGCAGGAACACGCCGTACACGGCGGCAAGCCACAGCGCAAGCAGTACGCTCACACGCGCCGGACTCCCGGCGGAAGTCACGGCTTCATTGCCGCGTGTGATATGCGCAATTTTCAGCACGCACGCAAAAAATTCGCCGCTGCGTATTTTGTGAATAATAATCCCGTCGGCGGCGACGCGCCTTTGCGCGCCTTGCGCGTTTGAAATCGCGGCGCGCACGCTGTCCTCGTCCCAAACGCCGTCTTGCAGGTAGCGAATATTCGTCGACGACAGCGGTATCGACACGGCGGCGTACATGCCGCCGTTGAAATAGTACATCGAGTCGATATTATCGTCGGGATAAATAAGCGTGCGGAAGTACGAATATAATTCGTCTACGTTTTGCGGCGTCGGGTTTTCGGAGAAGCGTGCCGTTTTTTCGCGGAAGTCTTTGCTTTTGGAATAGAACGCGAGCTTGGATTTCAGCTCGTTCTGGATAATATAGACCGAGTCCAGCGCGAATGACTGCTCGTTCGTATTAAATTCCTTTACGGCGCTGCGCATTATGCCGAATGACAAAAAGCCGCTGGCGCAGGCCAGTACGACCATAAACGCCAGCAGCGAGACGGCATATATTATAAACAGCCTTGTACGGTATGACTTGACGGACATAAATTATTTCGCTTTCTTGTTCAAATAATCTGAAATAACCTTTTGCACCTTATCATAACCGTTTTTCTTCATTTCAGCCACATAATCCTGATAGTCCTTCTCGTTCGTAATGGATTTAGCGCCCGTGACGAACTTCGCGAACCAATCGTTTTTCAAAATCGTGAGCTGGTTGTTGTACTCGGTCAGCACAGGGTGGAAATAGTTGTCGGCGACATCGTAGCGGGCGTACTTCATCGACGTCGTATACAGCTCGCCGATAGCAGGGTCGGGATCGTACAGCGTGATTAGACTGTAGTCCGTAAGCCCCGACAGAAGATGCCCGTTCGCGCCGAAATCCCTTGTAAACGCCGGAGTGATGTACGTTATTTTGCCGTCGGCGGCTTTTTTGTACGTCACGCCCTCGAAGCCGATTATCAGCGTTTCGTTAATCATTTTTTCGTCGTGCAGATAATCCACCAGCGCCATAATCCTTGAGATACGGTTTTCGTTGTTATCCTTTTTCGTGACGAGTACGGGATCCGTAAGCGACGGTTCAACCGTTCTGACCGGTATTCCTTTCGTACCCTTTAAAGGCGTCATCATAAGCGTCAGCTTCAAATCCTTGGCGGTGCTTACGATGTTTGCATATCTGCCCTTAAGCGTAACGTACATGCCTACGCGTCCGCTTATCATTTTGGACTGGGCGTTCGTTTCGTTGAGCGTGAACACTTCCTTGTCCAACAAGCCCTCGGAGTACAGCTGGTTATAGTACGCGCACATTTTTTTGAAGCCGTCGGTCATGTAACGCGCCGTCCACTCGCCGTTAACCTTCGCCCAGCCGGGCTCCTCAAAAAATCCGTCGCCTAAGTTTTCTAGAAATCCGCTTGTGCTGGTCCAGTACGTCGTAAGCGGTACGGTGTCCACACCTCCGAGCTTGTTGTCCTTTACATATTTAAGGTAGCTTCTGAAATCCGAATACGTTTCGGGCATACCCTTCGACGTGGCGGCCTTGTACTTGTCCAGCCAATCCTGCCTCATAATGAACGCGCTTAACCCCGTCTCCTTGAACGTCGGCATTCTGTAATAGCCGTCGTCCTCTTTGAAGGCGTCAATGCCCTCTTTTTCATTGATATAATTTTTCAAGTTGTTGAGATTGTACTTGTCGATGTACGTACTCATGTTGACCAAACGGTCGTCCTCGTACAACACGCCGTACGTCGGACTGTTGGCCTTGATTCTGAAAATATCTGGGTAGTCATTGGCCGCGATACGCAAATTTACGGCCGACTGATATTCCGCCGACAACACCCGGTTTATTTTGAAATCAACGTTAAACTTCTGGTTCAACATTTTTACAATGAGGTCGTCCTTATCCGCGTCCCTCGAGCCCCACTGAAACTCGTTTATCGTAAGTTTTTTGCTCGTGTCGAGCTTGCTGTAGTCGGTTGCAGGGAGCCTTGCCGCCGTGGTGACCGCTGCCCCCGCTGCTGTTTGCGTTATAAGTGTAGCAGCTAGAGCAATCGCCGCCACTGACGCTAAGCCCTTCCTCGTAAATAAACGCCTGTTCATATCTATTCCTCCCTTTTGTCGGTTACTGTTGATTGTTGTTGTGTAAAAAATATATCATATGAAGGGCTGGCGTAAAACATGGGGATTTTAATTGAAAAAGGGGGGTAATTATCAGGAAGAAAAATTATTGACGTACGCATTGG
>CAZJLW010000116.1:5424-10932 GCA_964546895.1 uncultured Eubacteriales bacterium | reverse complement strand
TTAATATTTAACTACCGAATGAACATTATACCCCTCGAACAGCTCGCGGCCGTTCAACCCTTCCAGCTCAATGAAGAAAATCATAGCCGCGATTTCCGCGCCGGTTTCTTCGATCAACTCACAGATAGCCTTGCATGTCCCGCCTGTCGCAAGCAAATCATCGATAATAACGACGCGCTGCCCGGGCTTCAAGGCGTCCTTGTGCATTTCGATAGTAGCGGTACCGTATTCGAGGTCGTACGTTTTTTTATAAACCTCGGCGGGGAGCTTGCCTGCTTTTCTGATGGGGATGAACCCCTTCTTCATATTGACGGCGACGGGCATACCGAAAATAAACCCGCGCGATTCGGGACCTACGACGAAGTCGAACTGCGTATCGCCGATCAAGCTGATTACCTCGCCGATCGCGGCTTGTATTGCGTCCGGGTCGTGTAGAACCGTCGTTATATCCCTGAACAATATGCCCTTTTGCGGGAAGTCGGGGATACTCCTAATAATCTCTTTGAAATCCATAGTATCACTCCATTTTTATAGTCATGTGCGGCGAAAATGTTTCCAAAAACGGAAACATTTTCGTGTTTCACAAATCAAGGAAAATGTTCGGCACTAAACCGATTAAAGATTTGAAGTGTTTAGTGCCGAACATATTGAGAGCCGAAAATCCTTTATTCTTAACTGTACGGACACGTTTCCATTATACTCGTTGATATCTATTGTGTAAACAACATCAAGCGCTAGGTCAACGCTGCGTAAAATACCGTGTAGTATTTTTTCGGCGGTGTAGCTGTCGTAGGCGGCTTCGATTGCTTGCTTGAACTTGTCGTTAAGCCCGAAGCATACGCCGCGTATCGTTAGTGAATCGTTTTGCCGGAACGTAAATATCATCGTAGATTTCTCATCTATCATACGTATCTGTTCGACGGTTAAGCCCCGCGTACCAAAAACCGGCTCGCGGTTTCCCTTGCCGAACGGTGCAAGCGTTTTTAACTCCTCCGCCAAAGCGTATGTAACATCGTTTAAATCAAGCTCCATATCGATACGAATTTTCTGTTCGAGGTCGTCGGGGCTTAATATGCACTGCTCGTTCAGCCGCCGCCGAAGTAACTCAATATTTTCTTCTAATATCGACAAACCGGCCGCCATTTCGTGACCGCCGAAGCGCTCCAGCAAATCCTTGTTTCTAAGCAACGCCTCGAATATGTTGTAACCTTCAATCGAGCGCGCCGAACCCTTTGCCATCTGTTCGCCGCGAGTTATTACGACAGTCGGCCGGTAAACTGCGTCCTTAATTCGTCCCGCCACGATACCCGCGATGCTTTCATGAATGTCCCCGTCATAGATAACCTTTATAACATCTTTGTTATCGCCTTCCGACAGAGTTTTGGCGGCGTTCTCGTACGCCTTCTGCGTCATGTATTTCCGCTCGTCATTCAAAACGCATAGCTTTTCGGCAAGCGCGACACATTCGGCATCATTAGTAGACGTAAACAACTCGACGGCAAGCGTAGCACGTTCCAGCCGCCCGGTAGCGTTAATGCATGGCCCTATAATGTAACCCCATTCGAAATCCGTCAGCCGCTTGTCCTTATAACCTCTTTTTTCAATTAGCCGCGCCAGCCCAAGGTTAATATCCTTCTTAGTGTTTATCGCTTCCAAGCCGTACTTCACGATAACGCGGTTCTCATCGAGCAAATCCACTACATCGCACACAGTTGCGATAGACGCAAGCACAAGAAATTCGTATTCCTGCTTAAACGGCACATTATTATAAGCGTGCAGATATTTTGAAAGCTTGTAGCATAACCCCGCGGCGCATAGCTGCTTAAAAGGGTAGGGGCAGCTTTTTTGCTTCGGGTCGACGACAGCGTGGGCTTCGGGTATGATGTCGAGCTTTTCGGACGACTCCGTTTCCAGAAAACCCGGCTCGTGGTGGTCGATTACGACAATCTTCATGCCAAGCCTCAGAACCTCCAGCACCTCTTCGAGCGCCGAAATACCGTTGTCGCACGTGACAATCAAGTCAGTTTCGCATTCCTTAAGACTGCGCACAGCGCCGATATTAAGCCCGTAGCCTTCGCTTTCGCGGTCAGGAATATAGTATGACACATCAGCACCGAGGTTTTTCAGCGTCTTGTATAAAATTACGGTACTCATAACGCCGTCGACATCGTAGTCGCCATATATCACAATTTTGTCCCGTGTCATTATACTAGACGAAATTATTTCACATGCACGTTCAAAATCCCTCATATGAAATGGATTCTGTTGAGAATTTTCCAATGAGGGATTTTGGAGTGGGTTCTTCATATGTCGCAAGTCCGGCTTTAAGTACGTAACGGCCTTGTTTCTTGTATTTATGCCCCGGTTGGCGAGTACCTGCGCCGTCACGGGGCTTATTTTTAGAATCTCGGTCATTAGCTTAATGTCGGCTTGAGCTTTTTTGATTAACCATTTAGCCATAGATTTTTATTTACCGGAACCTTCGGTCAGAATGTACCAGAACGATCCGGCCAAGAATACCGACGAGTACGCACCGAAAACGATACCGATAATAATCGGCAGGGAGAATTCCTTAATCGAAGGAACGCCCATTGCATACAAGCAGATGATAGAAAGCAGCGACGTCAGCGACGTGAATATCGAACGTCTTAACGTCTGGTTAACACTCATATCGACCAGCTCTTTGCTGCCCATGCGTCTATTTTTGTTACGGTTCTCTCTTACGCGGTCGAACATGACGATCGTAGAGTTAATCGAATAACCGAGTATCGTTAACACAGCCGCGATGAATGAGTAGTTAAGCGGAATACGCAGAATTGCGTATGCCGAAATTATTATAAGCGCATCGTGCAACAGCGCCAAAATAGCACTGGAGCCGATTCTAAAATCCTTAAACCGAATCGATACGTAAATCAGCATAGCGATACAGGACACTGCTATAGCTAACAACGCGGTACGCTGCATTTCGTTACTGACGGTGGCGCTTACGTCTTGGTAGCTGATGTCGTCCTTCGTAATGCCGTATTTGAGCGCGAACTCGCCGATAAGGCTTGCTCTCATCTCGGAATCGATGGATTTGATTTTGATAAGTACCTGATTAGTGCCGACTATGCGCTGAATCTGCGGAGCAGTCTGACTGGTGACATTTGTTACGATTTCTGCGATGTCGTTGTTGTTGAAATCCTGCTTCAAATCAACTTGGAACGCTGTACCGCCTGAGAAAACAACGTCGTAATTAAATGCGCCGCGTCCGGAAACTGAGTTAATAATGATAAACAGTATACCGATAAGTATGATTACGCTCGAAAATATAAAACATTTGTTTTTATTGTCAATAATGTTTAACTTTTTCAGGTTCATTGTTCAACACCCCCGTACAGTTTATTGTTGCCGATACCGGCGCCGACAAGATTGGTTACGATCTGCCTTGTGATGAACAAAGCCGTGAACATGGACAGCAAAATACCAATCGACAGCGTCTGCGCGAAGCCCTTGATGGGGCCTGTCCCAAGCCAGAACAGCACGACAGCCGAAATAAGCGTAGTGACGTTACTGTCTAAGATAGCTGGGAAAGCGCGTTTGAAACCGGCATCTACGGAGGAGCGGATGTTTCTGCCGCTGCGCAGTTCTTCCTTAATACGTTCAAAGATAACTACGTTGGCGTCGACGGCCATACCTATTGACAGGATGATACCGGCGATACCGGGGAGGGTAAGCGTGATTTTCGTAACGCTGACAATAACGATAAGCAGCGATACGTACAGAACAAGCGCCAAATCAGCGGCAAAGCCCAAGAGCTTGTACGCTATGGCCATAAAAATAAATACAAGAACCGCACCGATAACACCTGCTACGGCGCTCGTGTTGAGTGCGTTAACACCGAGTGTTGCGCCGACTGTGTCGACCGACATAACGGTGAGCTTAAACGGAAGCGAACCTTCACGGATTTGTGTGGCGAGTTCTTCCGCTGTAGCTGCTGTGAAGTTGCCTCTTATTTCGGCGTTGCCGCCTGTTATTTTTTCGTTGACGGACGGTTCGCTTACAAGGTCTTCGTCAAGGCTTATTATTATCTTTTTGCCGATGTTCTCGCCTGTGGCTTTTTCGAAAAGAGCTTTACCGTTGTCGGAGAACTCAAGCGCTACGACGATATCGGTCGGCGCACCCTGTGAGGAACGTACCTGCTTCGTCGCGGTTTTTACGTCTGCGCCGGTCAAAATAACGTTTCCGGCTTCATCTTTAAATGTAAGCAGTGCTGTCTTGCCGATTTCGGATACGGCTTGCTCGGCGTTTTCTACGCCGGGTATTTCTACGCGGATACGGTTGTCGCCCTGTTTAGCAACTTCGGCTTCCGTATAGTTTTTACGGTCGAGCCTGCGTCTGATAAGAGATATAGCCGAGTCCATTTCGGCCGGGGTTACGCCGATCTTTTCGGCTTCGTACGTTATTGATACGCCGCCCTTCAAATCCAAGCCCTGTCTAATGCCCCCAACACCGAGAAAGTGCGTGCTGCCGATACCAATATATGATAACACGCTAAAACATATAGCCGCTAATACTATCAGTACCAAGATTAGTTTACTGCTGCTGCCCTTCATCCTGTTAACCCTCCAATAAGTTTTTTATAAGTATATAAACTTTATAAATAACCGTCAATACAATTCTCGCATTTTTCCCTAAAATTTACAATTCGGCGGCTTTCAGCATGATAGCGCATTCGATGCGCTTTTTTTGCAGCTCGCAGCCGATTTCGTACTGTGCGAGTACGTCGTTGTGGAACTTGTAAGCGTTCGCAGCGCACCCTCCGCTGCAATAAAACTTTGCGAAGCAGCTGTCGCACGCCTTCTTCGCGTATACTTTGCACTTTGCGAATTCGCCGCGGGTTTTTGTATTCGTCACACCTTCTATTACATTTCCCATTTTGAACTCTAACATACCCACAAATTGGTGACACGGGTACAAATCGCCCTCGGGCGTAACGGCCAGATATTCCGTACCCGCGCCGCAGCCCTTGATGCGCTTTATGACGCAGGGGCCACCCGTAAGGTCAATGTTAAAATGGAAAAAGTTGAAATCCCGACCGTCTTTACGGCGCTCGATAAGCTCGGTAGCAAGCCGTTCGTACTGCTCGCAAATTTTAGCGGTATCTTCAGGTTTGATTGAATAATACTCGTCGGCTCCCGCGACAACCGGCTCGACGGAAATGTGCTTGAAGCCCAAGTCGGCGAGATGAACGACGTCGTTGTAGAAATCAAGATTCTCGTGCGTATATGTGCCGCGCACGTAATAATTCGTTTGCCCGCGTGACTCGGCGATTCTTTTGAAGGCGGGGATAATCGCGTCGTACGAGCCTGAGCCGTCATGCTTTGTCCGCATTTTGTCGTTGACTTCCTTGCGGCCGTCTATGCTAAGCACTACGTTGTCCATGTGCTTGTTGACGAATGCTTCGATTTCGTCGTTAAGGAGTAAGCCGTTCGTCGTCAGAGTAAAACGGAAGTGCTTGTTATGCTT
>CAZJLW010000116.1:0-5324 GCA_964546895.1 uncultured Eubacteriales bacterium | reverse complement strand
ATGTGAAGGCACAGCGCTTTCACGACCGGCTCGCCTTTTTCTTCCGCGGCGGCTACGCCGTATGTATCGGGTGTGAACAGCATCCCGGATTTTTGGAGCGTACGCAGTTCGGTGATTGCTTCCGATATTTCGTTCGTAGTGGCGTTTGTTCCGGCGGATTTTAGTCGGTTTATTATGTCGTCGTCGTTTTCGGGGAGGGCATTCGCGTCTGCGCCGATGGCGTCAAGCACCGCAAACGCCGTGTCGTCCACGACATGCACCGCGCCGCTGTTGATGTCGATTACTATATTTAATCCGTTTAACGTGTATTTGTGTATCATTGTTATAATCCTTTCAACTTCATTCTCAGCCGCACGTTAAAAAGCTACAGCTATTCCGAACCGCCGGAAGTTGCTGTAGCTTATTTGCGCAGCTGTTATTTGTTTTTCTCGCAAGATTGGTTTGCGACCGTGCATGACGTTTTGCAAGCCGACTGGCATGACGTCTGGCACTCGCCGCAGCCGCCTTTTTCTGCTGTGTGTTGAAACAGCTTGCTGTTAATCGTTTTGATGTGCTTCATGAAACAACCCCCCTTGCTCTAAAATTTTTCCAACGTGAAATATTATAGCATAAATTCATTTTTTTGCAAATTCATTTTTATTTTTCATACTAACTGCGAATAATAAGCTTGCGAAACGCAAAAGGAGGGTACATGTGTTTATAAGATTTTTTATGTACGGCGCGCTCGGTATTCTCATGGAAGTGTTCTGGACGGGGCTTTGCTCGCTGCTTAAGAAGGATTACAGGCTGATTTCTCGGACGTCCATATGGATGTTTTTTATATACGGCATTGCGGTTTTTCTGGAGCCGGTCAGTGACGCGCTTTGGTTTATGCCGCTGTATATGCGCGGTGTTGTTTATGTGGTGTGCATTTTTTCGGTGGAGTACCTCATAGGCGGGGCGCTCAAACGCATTCACGTTTGCCCGTGGGATTACAGCGGCAGCAAGTATAACATCAAGGGGATAATCAGGCTAGATTACGCGCCGGTGTGGTTTATTGCGGGGCTGATTTTTGAGGGGATTCACAGGTATGTGAAATAATACGACCCGCGCTGGGTACGCGTAACCGGATGTTACGCGCGCCCGTGCGGGATAATGCATACTCCGGTGTATGCTTCTATATAAACGGAAGATCCTCCGGGACTGTTGGTTACTTTTTAATGTTCTTTATAGATTCTTTCGCGAAATCGTTGTTCACGAATTCCTTAAACGGAACGCGTTTTTCGAGCTGCCCGCCATCTTGCATGATGTCCTGTATGAGCGTGAAGCCTTCCTCGGTAAAAGTCGGCTCGGCTGTCCAGGTGTCCTGTTTTTTATAGCGGTCGATCATTTTTTCAAGCGATTCCAAGTCGAATTCTTTAAAGTAGGGGGCGACGACGGCTGCGATATCCTTGGAGGAATTTTTGCTAACGAATAGTTGGCCTTTATAAATGGCGTTTGTAAAGCTCTGGATTATTTGGGGGTTCTTCTTGATATAGTCTTTCTGTGCCATATATACGGTGTAAGGTATTTTACCGCTGTCCAAGCCGAGTGATGCTACGACGTAGCCTTGCTTGGCTTTTTCCAGCCCAAAAGCTGTCGGGTCGAACTCGGCTGTAAAGTTGCCGACGCCCCCTGCGAACGCGCCCGCTGTGGACTCGAACTGCAGATTCGTGATCATCTTAACGTCTTTTCCTATGACAAGCCCGTTCTTTTTAATAACGTATTCCAAAATCATCTGAGGCATTCCGCCGACGCGCCCGCCGATTATCTCTTTTCCTTTAACATCGGTCCATTTGAAATTTTTATCGTCGGTTCTTGATACGAGAAAGTTGCCGGCGCGCTGGGTGAGCTGCGCGAAAGGCTGAGCGTAATTTGTTTTGCCCTCGTTGTAGACATAGATACCGGCTTCTGTACCTAACAAGGCGATATCGGCGTTGCCGGAAATAAGTGCGGTCATGGACTTATCAGCACACATTACACTGCGGAAATTATTCCGCGCAGCAGTGACCGCCATTTTCCTTATGCTTTCTCGGAATGTTGTTGCTGATACCGGCCAAAAATTCCGGTCTCTGCGGAGGAGCGAAAATATCCATCGGGAAATCAAGTCTCTCGAAGAATTCGCACGGGCTAAGCGGAGAGATTTCCTCGCACTCGTCCGGAATGCAGAAGCCTCTGGACTCTACCGTAAGGTTAACGATTCTGTAAAGCTTGATAATCGTGAAAAGACCGATCGTAACATCGACTCTGTTCGGCTGCGGCGGGAAATCCTCGCCTGCCGGAGACGTGATGCAGCGTTGGAAACGAAGCTCTGCGGCAAGCGCAACAGCTTTAGCCTCAACCAGAACGAAAGGCTCGGCGTCAAGCGTAGTGCTGTCTCCGAAATGATCGAATAAATCCGTACCGATAACCAGATCACTGCCGATCGAACCGAAAAGCGTGACGCGCTTGTTGAAGATGCTGTTTGCCCGTACACTGGCAATAACTTCGCCGTCAGCTTCTCTGAACGTGAGCTTGTATTCGAAAACGTACTTAATGTCGATATCCCAGAAGCCGTTCTTGAACGGATTGGGTTCTTTGTCAACGATGATAATCTTTTTAACTCTGAGTTTGTCGATAGTTACCGCCGCGGCGTTAGATGGTAGTGTTAAAACACTATTGCCTGAAAAATATGGTCAGGTCGGTGCCGTCCCAGATTATTTTTTCGATTAGGGTGTCGATGTATTTTTTTTGGTCTTCGAAGGGTAGGGCGTCTAGTGCTTCGTTGAAGGATGGCACGGCTTCGGTGGGTGGCTGTTCGGTTGTTTTTTTGGCTGAGATTTCGTGTAAGTGTTGACGGAGTGCGTCAAGCTCGGCGTCTAGCGTTTCTATGTCGGTTATTATGTATTTGGATGCCGCGGAGCCGCTGTTCTCGCGAAGCCGCCGGGTTAGGTTTTTTATTTCGGTTTCTTTTGTTTTTATTTCTTTTGTGGTTTTTTCTTCGTCATGTAGTAGTGCTTCGTCGTCGGTATCTAAGCTGGCGTAGCGTGCGGTTAGTAGCTCGCTGACTTTTTTCATGTCGCGGGGAAGGGTTTTTATGTAATTAAAAATTTGGTCGTCGGTTTCGACGCCGTTTAAGTTTGGAATGTCGCACAGTGTTTTTCGGGATTTTATTTTGTTGCGGCATTTGTAGTAATGGATTTCTTTACTGTTGCCGTATATTATGACCATCGTGCCGCCACAGTGCGCGCAGCGGATTTTTGACGTGAGCAGCGCGACCCTGCTTGAACCTGCGCGGGGGGCTTTGGCTCTGTTTGTTTCTAGCCGGTGCGCAGCGGATAGCCAGCGCTCGGCGTCAATTATGCCTTCGTGCGCGGCTAGGACTACTGTCCAGTTGGAGGGCTTGTAAACGCTTCCTGTTCGGTCGTGGCGGCCGTATAGCAGCATTCCGTGGATTCCGTCAAATTCCTCGCGTGAGTTTATAACATTCGCACCGATTGAAATGAAGTAATCGTGAACTGCGGCTGAGGCACGGACGTAAACGGGGTTGGTTAATATTTTTCTTATTGCGGCCGTGCCGATGTATGCGTCGTTTTTGTTTTTTATTCCGTTTTTCATAAGCCATGTCTCGATTGCGCTTACGCCGCCTAGCTCGTCGAACTTGTTGTACAGGGTCTTTACGAATTCGATTTCTTCTGGGATCGGTGCAAGCTTGTGCATTTTCTTTTTGCCGCCTTGCGGATCAACGTACGTTATCGTCTCTGAGCGAAACCCGGTGGGGGGCGTGCTGCCGAGATAGCGCCCGGTCATGGCTAGCTTTCGCATGTTGTCACGCACACGCTCGGCGATTGTTTCGCGCTCGAGCTGCGCGAAAACGGAAGCGATGTACATCATCGCCCTGCCCATCGGTGTAGTCGTATCGAACTGCTCGCGTATTGAGACGAAGCCTACTTTGTATTGGTTGAGCTGCTCTAAAGTTTTTGAGAAATCCGCAACGTTTCTGCTTATTCGGTCGAGCCGATAGCAGATCAGTACGCTAATTTCTTTTTTTGTGATGTCCTTCATTAGCTTTTTGAATTTCGGTCGGTCGGTGTTGCCGCCTGAGAAACCCTCGTCCTCGTATATGATGAACTCGCAGTCGCTGAAATGCGTCTGCGCGTATTCCTTGCACATTTCTATTTGGTTGGTTATGCTTTCGCCTGATTCAGACAGCTTTGATTTTCGTGAATATATTGCCATTTTCATTTGATCGCATCCTTAGGTCGGTAATGAGCCGGAAATGCGCCGCATGTCGCGAAACGCTCCCGAAAAAGTATATGAAGCGGATTGCGACGGCATAACCAAAGACTTGCTAAAGGCATATATTGGCAGGGGAGGCGGTTGCATGATAAAAACGGCTAACGAACCAAGCCCGGATGTTATCGCGCGTGCAGTTGGAGAGGTCTATATGGCGTACATACGGAAGTCTAATAACCCGAAACAGATGTATGAGCAGGTTATCGTTTGTATTAACGAGCAAGACAGGAAAGATTAGCATAAAAAGAAGAACCATACCCCTTAGTTTCGCGTGGTATGGTTCTTTGTATTTATGTACCTAATACTTTATTGCGAAACCGAATGTCGTTTCGACGATGCCCGGAAGCAATGAATAAATATTTTTGCCGGTCTTGTCGTCGAAATACTGTTTGAGTTCGAAAATCTTTTTGATTTTGTTAACAGCACAGTCGTGGAAGCCGTGGCGCAATCCGACGTCAATCATGCGCTTTTCAATAAGACATAAACCCTCGGGCAGTGCAAGCGCATCGCATAGTTGTATTAAGCGGTCGTAATCGTCGTATTCGCAGTGCTGTAAATAATCACACAGTTTTACAAAATCATCGCTATCGCAATCGTTGGAACCAAAATATTCCGTATGGTTCTGCGTATGGAACGAATGTGAATAACAAATTCTTGCGGCGTCGGCGTAACCAAGTCCGTTTAGGAAATTATAACCGTCTGTAACGTGCTTCATGTTGCTCACGCCAAAACGCCGACCTATGTCATGCAACAGCCCCACAACATACGCAGTATCTGCGTCCATGCCGGGTGTTTCTGCCGCGATAAGTGAAGCCGCCTGAGCTGCGACACGGCTGTGGTCTACCCATTTGCCGGGGTTCATATGCGAACTTTCGTCTAGGAGACGAATAGCAGCGTCTTTAGTTGGTACGTTCACAAGCGACCTCCTTATCGTTTTAAGGATTTATTATGGAGCGCGAGAAACTTTTCAATACCGCGGTTCTTCATGTCGAGTACATACAGCGACCAGTTTTCGTCGATGTCCTTCTGCC
>CAZJLW010000115.1:6598-10942 GCA_964546895.1 uncultured Eubacteriales bacterium | reverse complement strand
TACCTACTCCGTAACCGCCTTCTTATAAAAATCCTTCAGCTTCTTAAAAACCCGTCCATGCACTGTATCCGCCGGGTACTTGCCCTTCTCGTTCGGCTCGCCTGCGGGCGTGTCCGTCAGAATCTCAATCCCCTCGTCAACATGCGTTATGGCGTAAATATGAAAAACTCCATCCTTCACAGCCTCAATAACATCATCCCGCAGCACAAGATCAACAATGTTTTGCCTCGGTATAATAACGCCCTGCCGCCCCGTCAACCCGCGCGCCTTACACAAATCGAAGAACCCTTCAATCTTAAGCGTAACACCGCCGATCGGTTGAATCTCGCCGCGCTGATTAATACTGCCGGTGACGGCGATTTCCTGATTAATCGGCAAATCCGCAATGCTCGACAAAATCGCGTACAGCTCCGTGCTGGAAGCGCTGTCACCGTCGATGCCGCTGTAGTTCTGTTCGAAGCAGACGCGGCACGACACGGACAGGGGGAATTCCTGCGCGTACTTCTGCCCAAGATAGCCCGTCAAAACCTGAATGCCCTTATCGTGAATGTTGCCGCTCATTTCGGCTTCCTTCTCGATATTGACAATACCGGCCTTGCCGACGTAAGTCGTCGCCGTAATGCGGCTCGGCTTTGCGAAAGCGTAGTCGCCCATGTCAAGCACGGCCAGCCCGTTAATCTGCGCGGTTTTTTTGCCTGTCGTGTCTATCATGATAAGACCGTCTTCTATCATTTCAGACAGTTTCTCTTCGTACATATTGAGACGGTACTCACGCTCGGAAATTGCCTTCTTTACATGAACCTCCGTGATAACGCCCGCGTCCTCCCCTTCTTTATCTTCCATAGAAGCCCACGCTGACGATTCCGCCAATATCTCCGCGATTTTATTAAAGCACGCGCTCAGCTTGTTCTGCCGTTCGGCGAGACGCGACGCGTATTCGATTATCGCGGCTACCGCCCCGGCGCTGAACTCGGTTTTCAACTCCGTCTGCGCGAACCGCTTCACGAACCGCGCAAGCTCCATGACGTTCTCGTTCGTGTACGCCATTTCGTAATCGAAGTCGGCGCGGATTTTGAACAGCTTCTGGAAGCTGTCGTCAAATTCGTAGAGCAACTCGTAATAGAAATGCGTACCGAGGATAATTATTTTGACGTCGGCCTTGACGGGTTCGGGCTTAATCCCGGACACGACAAGACCCGTGTTGAACTCGCGCAGCGGCTCCGTGATTATTTCGTTCGTCAGCAGAAACCGGCGAATCGTTTCCCACGAATGTATGCTCGTGAAAATATCCGACGCCTGCAAAATCAAATACCCGCCGTTCGCCTTGTGCAGTAGCCCGGGCTTAATTTTCATGAAGTCGGTCGAGAAGTTGCCGAACTCGTTATCGTATTCGATTTCGCCGACGAGGTTAGAATACGTCGGGTTGAAATCCACGATAACCGGCGCACCCGTGAGCTTGCTGTTGTCGGTGATGACGTTAACCTTGTATTTCGTAAACACTTCTTCGGTGTTCTTTTTACCGGCCCACGGCAAATACGCCGCAATACCTTCGTCCTCCTCCGCTTCCTCCGCGTCGAAGTCCTCCAGATTCTCCAAAATATCCTCTTTCACGGCAAGCAAATAGCTGATAACATCGTCGTTATCCTCGTATTTCTGCATGATAAGGCTGATGTGATGCCCGACCGTAAACAGCGCCGAGCTGTATTCCAGCTCCTCGACGGCGCTGCGCGTTACCTTTTCGAAATCGCGTATCTGCCGCATTACGTCGGCGGCGCGTTTTTGTACCGCTTCGGAATTCACGGTGATCGCGTCCTTCTGCTCCTGTGACAACGACTCGAACTGCTCCTCGTTTATTACCTCACCGTCCACGATCGGCATGAAGTATATGCCCGTACTAGTAGTTTTCACGCCGAACTGCTGCGCGCGCGCTTCCTCCGTCATTTCTTTTATCAAGTCGTCGCGTTTAGCCTGGTACTCCTTCACGATTTCCGTCTTCTGCAAGTCAAATTCCTTGCTCGAAAAAAGACGCGGTAGCTCGTACGTCAACCGGTTAATAAGCTCCTCCATGTCCTCTTTCAAAAGCTTCGCACTGCCTGCCGGAAGCTTTAGGATTTTCGGAGTCTTGGGATTCTCAAAATTATATATATAGCACAAATCGGGCGGAACCGGCTCAGTCGCCGCCTTTTTCTCGGCGAAAGCCCGCGCAAACGTCGTCTTGCCCGTACCGGGCGCGCCGCACGCATATATGTTGTAGCCCTTCATCTTAATATTCAGACCGAACTCTAGCGATGCCTCCGCGCGCTTCTGCCCGATAATGCCGTCGTTGGCCTCGAGTTCCGCCGTCGTTTTGAAGCTCAGGCTTTCGGGCGCGACAAAGCTTTTCAGCTCCGTGTACTTCAATTCATACAGCAAATAATCACCTCTATAAAAAAAATTCGACCATCAAAAGCCCCCTTCTTGGGCTTCGCCGAGAGAATCGCTCGGCGAAATGCCGGTGCCCGGCATTTTTGATGTCTCATACCCGGGTGAAAAAGCTCGCAAGCGGCTTTTGTCACCCTAGCTAAGATACTTCCACATAATCACGGCGTCCTCGTTCGTATCCGAATAATAATTTTTCCGGAAGCCCTCGGGCTTGAAGCCGTGCTTCGTGTAAAGCCGCTGCGCGCCCAAATTCCCTATGCGCACCTCAAGCGTAATGCCTATCATCTCACGCTCCTGCGCGATTTGTACAAGCCCAAGCACCAGCTTCGTCCCGACTCCGCACCGCCGATACGATTCCTTCACGGCTACGTTCGTGATATGCCCTTCCGTCACGACATGCCACATTCCGGCGTAGCCGACAACATGCCCCTTGTGCCGCGCCGCGATGTAAATGCCCAGGTTGTTAGTCGTTATTTCGCGTTCCAGCTCTTTTTTAGACCACGGCAGCGAAAACGAGTCCTCCTCGATTTCCGCCACCTCATCCAAATACGAAATGTCCATCGGTACGATTTCGATTTCGTTTATGTCCATTCTGTCAGTTATGTCCGTGCTGCTCGTTATGTCCGTGTCACTCATTGTTTTTTCCGTCATATTCTCTTTCCGCCTGTGATTTTCTGATATAGAACGGCTCGAAGCCGTTGTAGTCCGTGACCATTCCGCGCCGGATATACCCCGCCGCAAGCGATCCAACGGAAGCCGCTCGTTGCAGACAGTGCGCCGCGGGCGCGACATCCGCCCCGGCCGCCGTAATTTCTGCGGCGTAGACGCTCGCGCCGTCGCCCGCGAACACGACATCCTTCCCCAGCCGCTCGGCGTAGCCGCGCGCGATGTCGAGAATTTCGCCGACCGGGCAAGCCATATAATCCGTAAGCCGCTCCGGCTCGCCGTCCTTGTAAGCGTAAACGGCCGTGTACACCTCGCCGCGCCGCGCATCCATTACCGGAACGACCAATCCGCGCGGGTTGAATACATTATATGCAAGCGCGTCGAGAGTAGGAACAGCAACAACCGGCTTACCGGCCGCATGTGCGAGCGCCTTCACCGTCGCGGCGCAAATCCTCAGCCCCGTAAACGAGCCGGGACCACTCGCGCAAGCGAAATAATCGACGGCGGCGATGTCCGTTTCGACGAGGGCGAGCAGCCGCTCGACAAGCGGCATGAGAATCCGCGAGTGCTTGATATCGTAATTCGTGGTCAGCTCGCCGATGACGCGCAGAGTAGCCGCATCGCCCGCGAACTCCGCGCCGACAAGCGCGACTGTAGCCGTCGTCCCCGTCGTATCCAGTGCCAATATGTTCATACTTTTATATACCCCAGCTCGCCCAGCAAGCATACAGATTCCTCCATGTCTTCCAAATCGCATTCCAGCGCCCAAACCGCGCCGGGCGCGTGTTCGTTCAGCGCGTCAAGCACATCGCGCAGTGGCATATTGCCCTTGCGAAGCCCGAGATGCTCGTCTTTTTCGCCGTGGTTCTGGTGCAGATGAACGTACGCGATGCGCGAACCGAGCCGCTTTACCCACTCAGTAACGGGCAGGTTTCCGATGAAATGCGCGTGACCGATATCGAGGTTAACTCCGAGCCGCGCATTCGCGCAGCCATCAACTACGTCGGACAGTATCTCCGGCGAAGTCTCCAACAAATTCTCCATATACATACCAATATCGCCGTCGTGCGCGTCGAAAAAACCGTTCCAGAATCCTATTGAACGCTTAATCCAACTTGACGGGTGCGACGTGTTCGGCACGAACCCGTGATGCACGACGATACCGGCGCAGCCAAGCTCCGCGGCGACACCGTAAGCGTAGTCGAAATAATACCGCGTAACCTCCGCGATTTTTTTATTGGCACTGCCAAGGCACAA
>CAZJLW010000115.1:4769-6498 GCA_964546895.1 uncultured Eubacteriales bacterium | reverse complement strand
AGCGACCCGACGCGTTCCGCCCACTCGATTAAGCAAACCCCATCGCCAAAAAAATATTCCTCGAAGCCCAAATCATACATATCCTCCGGCGAGTTGAGCCGGTACAAATCAAAATGATATAGCGCCAGCCGACCTCCCTCGTACTCGTTCACAAGCAGAAACGTCGGGCTTGTGACGTCGGCGCGTATCGCCAGCCCGCGCGCGAAGCCTTTAGCGAAAACGGTTTTACCCGCACCAAGCTCACCCGACAGGCAAAAAATATCTCCGCGCTGCGCGGTTTTCGCCAACCCCTCCGCAATACTCATGGTTTCGTCAGCCGAGTGGCTTTCAAAACGGCGCGTTGTGTTATCGTTCATACTGCACTTCCCTTCGCGGCATCAGCCGCGTATCTGACCGTTTCCATAAATAATATATTTAGCCGATGTTAATTCCTTCAACCCCATCGGCCCCCGGGCATGGAGCTTTTGCGTGCTTATTCCGATTTCCGCGCCCAACCCGAATTCCATGCCGTCTGTAAACCGCGTCGACGCGTTCACGTAAACAGCGGCAGAATCAACCTCGTTCAAAAACTGCTGCGAATTCGCGTAACTATTCGTAAGTATTGCCTCCGAATGCCCCGATGAATACTCCCCGATGTGCGCAATAGCTTCGTCGACGCCGTCCACGAGCTTGATGCCGATGATGTAATCCAAATATTCCGTGTACCAGTCGGTTTCGTCGGCGGGTACGGCGAACGACACTGCCGCCGTGACATGTTCGTCGCCGCGTATCTCCACGTCGTGCGCGCGCAGCTCCTCGCAAATAACAGGCAGGAACTCCGCCGCGACTTTTTTATGAATAAGCACCTTCTCACAGGCGTTGCAAACGCCCGGGCGCTGCGTCTTTGCGTTAATGATGATGTCGACGGCGTTTTTCAAGTCGGCCGTCTCGTCTACGAATATGTGGCAGTTGCCGATGCCCGTTTCTATTACGGGTATCGTGCTGTTTTCTATGACGGACTGTATAAGCCCGCCGCCGCCGCGCGGTATGAGTACGTCCACGTATTTGTTCAGCCGCATAAACTGCGTCGTGATTTCGCGGCTTGTGTCGTCGATAAGCTGAACAAGGTTCGCATCGTAGCCATTTTCGCTGAGAACGCGCCGGATTACTGCGATTATTGCCGCGTTCGAGCGTATAGCCTCCTTGCCGCCGCGCAAAATAACCGCCGACCCCGCCTTAAGGCATAGCCCGAATGCGTCCGTCGTGACGTTTGGTCGGGATTCGTAAATGATGCCGATTACGCCCATCGGCACACGCTTCTGCCCGACGGTCAACCCGTTCGGGAACGTCCGCATATTAAAAAACTCGCCGACAGGATCCGGCAGCGCCGCAACATCCGTCAACCCTTGCGCCATTCCCGCAATACGCTTTTCGTTTAACGACAGCCTATCAATAAGCGCGGGCTTTATTCCGGCGGCCTCAGCGTTTATTATGTCCTTCGCGTTTTCCTCGAGAATGTACGCCGCGTTATCAGTCAACGCCTTCGCCGAAATCGCCAGCACGCTGTTTTTTATGTCCGTGGACATTTTCGCGGCGGCCTTTGCGGCTTGCTTTGCGTTTCTCCCAATTGTTTCCAAATATTCCATATGCTATCCCTCCAATATGCGCGTCTCCGTAACAACCACATCCAACCGTACGTCATGCGCTTCCCTAGGCAGCTCAGGCGCAAGCTGCAATTCAAAAGCCGGCG
>CAZJLW010000115.1:3058-4669 GCA_964546895.1 uncultured Eubacteriales bacterium | reverse complement strand
ACGTCATGCGCTTCCCTAGGCAGCTCAGGCGCAAGCTGCAATTCAAAAGCCGGCGCGACCGCCGACATATACTTATTCTTCGACAAGTACACATCATAATAGCCGCCACCGTAGCCTATGCGGTACATACCGCAAAACGTGACGCCCGGCGTAATTATAAGCGTGCGCTCGTCGGACGCGGCGGCAAGCGAGTAATCAAGCTCCGGCTCGCGTATGCCGAACCGCCCGGGTTTCAAATGCCCGATGCCGTTTATTTTCACAAACACCATATCGCGCGTGCCGCGTATCATTACGGGTACGGCGACGGTTTTACTTCTCGCAAGCGCGTCCTCAATAATAAAAGCCGTTTCGACTTCCGAACCGGCGTTAATGTACGTAAAAATATTCTGCGCGTTTTCGTATTCGGGCAGAGCGATTATTTTTTTTTGTATTGCCAAGCTCCGCTCGTGCAGTTCTTCCGGCGTCAGACCGTTCCTAAGCGCGAGATAC
The DNA here is from genome assembly GCA_964546895.1 of uncultured Eubacteriales bacterium. Taxonomy (GTDB): domain Bacteria; phylum Bacillota; class Clostridia; order Lachnospirales; family CAZJLW01; genus CAZJLW01. The sequence continues at coordinate 4,180 of CAZJLW010000115.1, read as the reverse complement.
CGCTGCCGCAGTAGCTTTTTCGCTTCACTCATTGTCCGCGCCGCCCTTGTACCAGCCCGCCCGGAACAGCGTACCGACGGCGTTTCCTTCGACAATGTCGTTAAGCACGCCGGGGTTCGCGCCCGACGCTATAAACGTATCGATGCCGCCGACTGAAGCCAGCTTCGCCGCGTTTATTTTTGTAATCATGCCGCCCGTGCCGAGCTTACCGGCCGTGTCACCGGCCATGTCCATAATATCCGGCGTGTATTCCGACACGACGGGGATAAGCTTCGCGGAGGGGTTGAGCTTCGGGTCGCTGTCGTACAGCCCGTCGATGTCCGACAAAATAACGAGCGCGTCGCTCTCGGCAAGACACGCGACGAACGCCGACAGCGTGTCGTTGTCGCTGAAATCCAACTCCTCAATAGAAACGGAGTCGTTCGCGTTGACGATTGGTATGACGCCGAGCGACAGAAGCGTCGCGAAAGTGTTCTGCGCGTTCGTTTTGCGGACGGCGTTTTCGAATACGTCGCCCGTCAGCAAAATCTGCGCGACCTTCTGGTTATACGTCATGAAGAAGTTCTGATAAATCTGCATAAGAACGGCTTGCCCAACGGCGGACGCCGCCTGCTTGCCCTTGATATCTCGCGGCCGCTCCGGCAGAGCAAGTCTATCCGCGCCGACGGCTATCGCCCCCGATGTCACGAGAATAATCTCCTTCTCGCGGTTCTTCAAATCCGTCAAAATCCGGCTGAGCTGCTCGATGCGTTGCAAATTTAAGCAGCCGTTAGGGTATGTAAGCGTAGTCGTACCGACCTTGACGACGAGACGCTTGCAATTCTTTATAAACTCACTGGCATTCATAATACGCTCCTAATAAAAACCACGGACTGACACGGATTAATCATAGCACTTTTAATCCGTGCCAATCCGTGAAAATCCGTGGTTAAATTCAATACAGGTTCTACTGCTTTTCGAAATCGTCCTTACCGACGCCGCAGAGCGGGCAAACCCAGTCGTCCGGGATATCAGCGAACGCTGTTCCGGCGGCTATACCGCTGTCCGGATCACCGACCGTAGGATCGTAAACGTAACCGCAAACATTGCAAACCCATTTTTCCATATGCAAAACCTCCGTTA
>CAZJLW010000115.1:0-2958 GCA_964546895.1 uncultured Eubacteriales bacterium | reverse complement strand
TAAACGTAACCGCAAACATTGCAAACCCATTTTTCCATATGCAAAACCTCCGTTAGATTTTTAGTAATATTTCCTATATATTTTTCGCACCATTATATACAAAGCCGTTCATACTGTCAACGGTGATGGCGCTTTCATTCGGTATTAAATCGACTACCATGTGCTGGCACACGATAAGCGGAATGTCCAGTGCCTTGGCGACTGTTTCGGCATGACTCTGGTCGATGTTCTCCCACGAGCCTACGACTATCGCGCTGGCTTTTTTGATGTAGGGCATCATTTTGTCCGTCGTGCGAGTCGTTACGAGTATGTCTCCTTTTTGGAAATACTTGTCGGCTTCCTCGATTACCTTAATAACCTTCGCGCTGCCGACTACCATCTTCGAGCCGATGCCGCGCCCCTTTACGAGAACGTCGCCGACTATGCGCACCTTCATCGTGTTGGTCGTACCGGCTATGCCGACGGGTACGCCCGCAAGCGTTACGATCGCATCACCGACCTTCGCCAACCCTGTTTCGAGCGCGACTTTTTCGGCGATATCGAATACCTCGTCGTTCCCGCGCACGTTATCGGAATATGCGGGCAGACAGCCCCAAACAAGCCCAAGCTGCCGCCAAATCGATTTGTTCGACGTAACAGCAAGTATCGGGCAGAACGGGCGGAACTTCGAAACGGTGCGCGCCGTAAAACCGGACTCTGTAACAGGCACGATACACGCCGCCTTCAAGTCAGCAGCCGTCGTACACGTCGCGTAGCTTATCGCATTCGTTATATTCGTCATGAAAGTTTTATGGTGACCGGTTATTTCGGTGTAGTAGTCGATCGAATCCTCAGTTTTGCGTGCTATACGCGCCATCATCGCTATACTCTCGACCGGATACATTCCGTTCGCCGTCTCGCCGGAGAGCATTATCGCGTCCGAACCGTCGAAAATAGCGTTCGCTACGTCGTTCGCCTCGGCTCGCGTCGGGCGCGGGTTCTTAACCATAGACTCAAGCATTTGCGTAGCCGTAATGACGGGCTTCCCGGCGATGTTCGATTTGCGTATGAGCATTTTTTGGACGAGCGGCACTTCCTCCGGCGGTATCTCGACGCCCAAGTCGCCGCGCGCTACCATTATTCCGTCCGCCACTTCCAAAATACTGTCGATGTTTTTTACGCCCTCGCGCGTTTCGATTTTTGCGATGATTTTGATATTGCCGCCGCCGCTTTCCTCCAGCACGTCGCGGATTTTTAGTATGTCCGACGCGCTTCTTATAAATGACGCCGCTACGTAATCAAAGCCCATTTCGATGCCGAACTTTAGGTCGTTTATGTCGGTATCCGTCAGCGACGGGAGATTCACGTAAACATCCGGAACGTTAACACCCTTGCGGTTGCTCAAAAAACCGCTGTTGACTGCTATCATATTAATATCCGTCTCGGTGATTTCCTTAACGGTGAATTCCAGCAGGCCGTCGTCGATCAACACGCGGCTGTCGACTTTCAAATCCCGCGGCAGATCCTTGTACGAGACGGACACGTGAGTTTCGTCGCCCTCAACGTCAAGCGTCGTCAGTGTGAACTCGCTGCCCTGCTCAATATATATCCTATCCTTATAAAACGTCTTTATCCGTATTTCAGGCCCTTTTGTGTCAAGTATGAGCGGAATCGGTTTTTGCAGGCTATCGCGGACGCTTTTCAGGTTCTCGATTACCTCGGAGTGTGACTCGTACGTGCCGTGTGAAAAGTTTATCCGTGCCGCGTCCATACCGGCTTTTATCAGCTTCTCGATTATTTCCTTTTCCTTACTTGCCGGTCCAAGCGTCGCCAAAATTTTTGTTTTGCGCATTAGTGCATCCCCTTTCGTGTGCCACCTATATAGCAAGAATTTTAACTATGTTGTATAGGCTGTCGTCGTAAGACTTTTTGTAGTTAATCGCCTCTACCAAGTCCATATCTGTATGCTTGCCGTCCTTGAAAACCAGTACGCGGTTTTTCGTGCCGTTCAGAATGAGCTGGATGGCGTTATAGCCCATTATCGAAGCGTGCATTCTATCGACAGCCGTAGGTGAGCCGCCGCGCTGCAAATGCCCAAGAATAGTCGCCCGCGACTCGATGCCCGTAATACTTTCGATTTCCTTTGCAAGCTTAGCGCTGCCGCCGACGCCCTCCGCGACGATTACGAGGTTATGCGTCTTGCCCTTCGCGCGGTTCTCGATAATCTGCTGAATAACGGACTGCGTGTTGACGTTGCTGTTCTCGGGTACCAAAACTTCCTCCGAGCCGCCGACGACACCGCACCACAGTGCGATGTAGCCCGCGTTATGCCCCATTACCTCTACCACGCTGCAACGCTCGTGCGAGCTTGATGTATCGCGGATTTTATTGATGGCTTCCATTCCGGTGTTAACGGCCGTATCGAAGCCTATTGTGTAATCCGTGCATGGCATATCCAAGTCTATCGTAGCAGGTATTCCAAGTACATTCACGCCGAGCTTGCTAAGCGCCAGCCCTCCGCGAAACGAACCGTCCCCGCCGATTATGACGAGCGTGTCGATTCCCAGCACCTTGCAAATTTGCGCGGCTTTTTCCTGTCCGGCCGGGTCGAGCATTTCCGGGCAGCGAGCTGTTAGAAGTATCGTACCGCCTTTATGAATCGTATCCGAGACCGACCGCGGATCCAAATCCTCGATATCCCCCGACAAAAGCCCGTCGAAGCCTCTTTTTATTCCGACTATCTTCAAATTATTGTAAACCCCGGCGCGCACAACTGCGCGAATGGCGGCGTTCATTCCCGGCGCATCGCCACCGCTTGTAAGCACGCCGATTTTTCTTTTACTATTAGGCACGTGTATCCCTCCGTATATTTTTGTTTTATTGTTATAGCTTTTCCAGCTCGGCAATAGTAAAACCGGTGCATTCCGCGATAACGGTCAGCGGTATGCCTTTGGTTTTCATGGCTTGCGCTGCACGTTC
>CAZJLW010000114.1:0-11486 GCA_964546895.1 uncultured Eubacteriales bacterium | reverse complement strand
TTATTTTCAGACATTTGCTGAACGAAGGGAATTGGTAAATTGAATACGGTGCAATTAATTGTGGAATGTACTAATGATTCCGCGCGTGAGGATTACTTTGAGCGGATCGGCACAGTTAAATACCGGCTTCCGATGATAAATTCGTTTGTAATAGAAGTGCCGGAGGAATATGAGGAAAGCCTTATCGGGCGTTACGGAATAGACTACGTTCACAAAAACACTTATATAACGGCGCAAATGGATAACGCGCGTAAGACGACGAAGGCCGACTCGGTTCGCGAGAAGGGAGTTACTGGGCGCGGGGTTGTCGTGGCGATACTTGATACGGGGATATCGCCGGTTGACGATTTGACACGACCGGTCAATAGGCTTATCGCGTTTAAGGACTTCGTCAACGGCAAAGAGAAGGCTTATGATGATAATGGGCATGGCACGCATGTTGCGGGTATCGCCGCGGGCAACGGTTATCGTTCGGGCGGCAAATACATGGGCATTGCGCCCGAGAGCAGCGTTATCGGTATAAAAATACTGGACGAAAACGGACGCGGCAGTTCCGCCGACGTATTGGCCGGTGTGCAGTGGATGATTGATAACAAGGGGAAGTACAACATACGCGTCGCAAATTTATCGATCGGGACGTCTGACATAGGCAACAGGGATCCGCTTGTCAAGGCAGTTGAAGCGGCATGGGAAAGCGGTATTGTAATGTGCATAGCGGCTGGGAACAACGGTCCCAAAACAAGCTCAATAACATCGCCGGGCATCAGCCGCAAGGTAATAACGGTCGGGGCGTCCGACGATGTAAAGCAGGTTATGATTTGGGGTAACAAGCTGGAAAACTTTTCGGGGCGCGGGCCTACATCGGAGTGCATTATAAAACCGGACGTTCTTGCGCCGGGTACGCATATTGTTTCGTGTCTGTCGTCTGATATGATCTCACGAGATGAAGATGAACTGGAAATTGTTTCGCAACATTATTTAAGTCTCAGCGGGACGTCGATGTCGACGCCGATAATAACGGGAGCCATAGCGCTTTTACTGCAACGCTATCCGCGCCTTACGCCGGACGATGTAAAGCTGTCGCTGAAAAAACACAGCATCAGCTTAAATTATCCGCAGAATAGGCAAGGCTGGGGATTAATTGATATAGAAAAATTAGTATCGGAGGAGGCAGTTTATGCAAGACGGTAACGTAATGTATGAAATCACTCAAATGATGCGGGATAAAAAAACATTTCAGAACGACATGTCAGAGATTATGGGAATGGTAGGTACGATGTTTCAGGATAAATACCTAAGCCGCATAATGAATGCCGTACAGACGCACCAGCTGAAAACGCAGAACGAACCCCCGAGAGAAGTCCAGCTTTTACACGCGATAAAATTATTTATGCCCGAAACGAGCCACGAAAAGATGAACAGCATAATAGATACGTACATGACTGTTTCAACAATTAAAAATATACAGGCGGAACTGAGAATGGTACAGGAACCGTATGGTACAGGTAACGGGTCGGGATATGGCTATGTTAATCCGGCTCCGCCGCCGCAACCTTCGGCGTATATTCAGCCGGATATGGAAGCGTCCATACACGTGGACGGCGTTTATGATATTGACGACAGATGTGTAGAAAATAAAAAGCCGGAAGGGCAATCAATGCTCGCGTTAATGGCGGCGATGTCGATGCTCCGTAGGTAATGTAATACAAAGTGACATGATAAATAGTATAAACATAAAAAAACCTGTCTTGGTCAGACAGGTTTTTCTGTTTGGAAAAAGCTGGATATTTCCTGGGAAACAGGGACTTTCAAAAAGTTATGTACGTATCGGGATTCAAAAAGTTCGTAAAAAGATTGGAAAATGTCAATAAAAGATATTGACAGAATATTAAAAGTTTATTAACATAATGTATCGGATTGAAATTTTATAAGAAAGTTTTGTGCATATTGAGTCTAGGGGTGGGGATTGATTGGGTACATACAGCTATGTAGCTAGAAATGCCGACGGAAAAATCGTAAGGGGTACGATCGACGCGTCAAGTATCTCTGAGTTTTACGAGAAGATGGACGGCGAATCATTGTTTTGTACGGGTGTCAGAGAAATAAAGGTTGCCGGTAGCTCACGTCCTAAATATAAGCTTACGACAAAGGACGTGGTTATTTTTTGTCGAAAAGTTAGCACCATGCTTGCATCCGGTATTACGCTTACGAACTGCCTTGATATTCTATGTACCAGCTCGGATAACCCTAAGCTCAAGAGGACATATCTTAATATGTATGAGTCAGTCCGAGGCGGCAATCCGCTTTCGGCGGCTATGCGTGAAAGCAAGGGAGCATTTCCGGCCTTACTTATCAACATGATAGAGTCGGGCGAGGAAAGCGGTAACATCGACCTCATGACTGACAAGCTCTCCAAGTATTACGAAAAACAAGCAAAAATTGCAGCGAAAATAAAAAATGCAACTACATATCCCAAGCTTTTGGCTATAGTCGCACTCGGCGTTATAGTTATTCTGTTTGCATTCGTGCTTCCGAGTATCTTCCAGGTGTTCGGCGATGGTGAGCTGCCGCCGATTACACGGTTTATGATGATGCTTAGTAGTTCGCTCGTGAACTTTTGGTACGTTTATGTTGTTGTCATTGGAGCCGCAGCATTTGGCATATACTTGCTCATGAAGCTTCCTAAGGTGCGATATTATAAGGATAAAACAATTCTCTACACGCCTAAGATTGGTAAACTAATTAGCAAGATTTATTCGGCCAGATTCGCAAGCACGTTGGCAATAATGTATTCCAGCGGTCTGTCACTTTTGAATGCTATCCGCATGTCCGGTAACGTTATCCAAAATTCTTACATAGAAAGTCTGTTTGAAAAACTGCTCGCTGACGTTAGCGTTGGTCAACCTCTGTCCGTCGCCATTACCGAAATAAAATTCTTCGACTCTATGCTTGCGAACATGATCAAAATAGGCGAGGAATCCGGTAGTTTGGACACAATTCTTCTTTCTGTTTCTGATTTCTACGAATCTGAAACGGAATCGGCTATCGAAGCCCTGCTGGCTATTCTTGAACCGGCGTTGCTTATCGTAATGGCTATTATAATAGGTACCGTGCTTGTTTCCGTTATGGTGCCGATATTCAATTCCTACGGGAAGATTGGCTAAGAGGGGGGCTAAATTATGATATCTGTAGATGTAAGCAATACTAATATCTATGTTGCTGAGTTTACCGGCAAAGGCGACAAACGTTCCTGTGTGGGAAGTCGTTCGTTGCTTGTTACTGAAATGATACTGTCTCAGGACAATCAGCTGGACAAGGAAAAGCTCGTGCAATACCTGACTAAAGCGCTTAATGATTTTAAATCAAAGGACGTAGCGGTAACGTTTTCATCACTTCACGTAGTATCAAACGAATATGTGTTTCCTTATATAAAGGATCCTAATCAACGCTTAGAAATGGTTAAGGCTAAGGTTTATCAGAACTTATCGGCCGACGAGTACATAATGGATTATAAAATAACGAACATCTTCACCGAAGATAATAAGCAGGTTTGTCATGTTATTACGTACGTGGCTCCGCGTAAGCTCGTTCAGGATACCGCAGAGATTTTAAAATCTCTTGGCAAAAAGCCTGTGATGTTTAGCATAACGCAGAACAGCATAATGAACTTTGTTGAGAAGTATGTTAAAGAAGAAAGAATAATTCTCGTGAATGCAACACAGCATCAGACACTGTTGCACCTTGTTAACCGCCCCAATGCCATAATTACAAGAAGCGTCGTCTCGGGGGAGCGCGACGAACTAAGCGCTCTCGGCTTTTCGTCAGAGACGCAGAATGTAAATACTATGGTGTTGGATCAAATCTCCAAGCTCATTCAGTTCCAGACTATAAAATACGCCGGCGCACAGGTTGACCGCATTTATTTAAGCGGAGCTATGGCTGATGAATCGCTGGCGGCTTATATCCGGGACAATGTGAGCGTTGATGTGGCATTGATTTCGGATCTGAAGCTTGCCTTTGCAAGCAGCCTGAACTTGAATCACTTTATTTACGCTATCAGCGCTGCTGTATAAAAAGGGGGCGGGATGATTATGAATAAAAATGATATTAATCTGTTTTTAGCTTTGCACAATGAAACAAAGCGCAAATTTACTAAGATAGAAATAATTTGCGCGTCGGTTCTTGCGGCTTTTCTTGTTATAAATTTATCCATTATTGTGTTCTTTTTCGCGAACAAAGTGATTACACAGAACAAGATTGATGAAATCAACGAGTATCTTCTGAGCGAGGGCGTTGTTAACGCCATAGCCAGAGACGAAGAGCTTACCGCGCTTATTGCTAACACAGAGGCTGACATAGCTTATTACGAAAAGCTCAATTCATATCTGAAATCGAACATCGGTTTCAATGCTAACGTTTTCCAGATGATTTTGGTTTCAAAGCCGGTTAATGTAACGCTTCTTTCGTTTTCGTTCAACCGTGGCGTAATATCAATAAACTGTAAGACAAACGACTCTAATCCGCCGGCTGATTATACTAAGGCTTTGATGGATACAGGCTTGTTTGAATATGTTAATTACAGCGGGTTCAATGTTTCGGGCAATAACGAAGTTATGTTCCCGATTTCCTGTAAGCTGAAGGCGGTGAGTGCCAATGAGTAATCGCGATAGAGTTTTAGTTTATATTTTAGTATTGCTATTGGTAGCGGTGGTACCGTTCTATTTCTTAGCCAGACCGCTTATATCTAATGTAAAAACAATGAAAAATGACCTTCGCGTACTGACTGAGAAGCGCGACGCCGTAATGGCTCAGGGAAGCAAGCTTACTGAGAAAGAAAAGAAATACAATGAGCTATCAGGCAAGCTTAAGCAGTACGAATCTGTAATGCCGTCTCCGGCGCAGTCATATGACGCGCACTATACATTTACTGAGCTTGCAGCGAAGGATAACTTGCGCATTCGCAGCCTTGCCATCGGTGAAGTCACTCCGTCAGGTTCTGCTAATATTACTGTCGAAGGTTCGGCGTTAGCGTCTTATCAGCGGGCATCGCGTATGCAGCTGGAAGGTTCCATGAACGATATGCTTAGACTGGCGACTGATATTGATAATTTTGGTAGCAACTTTAAGGTGGAAAGTTTTGGGGTTTCAAACTTAGATCAAAATTCAACCTCCGTCAGTATTGAAACTGTAGTTTATATGGCGCTGGGTTCTAGGTAAATGTCGGGGAGGGTGGTTAACGATGGCTGAAAAAATGAGATTGGGCGATTTGCTCGTCGAGAGTAAAATAATTACAGCGCAGCAGCTTTCAAGCGCTCTTGAAGTACAAAAGACCTCCAACGGCAAAAAGCTTGGTTTTATTTTGGTTGATTTGGGGATTATAACGGAAGAGCAGATGCTTGCAGTTTTGCAGAAGAAGCTTAATATTCCTATGGTAAACCTCGCAAAGCTCCAGGTAACAGATGCTTTGCTTGATAGCTTACCGGAGGACGTAGCAAGAGAAAAGAGTGTATTTCCGTACAGGTTACAAGGACGCAGCCTATACATAGCCACAGCAGACCCGCTTGATTATGAGGTTTTGAATACGATCGGCGTATCTACAGGTAGAAACGTAGAAGCAGTGCTCACAACCCGCGATGATATTCAGGCGGCTATAAATAAGTATTACCGTAAGCATAATATGGACGTAATGGCGAGTGCGTTGAATCAGTCGACAAGCCTTGCACAAGAAGCAGAGCAGTTGGCGACGGTTGATTTTAATGAACTCGAAAGCCGCGTCGGTTCTGTGCCTGTCGTCCGTTTTATAAACAATTTGATTTCTCAGGCGCATAACAAACGCGCAAGTGACGTGCATGTTGAACCAATGGAAGATAGCGTTCGCATACGTTTCAGAATAGACAGCTCGCTTGTTGAGATTGTAAAAATCAATACGGCCACGCTTTCGAGTATTATAACAAGAATGAAGATTATGTCCGGTATGGATATAGCCGAAAAGCGCGTTCCTCAAGATGGACGTTTCTCATTCGATCTCGAAAACGGCGGAACGTTAAATGTGCGTGCGGCATCTATGCCCACTGTATACGGCGAAAAAATAGTTCTTCGTCTCATGCCCGACAACAAAACAAGCGGTATTGTACCGTTGGAGGAACTTGGGGCTAACGAAACTAATGCCGCGTTAATTAGAAAAGTTATGGCTAATCCGAATGGCTTGATTCTTGTAACTGGGCCGACAGGTTCAGGTAAGAGTACAACGTTGTACTCCGTTCTAAATGAACTGTCAGAAGTAAATACAAATATATTAACCGTTGAAGATCCTGTCGAGAAGATTGTCCCGGGTGTAAACCAGACACAAGTTAACGTAAAAGCAGGGCTTACTTTTGCCACTGGTTTGCGTGCGATATTGCGTCAAGATCCGGATAAAATCATGATAGGTGAGGTTCGCGATAACGAGACTGCCGACATAGCTGCACGTGCTGCTATCACAGGCCATCTCGTGCTTGCAAGCTTGCATACTAATTCAGCTGCAGCTGCATATATGCGTCTTATTGATATGGGCGTTGAACCGTACATCATTGCTTCGTCTATTATTGCAGTTGTTGCGCAAAGACTTGTAAAGCTTGTTTGCCCGCACTGTAAGTATGAGTATGATCTAAGCGAAGCTGATTTACGCTTTTTTGAACGGTTGAATACGGAACCTCCGAAGAAGCTGCATAACGGCAAAGGCTGTGAGAAGTGTGACTTTACCGGTTCGTACGGACGCGTCGCAGTTATGGAAGTTATACTGACAGATCATAAGATTAGAGACATGATTATGAGTAAGGCGACCGATGAGGAAATCGAGGCTTACCTTAAAGAACATAAAAATCAGCGGTTTATGATTGATAACGCGGTGGATCTTGTTAATAGCGGCAAGGTTTCTATTCAGGAGTTGCTGACGCTTGTTCAGTCTCTTGATTTATAAACGGAGGTAGCACATGGTAAACGAATTAATTGCCTTAACTCGTCAGATGGGTGGTTCGGATTTACACTTATCCGTTGGTGAGCCGCCGGTTGTACGCTTGCACGGTAGCATGAAGCGCCTGACTGAGTATCCGGTTTTTACTGAAAAGGATTTAGAAGCTATGGCTGTTGAAATGGCTACTAAGACTGGAATTAATTATAGAGAAGAGATTAATGAATACGACTTTTGTTACGTTAATCCCGAGAACCTTCGTCAGAGGGTAAATTTATTCAAGCAAAGGGGCAAACGCGGAGCAGTATTGCGTATGCTTAACTCAAAGATACCGAACTTTGAAGATATGAAGTTACCTCCTATTTTCAGGGATATTGCTGCTTTCCCGCGTGGACTTGTGCTTGTTACTGGTCCTACCGGTAGTGGAAAAACTACTACACTTGCTGCGATGATTGATTATATAAACAGTATGAGAAGCGATCACATACTCACGATAGAGGATCCTATCGAGTATATGCATACGGGTAGAAACTGCATAATAAACCAGCGCGAAATCGGCGAAGATACTAACGACTTCTCGGTTGCGTTAAGGGCTGCGTTGCGTGAAGACCCGGACGTTATACTCGTAGGCGAAATGCGTGATCTTGAGACAATTTCGGCCGCGGTTACTGCAGCCGAGACCGGTCACTTTGTAATGGGAACGCTACATACTACAGGAGCAGCGAAAACAATCGATAGAGTTATCGACGTCTTTCCGCCGCATCAGCAACAGCAGATTCGCGTACAGCTTGCAACGGTTTTAAAGGCTGTTATTTCGCAGACACTCTTGCCCAAGAAGGACGGAACCGGGCGCGTAGCTGCGTTTGAAATAATGATAGTAAATGATGCTATTTCTAATTTAATAAGAGAAGGCAAGACATTCCAGATCAATTCCGTTATGCAGACTAATCTCAAAAACGGAATGGCGTTGCTTGATGTGTATCTGGCTAATCTTGTTAAAGCTGGATTGATAACGCAGGAAGTTGCTATGGACAGATGTACAAATAAAGAGGAGCTCAAGAGGTTTATGTAACGGCTGGTTAATTTCTTAGGCTTATGGGGTGGGATGGCTTTTGTCCGAATACAGAAAACCGAGTGTTAACGAAGAGTTGACGCGCCAAAAAAACAGCGCCGTTCAAAGTACGCCCAAGGCGAGCTTCGGTAGCTATGAGATGTTTGTTGTTGTGGGGATTGTTCTTTTACTTGCGGGGCTTTTGTTTCCGTTTGCTAAGGGATTTAAGGACAGAGCCGATACGGCGAGGGTCGAGGCTAACGCAAAAACTGTTGGAATCGTTGTTAGATATGTGTTGATGACAGAGGATATTTCAAATCAGGACTTGTGGGCTTTTGCTGCTAAGTATAAGAGTTGGCAGAGTACAGAGGCTTTGAATGGGGATTTGAAGCTTGAGAAGGCGATTGCTAATGGGGTTGGTAAAAGCGGAGCTGATATTGATGTTAAAGCTGCGTCTGAAGGAGGGAGTGACAGCGTTTCTATCAGTGTTGTGAAGCCATCTTCACTTGCTAAGTATATTAAGTTTGAGTTTGATAGTAATTTTAAGCCGAAGAAAGTGTATTTAAGCGATACCAAAGATGACAAAACAGCAATATTGGCTGTAGTTAATTAGGTTTTAATGGGTACACACCATTAAGATAAAAAAACAAAAAGGAGAATGTGTATGAAGAAGTTTTTGGAGAAGAAGATCAAAGTAGGCAAGAAAGGCTTTACATTGGTAGAGCTTATAGTGGTCATCGTTATTATAGCGATTTTGGCCGCTATCGCAATTCCGGCGGTTTCGAAGTATATCGCTGATTCAAAGAATAGCCGCGACAAAGCTAACGCAAGAATGATGCGCTCAGTTGGAAACTCAGCGGGAGGAGCCAAAAAGGCTGGTTTAACGACTAGTACTTTTGCAGAGGAGTTTGTTTCTTTGATGGGTACTGATGATGGTAATATTGTTGTGTCGTCTACAGGCAATGACACAGCTACAGCTAAAATTGGAAATATTACGTATACTGTATCCTACACTGATGGCGCTACTTCCAGTGCCCCATTTAGCATTACAGTAACCTCATCAGGTAACTAAGTTTTTATGAGCAGAGAACAACCCGTCTGTTTTACGTAGGTTGTTCTTTAGGAACAATTTAACGTAACAAAACCTATCTTTACAAATAAAAGGAATTAAATTGCGGGGGGGCACCCGGCGTTTTAATTCCTTTTATTTGTATATCGAATTATTATCGGAGGGTATATGGGCATAAGAAATCTCTTAAAGAATAATAAGTATATCATATTATCGTATGTGGTTGTGTTTTGTGTCCTGTTGGTCATTTATTTCGCTATGGGTATATATCCCTTCGGTGACTTCCATCTGCTTAAGTCGGATAATTTTCATTCAGCTACGCCGTATATTAATGAACTGATTTATAAACTAAAGAATAACGAGAGTTTATTTTATTCATGGCGCGGAGGCCTTGGCAGTGATTTTTACTATCACTTTGCTACTGGGTTTATCAATCCGTTTATTTTTCCAGGGTTTATATTTGGACAGGCGGGTATTACGGAAACGTTTTCGCTGTTGCTATTATTACTCATACCTTTAGGTGCGTTGACATTTTCTGTTTTTCTTAGAGAAAAATTTGGCAGACAGGATTTAACAACGCTTGCGTTTTCTGTTATGTATGCATTGAGCACGTACATAACTGCTATTTGCGTTACAATTTTTATTTGGATTTTGGCTATTTCGTTTATGCCGTTAGTTGCTGTTGGAATTGAGAGACTAGTAAAAAAACGTTCGTGGACGTTTTATTCGTTTTTTTTAGGCTTGACTATAATATCCAGTTATATGATTGGGTTTTTTGTTTGCGGATTTTCGATTGTATATTATTTAATTGTTGTGTTTTCGTCTGACGATTCCTTTACGCTGTTCAGACGAACAGTTATTGATTTTATAAAAGGTTCTTTATTGGCCGGTTGTCTCTCGGCTATTGTACTGTTCCCTATTGTGTATTCGCTTAAATATACGCAGTACAGTCTGGATAAATCTACTTCGCAGTTCCCTAAGGTGTGGAAGCTTAACTATAACCCGCTTCGATTCTTTACGGCGCATTACTATGGGATGACGCCGTCGGTAGCGGATTATATGTGGCGGGTGCCCAATGTTTACACGGGCTTGTTTTGTTTTATTCTGTTACCATTTTATTTCTTAAATAATAGGATAAGAATTAAAGAAAAGCTGTTGTATGCGGCTTTTATTATTATAATGGTGTTGGGTTTTAATATTAATGTGCTTAATTATATATTTCACGGTTTTCATGCTACAGCGTGGTTTCCGCACAGATATTCATTCATCTATTATTTTGTTGTTATTATGTTGGCGTTTCGGACGTTTTGCGACTTTGATGCCATAAGCTTAAAACGTGTTTTAACGGTATTTGTACTGTTCGCCGGGTTTACGGCGCTACTGTATTATTTGTTCCCGTTTAAGCTGTTACGGATACCAGGCGTTTTTTATAAGGAAACGTTTTATATAAATGTCGTGCTTATCGCCCTATATTTTATCGTGTTGTTGGCGTATAAGGTGGTGTTTATTGAACGGTTTGTCTCGCCCGGACTTGTTAGATTTTCGTTGGTTGCGGTTATTATTTTTGAAATAGGCTCCAGTGCTTACTTTAACTTTGATGTGTTTACCAATGATACTGTTCGTAACTGGTACGCAAAGAATTTAAGTGAGGATATAAACGCAGCCCAAAACTCTATAACCGATGACAGCTTCTATAGGGTAGAGACGCTTGCCAACAGAACCCTTACCGATGCAAAGTTGTTTAATTATAACGGGTTTTCCATGTTCTCTACGACATATTCGCATTTGTTTAACATGTTCAGCGACTTGGGTATCAACGGAAGATACAATAAAATTGAGTATGTTATGCAAACGCCTGTACTAAACAGTATATTTAATATGAAGTATTCGTTTAATAGGGTTAACCTCGAATACGTAAAGCCGCCAATTTATTTCGTTGACAAGGGTACGTTCGGTGACATCGGCGTTTTTGAAAACCCGTATGTGTTGCCGCTTGGGTTTATGGTTAACGAAGCGGTTAGAGGGTGGGGAACCAATATCGGGATACCGTTTGCGGCGCAGAATGATTTCGCGCGTAGAGCGGCCGGGATTGGGGGAAGTGTTTTTGATATGACTATATTACCCGACGAGGTCGAGAGTGAGTTAGTAACATATAGCACCTCTGTAATATGCGACGAGAACGATCGACCTTACAGCGTAAAATATGACTATACCTATAATTCGGACATAAAGCCATTCGACAGCCCGCAACTGAAATTGATATATAAAATCCCGGAAAGCGGAAACATTTTCTTTTCTGTTGCGCTTGCCAATGCTCAATCGATAGGTATTGCCGTAGGTGAAGGCGACATGTTCTTTCGGGGATTAGATGCACAAGGGGTTAATTCTTTTGAGCTAGGGTATTTGGAAATTGGTAC
>CAZJLW010000113.1:2408-11517 GCA_964546895.1 uncultured Eubacteriales bacterium | reverse complement strand
GTGCCGTCCTCCGAGCCGGTGTCGGCTATTATCAGCTCGCAGTCCACCTGCGTGAGTATCTGTCTGATCCCCTCGAGACATTTGCGCAGATTACCTTCTTCGTTTTTGACTATCATTCCTATCGAAAGCTTATGCATTGTTTTTTCCTTCCTGTCGAACCGGTTTATACCGGATGGGTTTAGTTATTAATGTCAGTATTCCCCGGTTCACAGAAAATTTGCATACAACAGCAATGAAGCTTTATCCCTTTACCGATCCTATCATAACACCCTTGATAAAATACCTCTGCAAAAACGGATAGACAATGAGTATGGGTACTGTCGAAGCGATAATAGATGCCGCTCGTATACCCTCCGGCAACAAGTTCATTTGATCATCGGCCGTCTTGGAGGCAATATCGTTGACATTGTCCGATATAATATCTCGCAAATATAGAGGAAGAGTTTTTACGCTGACGCTTGTGTTATAAATCATGGCGGAGTAGTAATCGTTCCAAAAGCCGACGGCGGCAAACAGACTGACCGTTGCCAATACAGGTGCCGCCAACGGCAGAAATATCTTGAAAAGCACGGTAATGTTGCCCGCGCCGTCAAGTCGCGCCGATTCGTCGAGGCTTTCGGGTATGCTTTCAAAATAGTTTTTTATAAGCAGCATGTTGAACACGTTTATTGCGCCGGGCAGTATCAGTACACGAAGTGTATTTGTGAGCTTCAGACTGCGAATAAGTAGGTATGTAGGGATCATGCCGCCGTTAAAAAGCATAGTAAACACGAACATGAGCATGATGAGTTTACGTAAAGGCAGTTGCTGCTTGGATAGCGGATAAGCGGCGAGGCTTGTTACAAAAACAGTAAGACCCGTACCGCATACCGTAACGATAAGAGAATTTCTAAACGAGCTTAGAAACAAATCCGAACCCAGTACATAACTGATTGTGCCGATTTGAAAACCCTTCGGCCAAAAATACACCTTGCCTGATATCAAAGCCCACTCTGCACTGAAAGCCTTTGAAGCGATATGGAACACGGGCAAAATGGTTATCAGTAGATAGACAGTCATAAAAATATAGACGAAGTAGTCCACGCATATATCTTCAAAAGTTTTTTTCTTATACATATGTCCACCCCCTACCATATACTCGATCCAATAGTTTTCTTACAAAACCAGTTTCCGCTCATTACAAGTATAAACCCGACTACGGAGTTAAAAAGACCGACAGCGGTACTGAAGCTGTAGTCCATTTTTCCAAGACCCATTCGATACACATACGTACCGATAACATCGGCGACATCGTAAACAACGGGATTATACATAGCCAATATCTGTTCGTTTCCGGCGTCAAGGACGCTGCCGATACGCAGTATAAGCATAAGCGATATAGTCGGAAGAATGCTGGGCAGAGTAATGCTTTTTATCTGCCGTAGCCTGCCTGCGCCGTCGATTGTCGCTGCTTCGTACAGCTCCTGATCCACTCCGGCAATGGCGGCAATGAAAACTATAGCGTTCCACCCCAATTCTTTCCACCCGGCAGAGAAAATCAACACCGAGCGAAACCATGTCGGTGACGTCATGAAGCTTATGGTTTTGCCGCCTAAAGCCTCGATAAGCTTATTAACAAAGCCTGTGGAAGGCGACAGTATCGTGATGAATATACCGGACACAATAATCCATGAAAAGAAATGGGGCATATATATAACGGTTTGAACAAATTTCTTGTAAGAAAACAGCCGCATTTCGTTAAGCACAACGGCAACGAATACCCCTGCGGGGAACAAAATTAATATCTTTAAGAAGCTGATAATCAACGTGTTTTTGAGTATATTATAAAATTCCTTTGACAAAACCAGCCTATTAAAATTAGCCAAGCCGACATATTCACTGCCCGATACGCCTTTGAATATGTTAAAATCTTGAAACGCAATCTGTAACCCCCACAAAGGAGCGTATTTAAACACAAACAAAAATACAAACGCCGGAATCAGCAATATATACAAATCCGCATACTTTACAACCTTTCGCAACATCATCATCCCGTTCTTATAAAGTTAAAAATAAAACTACCTCGCCGCTGACGACGGGGTAGTTCATTTTTGTGTCAATATCAAAAACTATTTTTTAAACGTTGCCCACCAGTCGTTGTACTCCTTGACCATAGCGTCGCCACCGGCGGCTCTCCAGTCTTTCAAGAACGTGTCAAACGAATCTACCGTGTCACTGCCTGCTATTATCTTGACGCATTTGTCAAGCAGCAATTGATTGAGTGATTGCGCGTTCTTTGAGGTTTCGGGGAAAGCCGGGGCTTTTGCTACCTCGCTGACAATGTTCACTTTCTTTATGTCGTCGTTTTGGTTCATAAATTGCCAGCTGTTCCATTGATTCAAGTCTTTTTTCGCACGGCACGTCCATAACGTCCAGTAGTTGCTAAGTCTGCCTGTAGTATAGTCGTTACCTTCGTTCCGCTCGTCAAAAAACTTCGGGAGTATCGGCCAGTATTGATTGTCTTTTACTGTGTAGTGTACACCCTCGTCGCCCAGTACTATCTTTTTGAAGTTATCAGGATTGAGTTTTATGTCTATGTACTTCATAACATGCTCTACCTTTTTGGAGACGGCCGGAATATATGCGATTCTGTCGAATCCGCCGAGAGATGTACCTACTGCGCGATCTCCCTTTGGACCTGTCAACGGTGCTACAAACGCTGTTTCTTGCTTCGGCTGTGTCGTCTTCATAGCAGTGTATATCTGTGGGCAGTTCCAATAAGCCAAATATGTTACGCCCGACAAACCGGTTGTATATTTTTCGATAATATTTGCCTCTTTATTAGCCGGGAATTCGGCGTCTAAAAGACCGTCTTTATAAAGTGATTTCAAGTATGCAAGGTATTCTTTAAATCTTGGGTCGGTTGCCTTGTACACAAGCTTGCCGTCTTTTTCGTTCCACGCATTCGGTAAGCCGAACGCACCCGCTAGGAAGTCCGAAGAGTTTATGCCCGCTACAATAGAGTTACCGTACAGTGTGAGAGGTATTGTTTTGTTACCGGTACCGTTGTTATAGTTTTTGAACGCTTTTAAAACCTCCGTAAACTCATCAACTGTTGTCGGCATTTTGAGTGATAGCGCATCCAGCCAGTCCTTGCGTATAAACGGCAGAGAAGTCACCTCGCCCAAGCCGTCCAGCGATATTTTCGGCATACCTATTGCATACAGACCGCCTTTTAGTGTAAACGAATTACGCGTATAGCTGTCCTCGTCCATTACTTTCTTCAGATTCGGGGCAAGGTTCATGTACTTGTTGATGTCTACAAGCGCACCGTTAGCCGCGAAGTCCATGACCTTTGCCTGATCTCCGGCCATTATCAAATCGTAGTCCTCTTGCGATGCCATGATCAGGTTTAGCTTATCCATTGGATTTTGGGAAGGAAGATATTCCCATACGATTTTGTACCCTGTCATTTCTTCCACTACTTTTTTAAGCGGAAGTGTGTTGAAGTCTGTGGTTTTTGCCGTTATCAAATTTTTTAACGTTACGTTTGTTGCCGGGGCTTTTTGTGCAGCAAGATTAACCGGGGCTTGCTTTTGAATACTTGCTGACGCGGTGCTGCCAACCGCAACTGAGAGTAAAACAGTAAATGCCAGTGTTGAAGTTAATAACTTTTTCATACTTACCTCCTCGATTGTTTTTTCTAATTTTATCAAACGCACATATGTAATGAAAGATTCAAAACTCCGATTTCTGATACGATATTATGAGAATTACTTGTCATGACGTAAAGCAACCTTTAGTGTAACAGTTGTGAACTTGTCTATCTCCGATTCGATGCTAATACCGTACGCGTTACTGCCCGAAAAAAGTATAATACGTCGGCAAACATTATATAGTCCGTAGCCGCTCGTGTATCCTCCGGTAAATACCTCTTTAATCCTTTCATCACTCATGCCTGCGCCATTGTCCGTAACGGATAGGTACAGCGCACGCTCATCGGTATATATGTCAACGTCTATCTTGCCGCGCCTTGTACTGTCCTTTTGGAGTCCGTGCTTCAGAGCGTTTTCTATAATAGGTTGGAGACTGAGTTTTGGTATCTGCGCGTTCAAGGCGTTAGGTTCGGTAACAAACTCCACATCAAATGCATCGCTGAATCTATGGCGTTGTATACCTATGAAAGCCTCCGCCAACGCTATTTCGTCCGACACCGATACAACGTCACGTCCGTTATTTAGGATAAGCCGCAGATAACTCGATAGAAGGGATATGATGTGTTCGCTCTGCTCCATTTCGTTAAGACGCACTGACCACAAGATGGAATCGAGGGTGTTGTATATGAAGTGAGGATTGATTTGTGCCTGTAACAGCTTAAGCTGTGTCTCTTTTTGCAGCTCAGTTTGACGGTAATAGTCGCCAAGCAGTGACTTAACGCTGTCGAGTGTCATATCAATACTTTTGTATACGTCAAATATACTGTTTGAGGTTTTTGGAATGCTGATATTGACCTCGTTGCTGTTTGAAAACACAGTAACGAGCTGTGATATACGCCTAACCGCCCCGTCAACAAGAAATGTAGACAGAATTAGCATAGCTCCCAAAAATATAACTGCAAGTACAAGATAAAGCAGAACGTTCGCACCTTTGGCGAAGTAGTTCAATCTTATTTGATTTTTGGGTATAGAGGCAACCAAATACCAGTCGGCTACTTCTATTCTCTTAATTATATACAGATATGCACCGCTATTGATAATGCTATAGTCGGAGCTTATATTACCCACATCCTTTAAACGGGGCATTTGCTCTCCCGATTTTTCAAACAGGATATTCCCGTTAGCGTCCTGAATGTAGACGTTATAGTTTTCCGAAAAATCCATTTGGGTAAGTAAGTCATTAATTTTATTTTCGTCAATATCTACCGATAAAGCGCCGATGACCTCGCCGAAGCGATTCGGATTAATCATTAGCCGTGAGAAGGAGACGACGTTAGCCCGGACATTACCGATATAAGACAAGTCGTTTATTTTTAAAAATGCACCCCGTCCTGTTATACCGTCATATACCTC
Organism: uncultured Eubacteriales bacterium; assembly: GCA_964546895.1. Lineage (GTDB taxonomy): Bacteria > Bacillota > Clostridia > Lachnospirales > CAZJLW01 > CAZJLW01. The sequence goes on along the minus strand of CAZJLW010000113.1, from coordinate 6,469 downwards.
GTTTTTCTGAAAGCCCGAAAATGTATAAAAAAACGTCTTTTCGCCGGAATATATCTTCTCGTCGTTGACAAACAGACGCAAGGAACGTATGTCTTGCATATTGTGAACTGTACTGAGTACCTTACGTAAATCCGTCATTTCTTGAATCATGTCATCTATCGTCTGATTTTTTGGCGATGTATTCAGTGCTGAGATTACCGTCTCATTAGCAAATACGGTATCGGAAATGCGCTTTGCATTTTCAAGCATGTAAGAGATGTTGATTCCGGCTTGCTTTAGTGTTTGCAACACAGTGTTGTTGATGTTTTCCTCAAGAATACCTATGTAGCTTCGCATATAGAACACAAAGAGAATGAACGTCGGTAATACAGCAATGAATACATAGAATACCATCAGCTTTCCACGTAAGTTATTGCGTTTCACTGACCCACCTCCAAATGGTTTCGATATTCGGAAGGAAGCATTCCGGTATATTTTTTGAACTGTCTCGAAAAATAGCTTGGATTTGAATAGCCTACAGCGTAGCTTATGTCGTACAGCTTAGAGTCGAGATTCTGCAAAAGCTCCTTTGCCTTCTCCATTCTTGTAACGGTGATGAATGTGTTTATCGTCACTCCTACCTCCTGCTTGAACAGCACGCACAGATATGTAGGTGTCAAAAACACCTCATGCGCAAGCTCATTTATCGACAAACTTTCTGCGTAATGCTCACGGATTTTGCTCATCAAGCGTTTTATACCGTATTTTGTATTCTTGTCATTTTTTAGCTTGATTAGATTTTTTACGTCAATACAATATCGAAAGATAATCTCCTGCATTTGGTTCAATGTCTGTGCTTTGAACAGCCGCTCAAGAACAGACTGCTGAGACAGCTCGTATGCGTCACTGTTTGGCAGCTGTTCCAACAGCAAAGTATATATCTCGTATATGGTTATACTCAATTTTCCCCTGTAGAAGGCAATATCCGTTCGCCTCATATCGGATAGCTTTTCGAACAGACGGTTCACCCAGTCAGTAAGTGGTTCATCGTGTTCATTTATAAGCAGCGATTTTATGTTTTCGTGCATTCGGAATGCTTCTTCGGTCACGTTAAGCGGCGTATGAGGCTCGTTTTCGAGTGTTATTATACTGCCGTTACCCATATACAACCGTTGCTTCAAGGCCTCGGCGACGGTCGGATACACCTTCACTATGCCCGACAAATCATCAACCGCATTACTTATGCATATAGAAATGCTGATTTTTAGGTATCTGTTTAGATTAAAAACAATCTCCTGGCATAAAGTCATTGATGCTTCTAATTGCTCGCTCGAATCAAAAAACAGATAAACAATAAACTGCTTGTGCGTGTTTGGGTCGTCAAATACATACCCATGCAACTCCCTGTCGATAAGCTCCTGACAAATATTTTTTATAGCACAGTTCAGCAGCGGCCAGTCGTTTTCAAAACCGGGGCATCGCTCAATCTCGCCTTCGTCGGGCGATATGATCATGAGTATTATTTTTTTGTTTTTTATGTTCAGCCCCAATAATTCGTCGTGGTAGTTTCCTATTGGATTATGATGCTTGGGGAACAAAAAAGACGAGAGGTATTGCTCCTTTAGAAGCGGCGTAGCCATGCTTGTCTTTTGGCGATTCGACATTTCCGCATCAAGGGATTGTACGATACCACGCAAACAAGCCTCTAGTTCCTTAAAACTAATCGGCTTTAGAATATAATCCGTTGCGCCAAGCTTTAATGCTGAACGTACGTAGTTTACGTCGTCGTAACCGCTTATGAACACCGTCCTTACATGCGTATGGATTGTTTTTGCCTGTATTGCCAAGCTTATACCGTCCATTTTTGCCATTTTTACATCAGTCAGAAGTATATCAGGCTTAAGCCGTTCTATCATAGGTAGAGCCGTAACCCCGTCATCGGCCTCTCCGACTACTTCAATGTTTAAAGCGGCCCAATCAAAAAGCTTGTGCAAACCGGTTCTTGTATTTTCTTCGTCATCTACGATAAACAGCGTGTACATGTTATCCCTCCAAGGTGTGCCTACTACGTTTATTATCTGCATAGGTGTATATCTTTGCAATAGATTTAAAAAGATTTTAAAAATGAGTCAGAAATCAAAAGATGGTATCTATGCATTGACTGGATAAATTGATAGAATGTAAGTAAAACCCGCAGCCAAGCGGGGAGGAAGAAAGGGGTATTAGAATGCATTACGATCTAATCGTAGTAGGCGGAGGATTTACAGGGGTAAGCGCAGCTATTTCTGCGGCGAGGGAAGGCTTGTCGGTTTTGTTGGTGGAAAAAGGGAACGCCTTGGGCGGAGCGGCGGCAAATGGACTTGTCAACCCATTTATGAATAACTCAACGGAAATAAACGGCGAACAGGTTAATCTATCACGGGGATTGTTTCTGGAGATTCTGTCAGAAATGAAAAAAATGGAGCAGGAATACAACGTCGAGTTTTTAAAGGGAGCCGCATTCAGTGAGGAATATCTGAAAATACTGTTTAATAGAATGGTTATATCTGCCGGGGTGGATTTGCTGTTTCATTCGTATTTGATAGGTGTAGAAACAGAAGGCGAAACGTTAAAATGTGTAAAACTGGCAAATAAATCTGGTATCATGGAATATTCGGCAAGCTATTTTATTGATGCAACGGGTGACGGTGATTTGGCTGTACTGTCTGGTTGTCCGTTCCGCTTAGGCAGGGAAGCGGATCATTTATGCCAGCCCATGACGTTGTGTTTTAGAATCACAGGAGTGGATTTTGATACGTTTATTAAGCAAAAAAATGAAATAAACGCATTATACGCTGAGAAACAGGCAAAGGGAGAGATAAAAAACCCACGGGAAAACTTGCTTGTGTTCAGGAATGTCGTAGACGGTGTACTGCATTTTAATGCCACGAGGATAATCAAGCTTGACCCAACGAACGCCTTGGACATTACGAAAGCCGAAATAGAAGCAAGAGAACAGGTCTTTGAAATAATGAATTTTTTGAGAGATAACTTTGACATATTCAAAAATGCGCAAATTTTGGCGACAGCAGCTCAAATAGGTGTGCGTGAAAGCAGAATGATTGATGGTGACTATGTGCTGACGGGCGATGACTTAATAGCGTGTACAAAATTTGACGATATGATCGCTTACGGCAACTATGACTTGGATATACATAATCCCGAGGGCAGCGGCACCAGTCACTACTATTTCAAAAAAGGGGAATACTACACTATTCCATACCGAAGTCTTATACCTAAGGGTATAAACAACCTGCTCGTCGCCGGCAGATGTATATCGGCGACACACGAAGCCCAGGCGTCCATTCGCATTCTGCCTATCGTATGCTGTTTAGGCGAGGCGGCCGGAACAGCTATAGGCATAGCGTCAAGAGATTGTAAGAACACGCGCGATATTAGTGTGAAAAAACTACAAGCTAAGCTTGTGGAGAATAACGCACTGTTTCCGGGTGGTGTGATTTAAATAAAAGTAGCCGTCTACTAAGCGAAGTGCGAAGTAGGCGGCTTTTTTATAATTTAGGATTATTCTTTTATGTAAAAAATGTTTATTATAGGTGAAGAATATTCGGTAATAAGCCCAATTAAAATATACTGCGCTTGCTTATGTACCATGTCTTTCCTTTATCGTTGCTGCCCTGATAAAATAAATACGCCTTACCGTCGGTATCGCGGAAAGCAAACGGATGTCCGGACTCGGATTCGTTCCAGTCGCCCGGCTCGCCATTTGGTAGGAACGGCATCTCCGATACACGTTCGAAATGAATGCCGTCGTCGGAAACGGCGCAGCCTATTTGCTGCGGCTCGCAGTTATAAGCGCCGCCGTAGAACATAAAAATCCTGTTGTCGTTAACAATCGTCGCGGGTGCTTCGATACAAGCCTTCTCCCACAGCAGTTCCGGAGACAATATAGCCGCACTGCAAGCATGGCTCCATGTAGAGCGCGAAAAATCCGACGACAAATCCGCCGTAGCCACGCCGATTTTTTGGATTTTCATCGCGTGATCCCTTGTCGCGAAATACATAAACAGCCGATTCTGAAATAC
>CAZJLW010000113.1:0-2308 GCA_964546895.1 uncultured Eubacteriales bacterium | reverse complement strand
TGCACCATGTCACTGCTCACGGCGATGCCTATGCCCCACGGATCGGGAGTTCTTCCGTCACCGTATGGTGGAATCGTATGGTACAGAAAATACTTGTCGCCAAGCTTAACTACTGCCGGGTCTTTCGCGAATGCCCGCCCGCGTGAATTGTTAGTAAACAACATAAAATCCATCCTTTCGCCGACCATGTCGGAGTATGCGCAATCTTACCGAGTTCTGATTTTTGGCAGGACTGCAACTTTATAATAAATATTCTACGACTATTTCAAAGCATTGCAATAGCGACGCCTAAAAATTTTTACTTCTATTGCACGTTTTGTGGTAAAATAAAGTAAAGACGCGAATTTAATGAAGGGAATGACATTTATGATTAACGTAACAGAAAACGGCATATCGGCATTTGAGGCGACAAAGCGCGTCAGCGAAGGCCTAGCGAGAAATGCCTGCTGTGGTATAGTAAACGGAAAAGCCGTGGATTTGCGGCAACTGCTGAACGAGGGTACAGAGCTTAGGATATGTACGTTTGACGACGACGAGGGGAAACGCGCGCTGCGCCACACGGTGTCGCATGTGCTGGCTTACGCTGTTAAGCGGTTGTATCCGTCTGTTAAGCTTGCGATAGGCCCCGCTACAGACGAGGGGTTCTACTACGACTTCGACCGCGAAAAGCCGTTTACATCGGAGGAAATCGTAGAAATAGAAAATGAAATGAAAAAGATAATAAAGGAAGAACCGGCGATCGAGCGGTTCGAGCTTCCGCGTGACGAAGCGCTTAAGCTTATGGCCGACGAGCCATACAAGGTCGAGCTTATTAACGAGCTGCCGACCGATGCGGTTATTTCTTTCTATAAAATGGGCGAGTTCACGGATCTTTGTGCGGGGCCGCATTTGCTGTCGGTTAAGCCGTTGAAAGCCGTGAAGCTTTATTCGGAGGGTGGCTCGTCGGGCGCGTACTGGCGCGGCAACGAAAAAAATAAAATGCTGAGCCGCATTTACGGCACGGCGTTTACGAAGGCGTCTGAGCTGGAAGCATACGTAAAACAGCGCGAGGAAGCTAAAAAACGCGACCACAACAAGCTTGGACGCGAGCTTAAATACTTCACGACGTCGGATATAATAGGGCAGGGCTTGCCGCTGCTCATGCCGAAGGGCGCGAAGGCAGTGCAGGTTTTGCAGCGCTTCGTCGAGGACGAGGAGGAGCGCCGCGGCTATTTACTGACGAAAACTCCGTTTATGGCTAAGAATGATTTATACAAGGTCTCGGGGCATTGGGATCATTACAAGGATGGCATGTTTATACTGGGCGAGGAAGATAAGGACGACGAGGTGTTCGCGTTGCGTCCGATGACGTGTCCGTTCCAGTTTACGATTTATAACGCCGAGCAGCACAGCTACAGAGATTTGCCGATACGCTACAACGAGACATCGACGCTGTTCCGTAACGAATCGTCCGGCGAAATGCACGGCTTGATTCGCGTGCGGCAGTTTACGCTGTCGGAAGGGCATCTTGTAGTTACGCGTGAGCAACTCGAGGACGAGTTCAAGGGCGTAATCGACTTAATCAACTACATGATGAACACGCTCGGCATCGAGAACGACGTGAAGTATCGCTTCTCAAAATGGGACCCGAACAACAAAGAAAAGTACGTAGGCGACGAAAAAACATGGGAAGAAACGCAGGACATCATGCGCGTACTGCTTAAGGACCTCGGTATAGATTTCGTCGAGGCGGAGGGCGAGGCGGCGTTCTACGGGCCGAAGCTGGATTTGCAATTCAAAAACGTGCACGGCAAAGAGGATACAATAATCACGGTGCAGATAGACTTCGCGCTGGCGGAGCGGTTCGGCATGACTTATATCGATAAAGACGGTTCTAAGAAGTATCCGATAGTCATTCACCGTTCGTCTATCGGTTGCTACGAGCGAACGCTGGCTATGCTCATCGAGAAATACGCCGGCGCACTGCCCACATGGCTTTGCCCGACACAGGCAATAGTGTTGCCGATTTCCGACAGATTCAACGACTACGCCGACGCGGTTATTCGCGAGCTAAAGGCAAAAAATATCCGCGCAGAGGGTGATTTCCGCGCGGAAAAGATTGGGTACAAGATAAGAGAAGCAAGGCTTGAGCGCATTCCGTACATTTTAGTAGTGGGCGAGAAGGAAGCCGAAACACAGACTGTTTCTTTGCGTAGCCGCGCCGGTGACGAGGGTACCAAGGCGCTTGCGGAAGCTGTTGGAGTTATTGCGAAGGATATAGAGGAAAGGGCGAAGCCGGTAACGGCGGTTGTCGAGTAGGGAGTAAAAA
>CAZJLW010000112.1:0-11522 GCA_964546895.1 uncultured Eubacteriales bacterium | reverse complement strand
GGTAACTATGTTATTACGAAGAAGCTTCCCGGTTCGGTAATTGTCGAAGCTCTCGAACTGTCGGTAAGCGCGTATCCCGAGCAGTCCGGCGGATTCCTTCATATATCCGGCATGACGTTCGATTTTAACCCCGCCAAAGAAAAAGGCAGCCGTGTTTCGAACGTTAAAATCGGCGGCAAGGCGATCGACTTGAAAAAAGAATACCTTAGCGCGTCTAACGACTTTACGCTTGGTCAGGGCGGCGACAGCTACACTATGTTCAAGCCTTTTGCAATAGTTAACGAGTTCCCGGCGTTAGAGGAAGTGCTGCTTGCTTATCTCGCCAAGAACCCCAGCGCCAATCCTACCGATGTACGTATTAAGGCACTCGACGCTTCGGCAGCTTCCGCAAGCGATGCCTCGACGTACACCGTTAAGCAAGGCGATAACCTCTGGAATATTGCGAAGTCCCTTTTCGGGAATGGTTCGCTGTATGGCTTGATACTTGACGCTAATAAAGACGTTATCAAAGACCCCAGACTTATCAGAACAGGATGGACTTTGGTTATTCCGGCTAGATAAATATTAAAAAAAACGGGCATCGTCACATAGCAAATGTCTGAAAATAACGTTTACATCTTCGTGGCACATTTCGCGTAGAACCACCGCAAAATGCACCACTCGTGTAAACTTAATTTTCAGCCGCATGCATAAGTGATGATGCCCGTTTTGCGTTAACCCTTAAGCCTGTCGTACTTCATCTGAATTATTTCAAACAGCGCCCGTTCCTCATCGGTAACGGGCTTTATTTTTGGCACCGGTATCGGGCGGCCGTCGCTGTTTACAGCGACGAATGTCAACTCGGCTTTGTTCGTGTGGATTACCTTGCCGGAAAAAACATTCTCGGCCTGGACGTCGACGTAAACCTTCATCGATGTGCGCCCCGTCCATACTACGCGCGCCGCCAGCAGTACCATCTCGCCCATGCGTATCGGGTGACGGAAGTCGACGCCCTCGATAGACGCCGTTACGACTGCGCTTTGCGAATGGCGCTGCGCCGCGAGCGCTCCCGCGATATCGACCCAGTGCAGCAACCGTCCGCCGAGCAGATTACCGAGTACGTTCGTATCGTTCGGCAGAACCAGCTCAGTCATTTTTATTTCGGACTGTGCTACGGTTTTTTCGGCGGGGATATTCGTATTGTTTTCCATGCTAATCATTCCTTACAGCTTTATTTTTACTATGAGCTTCTTTACTTTCAGTCCTTTTTGCGTATGACAGCAAGGCTTGTGTCCGTCTTGCGGAAACAACAAATAGAACTGACCGGCACTTACGTTTATAGTGCTGCCGGTTCCGGTGTAAAACGCGCAGTCCTTCTCGCTATTGTAAGCCTTGGATGGTGCTAACGTCTTTAGCTCGGCGACTTCTAGCTGCTCGTTTCCTTCTATTATATATTGCAAGTCTACGTATTTTTTATGCGCTTCGAACTCGCCCTCGGACGAGAGCTTCGTTTCAACTTCGGCAACCGTGGCAAATAAATTTTCGCCGTCCAGCTCATAGCGTCCTTCCGCTATGTCCGGGGCGGCGTTTTTTATGAAATTGAAGCCATCCTCAAAACGCTTACCCAAACCGGCGTACACGCCGCTGTTTTCAATCGTGTCCCAAATCATTTAACATTCCTCCGATATACAAATTTTCTATGATTATATCCCGCTGTTTGTAAGTTGGCAATAAACATGTGTGACATTTTATTTTAAACAGGGGTATTTTGGTTGACAATTAATTCAGATTATGTGAAAATATCTTACGTGATTTCAATATTCTACTAGTCACGAAAGTGGCAGGGGGTTTCTATGGGTAAGGATTACGCGCAAGCAGGAGTAAATGTAAAGGCGGGCTACGAATCGGTCGAGCTTATCAAGCCGTTCGTTAGCAAAACTTTTTCGAAGGATGTTTTGACGGGGCTGGGAGGCTTCGGGGCGTTGTTTTCTATCGCGAAGGCGAAGGATATGCAGGAGCCGGTTCTCGTTTCGGGGACGGACGGCGTCGGTACTAAGCTAAAAATTGCTTTTTTGATGGATAAACACGATACCGTCGGAATAGACTGTGTTGCGATGTGCGTGAACGACGTTATTTGTTGCGGTGCGGAGCCGCTGTTTTTCCTTGACTATATCGCTTGCGGCAAAAATCAGCCGCAGAAAATCAGCGAGATCGTTAAAGGCATGGCTGACGGCTGCTTAATGGCGGGAGTGTCGCTTGTCGGTGGAGAAACTGCCGAGATGCCCGGGTTTTACGATCCCGGCGAGTATGATTTAGCAGGGTTTACGGTAGGTATTTTAGATAAAAGCAAGATTATAGACGGTAGCAAAATTATTGAAGGGGACGTTGTTATCGGTCTTGCGTCGAGCGGTCTGCACAGCAACGGCTTTTCGCTTGTGCGCAACGTTCTGCGCCCGAACGAGGTAAACGTTAACGAGCTGATTCAAAGCTTTTCGGCGACGCTTGGCGATGAGCTTATTAAGCCGACGCGTATTTACGTCAAGCCAATTCTTGAGCTTATTCGCAACGTCGAGATAAAAGGTATTGCGAACATTACGGGCGGCGGGTTTATCGAAAACATACCGCGCGTTTTGCCGGACGGTCTGTGTGCGAAAATCAATCGCGGCTCATGGCCGGTGCTGCCGGTGTTTAACTATTTGCAACAGGCGGGCGATATCGCCGAGAATGATATGTACAACACGTTTAACATGGGCATAGGCATGGTCGTAGTTACAAGCAAAGACAACGCGACTAAGGCCGTAGCCGAGCTTGAACGCCTTGGCGAAAAGACCTACATCATCGGAGAAATAATAAAAGGAAACGGTATCGAGCTATGTTAAAGTTAGGCGTTATGGTTTCCGGCGGCGGGACGAATCTACAAGCAATAATTGATGCGTCCGAAAGCGGCGCACTTGACGCGCAGGTCGTAGCCGTCGTCAGCAACAAAAAAGACGCATACGCGCTTAACCGCGCCGCAAAGCATAACATCGACGGGGCGAGCATTCGCAAACGCGATTTTGAAACGCAGCGGGCTTACGAACAGGCGATGATAGATTATTTTAACGAGCGCGGTGTTGAGCTGGTTGTTCTGGCTGGGTTTTTAGTTGTTCTTTCAGATTTTTTTGTCAGCGCATTTAAAAACAGGATAATAAACATACACCCTTCGCTTATACCGTCTTTTTGCGGCAAAGGTTATTACGGGCTTAAGGTTCACGAAGCTGTGCTAAACAGCGGCGTGAAGGTGTCCGGCGCGACGGTGCATTTTGTTGATGAGGATACGGATACTGGACCGATTATTTTGCAAAAGGCGGTATGCGTTAACGACGACGATACACCTGAGAGCCTACAGGCTCGTATAAGCGCCGAGTGCGAATGGCAGATTCTGGTCGAGGCGATACGGCTTTACGAGTGTGGACGCCTGACGATTGTCGGCAACACTGTGAAGGTTAATAAATAAAGTTAGTAAAAAAGGATATAAACCGAACAGGGGATAATACATAATGAAGCTTTTTGTTATAGGCAGTGGCGGCAGGGAACATGCGATTATCTGGAAGCTGAAAACGCAGAACCCGGCTTGTGAAATATATTGCGCACCGGGTAACGGCGGCATAGCGGCGCTTGCGACATGTGTAGATATTGCCGCGGACGACGTAGACGGACTTTTGCGCTTTGCTAAAGATAACGCAGTGGATTTTACGATAGTCGGCATGGAGACACCGCTAATACTGGGCGTTGTAGATGTGTTCCGCGCGAACGGTCTGGCTATTTTCGGCCCCGACAAAAGCGCAGCTCGCATTGAAGGCAGCAAGGCTTTTTCAAAGTGGTTCATGAAAAAGCACGGAATACGAACCGCGGATTACGAAACGTTTAACAGCTACGACGCGGCGCTTGAGTATTGCAAGGGTAGAAAATATCCGCTGGTAGTCAAGGCGGACGGCTTAGCAGTCGGCAAAGGCGTATACATATGTGAGGATTTTGACAGTGCGAACGACGCTTTGACGCAGATCATGGTCAAAAAGGAGTTCGGCGATTCGGGTAACAACGTTGTTATTGAACAGTTTTTAATGGGAACGGAGACGTCTGTGCTGGCGTTTTGCGATGGCAAAACGATAGTGCCGATGGTCAGCGCGAAAGACCATAAACGCGCCAAGGATGGCGACGAGGGCTTGAATACAGGCGGTATGGGCGCTATTTCTCCGTGCAGAGAATACACGCCGCAGGTCGAAAGGGAATGCCAGGAGGCTATTTTCCAGAAGACAGTCGACGCTCTTGTTAAAGAGGGCATTGACTATAGGGGTGTTATTTTTTTCGGGCTTATGCTTACGCAAGAAGGGCCGTATGTCATTGAATACAACTGCCGCTTCGGCGATCCCGAGACACAGGTGGTTCTTCCGCGCTTAAAAACAAGCCTGTTGGACATAATGACTGCATGTGCCGACGGTAAACTGGATAGTATCAAAATCGAATGGGACGACAACGCCGCAGCATGTGTTATGCTGGCGTCCGGTGGGTATCCGCAGGCGTATGAGAAGGGTTTTCAAATCAGCGGAGTCGAAAATGCATCCGCTATACAGAATGTTATAATTTTTCATTCGGGTACGCTATATAATAAACATGACGGAGCTTTTTTGACGAACGGCGGGCGTGTCATCGGAGTGGCGGCGCTCGGGCAGGATTTGGATGCGGCTATAGACAAGTGTTACGAAGCCGTACCGCTTATCGGTTTCAAAAATAAGTCCTTCCGAACCGATATAGGCCGCGTAAAATAGAATTTCGTGGTGGCTTTTGTTTAACTTTGTAATATTATATTGAATTAAATAACAATATTAGTATAATAATATTGTTATGGCTTTTTTATGAAAATTTCCCGAGGTGTTAACATGATAATGGATCGGCTTTATACACAAGGCAGTATTTTGGGTGCGGCGGCGCAAGCCAGCGCCATTCGTAACGACGTTATAACCAACAACATAGCAAACGTTGACACGCCGAAATTCAAACGCTCGGTCGTTGATTTTGAGAAGACGCTAGCCAGCGCCTTGAAGACGGCCGGTTCACCGGCGGAGCTTGACATTACGAAAGTCAAGCCGTCGACGCGTGTTATCAGCGAGGAACTGCATTACAGACTGGACGGCAACAACGTAGACATAGACAACGAAATGGTGAACCTGTATCAGAACTCGATACGTTACGAGACGCTCATTAACAGCATGATGTCTAATTCGAAGCTGCTTAATCTCGTGATTACAGGTCGGTAAATTAACAGAACAAAATTAATGATAAGGGATGAAGGTTAATGGCGTTTTTTGATTCGATGAATATAAGCGCGACAGGGTTATCTGCTCAGCGGTTAAGAATGGACGTTATATCCGAAAACATCGCCAACGTCAACACAACGCGCGGTGCCGACGGCAAACCCTACAAACGAAAGATAGCGTTATTTGAGGAAATAAACGAAGCTCGCCCGTTCTCATCGTTTATGGATGCGGCTATGTCAAAGACGAGTAATGGACAAGGGGTAAGGGTAGGCAGTATTGTCAACGACGAATCTGTCGGCAACCGCGTATATGACCCGGGTCATCCGGATGCGGACGCCGAAGGATATGTTACTATGCCGAACGTGAATATCGTCATGGAAATGGTTAATATGATTTCCACGAGCCGCTCGTACGAAGCGAACGTTACGGCAATGAACAGTACCAAGGCTATGATTACTAAAACAATGGAACTCAGCAGATAGTTTTTTGGCATGAGAGTTTTGGAAAGGATAGGCTGTAGTCATGACTATTGAAAACGTTTCTTCCTTAAATAATATTAATAATATTTCATATTCCCCGGGGGCGATTTTCGAACCAAACCCGGTGTCAAAAAGCTCATTTGACAATTTTTATAAAGCTGCTATAGAATTATTCGACGAGACGAACGGCTACCAAATCAAGGCTCAACAACAGGAAATAGACTACGCCACCGGCAAAACAGATAATATTCTGTCGGTGTTATTGGCGCAGAACAGGGCGTATTCGTCGCTTAACTTTACCGTTTCAGTAACTAACAAGATTATTGAGTCATACAGAGAAATCATGAGAATGCAGCTGTAATACTGAGATTGTCATATGAGAAGGTGAGCAAATGCAGGAAAAACTGCGCGGTTATTTAGACAACGTCAAAGATAAATGGAATTCTCTTGAAAAGGGACAAAAAATCAAGATTGGTATAACTGCGTTTGTTCTTATATTAACGTTGGCGGTTACGATTTTTATTACGACAAGGCCGCGAATGATGGTTTTATATTCGGGTAAGGATATTACGACTATCTCGAATGTAAAAAACGCGCTGGACGACGCCGGAATTTATAACCGCTTAATACGAAACGGAACGGGTATAGAAGTAGAGGATAAAAACGTTCCGCTCGCTCAAGTTACGATAGAGAAAAAGAATGTGCTAAACACAGGCAAGTTCACGTATCAGGACGCGCTGGACTACAGCACGATGGGTACGACAGAGACGATTAAGCGTTCGAACTTTAAACGTGTTAAGGAAAGCGACTTAGGTACGAATCTTCAATACTTCGACGGGGTAAGCAATGCAACCGTCATGCTGGAAGTGCCGGATGACACGGGCTTCCTTATCGAATCGCGCCAACAAGCACGAGCAAGCGTTATGCTTACGACTACGGCGGGCTTCGACAGAGGTCAGGCCGCAGCTATAGCGCGGTACGTATCACGTAGTGTCAAAGGACTTGAACCTGAAAATATCGTAATCATCGACCAGCGTGCGAACGAGCTGTTTTCGGGTACGCAGGATACAGCGACATCGCTTAACAGCGAGTACGATTTAGAGAAGCTTCGCAAAAGTGAACTTGAAAATAAAATCAAATCTAACCTAGCCCCTATGTATAACGACATAAAGGTTATAGCTAACCTTGTGTTCAATTGGGACAAAAGCACGCAGAACTCGCAGATTTATTCTTCATCAGTGCCGGACAGCGATGCCGGTATGATCTTTAGAAACTCGCAGGAGAAGCAGACAGCCACCGGCGCGACTACAGTCGCCGAACCGGGCATAGGCTCCAACACGCAGACCCAGCCGACATATCAGAACCAACAGCAACAACAAGGTTCATCGGCAAGTACATCAAGCAGCACAACCGATTACGCGCTTAACAAAGTAGAAACATCAACCGAAGCCAGCGTCGGCAATATCGTCCCGGCGCAGTCGTCCGTGGCAGTCTGGCTTTATAGATATAAAAAATACGACGAAGACGTAATGACTAAGGGTAACAAACTCGGCGGACTTACGTGGGCAGATTTCAAAGAACAGAACGAGAACGAGCGCTCCATTACAGTGCCGCAGGACATTTTAGATTCGCTTAAGACGGCTACAGGGCTTGCAAATATTTCCGTAGTCGGCTACGAGCTGCCGGTTTTCGTCGACAAGCAAATCAAACCGCTCAACATTGAGCAGATTATAATGTTTGTCATACTCGCGTTACTGATAATACTGCTGGCATACGGCCTGATTAAGATGACGAAGCCGGTAGAAGTAACCGAGCTTGAACCTGAGCTGTCAGTTGAGGACTTGTTAGTCAGCACGCAGCTTGAGGAACAGAAGGAAGCTGCAGAAGAGCAGCAGAAGCTTCAAGAAATTGATTTCAACAAGGATTCCGAAGCTAAGAAGCTTATCGATAAATTTGTTTCCGAAAAGCCGGAAGCCGTTGCGCAACTGCTGCGTAACTGGCTGAACAACGAGTGGGAGTGATAAAATGGCGACCGCCACCGAACTAACGGGCAGGGAGAAAGCCGCTATATTATTGATTTCTTTGGGGCCCGAAAAATCGGCTCAAGTCTTTAAGCATCTTAAAGAGGAAGAGATTGAGGCTATAACGCTTGAAATAGCTAACATAAGTACGGTTTTACCGGAGACAAAAGAAGATGTTATACAGGAATTCTATCAGATATGTTTAGCACAGCAGTATATTACAGAAGGCGGTATCACTTACGCTAAGCAAATTCTCGAGAAGGCGCTTGGCGAAAGCAAGGCGTTCGAGGTTATCAGCAAGCTTACAGTTCAGTTGCAGGTACGCCCGTTCGACTTTATACGCAAGTCAGATGCTTCTCAGATTCTGAACTTTATCCAGAACGAACACCCGCAAACGATTGCGCTTATCATGTCATATTTAAAGCCGAAGCAAGCCGCGCAGGTTATTGCTGAGCTACCGCCCGAGAAACAGGCGGACGTCGCAAGGAGAATCGCACTTATGGACAGAACATCGCCTGAGGTTATTAAGGAAGTCGAGAAGGCACTCGAGAAGAAGCTGTCCTCGCTCATGACAGAAGATTACGCAACTGTCGGCGGCGTAGACAGCGTAGTCGAAATTCTTAACTCCGTCGACAGATCGACTGAGAAGCACATCATGGAAACGTTGGAAATTGAGGATATCGAGCTTTCGGAGGAAATCCGCAAGAAGATGTTCGTATTCGAGGATGTCATTACGCTTGACAACCGTTCGATACAGTCTGTACTCAAAGAGGTTGACAACAAGGATCTTGCCGTTGCTATGAAGGGTTCGACAGATGCACTTCAGAACGCTATCTTTAGCAACCTGTCCAAGCGTCTTGCTGCTATGATAAAGGAAGAAATGGACTACATGGGTCCTGTACGCCGTTCCGACGTAGAGGAAGCACAGCAGAAGATTGTCAATATCATCAGAAGAATGCAGGATACTGGCGAAATCATTGTTTCCAGAGGTGGAGGCGACGATATAATTGCCTAAGATATTAAAAGCCGCGTCGGTTAAAATTGACAACGGCAATAGAGTAAGCATTGATGTAGCGAACGGCTACACTGATGAACCTGTAAGCAACGCGGTAGCAGAGGATTCAGGAGCGTCACAAGATACGAATGCACCGAGCGCACATAACGCATCTGTTACGTCCAGAGCGACAGGTGAAGCCGAAGCAATAATTGCTAACGCCAAAAAAGAAGCACTAGCAATCATTAACAACGCAAGAAACGAAGCAGATGTTATTGTGTCCGAAGCAAGAAGGGATTCTGAGCAGAAGCTTCAAGAAGCGTACGAGGAAAGCAAAAACAGGGGCTACAACGAAGGTTATCAGAAGGGTTCGGATGAAACCGCGCAAATGAAAGCTGACGCAAAAGCGCTGTACGATGAAGCATCGAAAGAACGTACGGAGAGCATAGCGGCAATTGAGGCTGATGTTGTAAAGCTTGTCATAAAAATACTCGAAAAGATTTTTGGCGACACAATAAAAATTAAACCCGAGCTGATTCTGTGTCTTGTCAGACAAGGGATAGATAATTCGACACTGAGGGATAATATAATTATCCACGTAGCTGCGGAAGATTATGACGAGGTTGTGGACAATCGCGACAATATTCTTGCGCTTATAGAGGATACGGTTAAGCTTGAAATCCAAAAGGACCCGGGGCTTGTGAAGTCAGACTGCATTATTGAAACTCCGTTTGGGAATATTGATTGCAGCTTGGATCAGCAGTTTAAGGCGATTAAGGACGACTTGTTTTACTTGCTTAACGAAAGTGGTGATTACGTTAGTAAAGATTAATATTGAAAAATATTTTAATATCGTTGATAAGGTCTATATAAAAAAGCTCGGCAGAGTTTCACAGGTTGTTGGGCTTACTATAGAATCCATCGGCCCAGATGTTGCCGTCGGCAACGTTTGTTTAATTAAGTCTGGAGTTCATAGCGACCCGATTATGGCGGAGGTCGTGGGTTTCCGTAATAACAATATTTTGCTCATGCCGCTTGGCAATATGAGCGGTATAGGACCCGGAAGTATCGTTAGCACACTGGATAAGCCGATTACGGTAAAAGTATCGGACGAACTGCTCGGTAGAGTGGTCGACGGTGTAGGTGCGCCGATGGATGGCAAAGGTGCAATACTGGTCGGTGAGGAGTTCAATGTAACAAACACACCTCCGAACCCGCTTGACCGTAACAGAATCCATGAGCGCCTGACGCTTGGTGTCAAAGCCATAGACGGCTTGCTTACAGTCGGTAAGGGGCAGCGTATAGGAATATTCGCGGGTAGCGGCGTCGGAAAAAGTACACTGATGGGTATGATCGCAAGAAATACTCAGGCTGATATAAATGTTATTGCCTTAATCGGTGAGCGTGGCAGAGAAGTACGCGAGTTTATCGAAAAAGACTTAGGCGAAGCCGGTCTTAAACGTTCGATACTAGTTATTTCAACCTCCGATAAACCCGCGCTAGTAAGACTAAAGGCTGCTGAGGTCGCGACAAGTATAGCGGAATATTTCCGTTCGAAGGGCAAAGACGTAATGCTTCTCATGGACTCGCTTACACGTTACGCTATGGCGCAACGTGAAGTAGGGCTTGCTATCGGTGAGCCACCTGTTTCTCGCGGATATACACCATCAGTATTTGCGATGTTACCGAAGCTTCTAGAACGCGCGGGTAATTCCGATGTCGGCTCAATAACCGGCTTATATACCGTTCTTGTAGACGGCGATGACTTGACCGAACCCGTTACAGATACGGCACGCGGTATTTTGGACGGACACATAGTGTTGTCCAGAAAAATCGCAAACAGAAATCATTACCCAGCAATTGATGTACTTGCAAGCGTTTCTCGTGTTATGTCCGATGTCGTAACTAAGGAACACAAGTCGTTTGCGAACGAGATTAAAAAAACTATGGCTGTCTATAACGACTCCGAGGACTTGATTAACATCGGAGCTTACGTTAAGGGCAGCAATAAAGATATTGACTACGCCATAGAGAAGCATGACATGATAAATAAGCTGCTGACGCAAAGTGTCGATGAGAATTTTTCGTTCGAAGAAACGTTTAGCGCTATGAATGAGATAGTTAACGGGTAAGGTGTTCGCTTTGGCTAAGTTTAATTTTCGATTGAAAAGCTATTTGGATTTGAAGGAAAAGATTGAGGATCAAAAGAAGCTTGAATACGGAAAGGCGCTAGCCAAGCTTGAACAAGAGCGAAAGGTTAAGGAACAGCTCGTGCAAAGCAGGGATTACAATGTCAGCATGTTTAAGGAAAAAATAAAGAGCGAAATCAATCCCGCGCAGTTCCGTGACTTCAACAACTATATAGAGCTGCTTAAAAAACGCATTATCGAACAGGAAAAAGTTATTAAAAAGGAAGAAGAAAACGTTGAAAGCAAGCGCTCGGAGCTTGTCGAAGCCGTTAAGCAACATAAAATACTCGATAAACTAAAGGAAAAATCGTACGCAGAATATATGCGGGAGGAACAGATTGCCGAGCAGAAGCGGGTAGATGAAATCGTAAGCTATCAGTATAACGATAAGGAATGATATCTATGGCTGTCAAGAATGCTAATATGCCGGTTGACGACGGCAATGATTCGAAAAAAAAGGATAAAGCAGGTAAGAAGAAAAAGGGTGGATTTTTGAAAGCCTTTTTTATTTTTATGTTGTTGCTGGTTGTTGGTGCCGGTGTGGCTGTTTTAGGGTTTAATGT
>CAZJLW010000111.1:0-11568 GCA_964546895.1 uncultured Eubacteriales bacterium | reverse complement strand
AACACATTAACCTTTTCATGCAACTCGTCCTTACTTATCAAGTCCTCACCATACAACTCAATATATTTCTGCCTAGCCTTAACCGCCTTACCAAGCCGCTCAGACACATCGCCCCGGCTTTGCGCACCGCCAATCTCGTCACGGCATATCCGCTTAAATTCCCTCTCAACACACTTAATAACATCAGCCTTACCTTCCAAAATCCCAACAAAATACCCCGCTACCGCTTCAACCAGACCCTGTTCATCGATTTTAGTATGATTCGTACAGCTGTCTACGCCGTTTGCACTACGCCCGCTGCATTCCCATTTAATATATGTATTCTTATAAGCCTTCTGCGTTCGCCGGAAGCTATAGCCGCAACAGGCACATTTTATAAGCGTACTAAATAAGTATTTATTACTTTGGCGTTCATGTCTAACACTAAACGCCGACTGCCGCTCCGATATAATCCGTGCCGCCGCCGCAAATGTCTCATCATCTACTATCCGCAACTCGGGTTTAGTTACGACATACCAGTCCGATTCGTCCCGTTCACGCCGTATACCCGTCAAAAAATCCTCAATCTCCTCCTTACCGTTAATAACCTTACCCGTATAAAGTTCATTCGTAAGCACACGCGCAACTGCGTTTTGCGACCACTTGCACCCACGCTTCGTCCTTATACCGTCCCCATTTAATACCTGCGCGATTTTACTAGCTCCGCAACCGCTAGTTATATAAAGCCGAAAAATACGCCGCACAGTATCAGCTTCCCTCTCGTTTACGCTTAAATTAAAATAATCTCCCTTAATTTTGTCGTACCCATAAACCAGATTCGGTACACGTCCTTTTTGCGCATTAATTTTCTTTCCGAATTTCACACGCTTGGACGTATTCGCACTCTCCTCCTGCGCCAGCGCGCCGAATATCGTAAGAACAAATTCCGAGTTGCCAAGAACCGTCTGACTCGACGTGAGAAACACCGTCTCTATCCCAAGCATCTTAAGCTGCCTGATCGAATTTAAAAAATCCACAGTATTCCTAGCGAAGCGCGAAATATCCTTCACGACGACCATCTCAAATATCCCTTGCCGCGCTTCGTTCAACAACCGCAGAAACTCCCTACGGTTTTTTATTTTCGTACCCGAAATGCCCTCGTCGGCATAAATCCCAACCAGCACGTGACCGTTTCGTACCGCATATTCCTCAAAGAACTTTTTCTGCGCATCAAGGCTGTTTAACTGGTCGTCTTTTTCGGTAGATACGCGGCAGTAAGCGGCTATGTTCATGTATATCACTCCCCAAGAATCTTCATGTGTAGCGTAAACTTACTCGCTAACAGGATTCAGCTTTTCCCCCGACGCCCGCCCGCGTTAATCTCTGACTTAAATACCTATCCCTAGCCAGCTCCGCCGCAAGCTTCACTAGCTCGTTCGCGACGGCCGATGTGCTGTTCGGATTTTTGAATGTGATTTTAACCGAACTTGGTTTATTTGTTTTTTTCAATTGCAAACGCCTGCCTCTCATAATGATACAGGAGACACGAAAATGTTTCGGCTTTTGAAACATTTTCGCCGCCCATGTGGTAAAATATATGCGAACTTGTCCAACGAAATTACAAACATAAGGGGGGGGATTGTCATGAAGGTTATTGCTGTAGACGATGAAAGGCTTGTACTAAGCGACATTTTGACGAAGCTGAAGGGACTGGATATTGTAGAGCAGGTTGACGGATTCGATTCGCCGTTTGACGCGCTTGAGTTTGTGAAAAGTAATTTTGTAGATATTGCGTTTCTTGATATTGAGATGTTCGGCATGAACGGACTCGAGCTTTCGAAACACATAAAAACTATCAGCCCGAAAACATCTGTCGTGTTCGTTACAAGTCATGCGAGCTATGCGGTGGATGCGTTTGCGACGAGAGCAAGCGGCTACTTGCTAAAACCGGTGTCCGTAAAAAAATTACTGACGGAATTGACAGAAATAAAAGCGGTAATGGATAACGCGCAACCGAAAGGGAAAAATAGAATACGAGTACAAACCTTTGGCAGCTTTGAGGTGTTCTGCGATGGGGTCCCGATTAAATTTATGAGGAGCAAGACGAAGGAGATGTTTGCGTATCTTATTGACAGGAAGGGCGCGTCGGTCAGCTTATCTGAGATAACACTGATTCTGTGGGAGGACAAGCCGTATGATATGAAAACACAGGGTTTACTGCGGCAGCTCATACTGGATTTGACGTCCACGCTTAAACATGCAAACTCAGCGGGAATTTTTATCAAGAGAAAAAATCAAATGTCAATAAATACCAGTTTGTTTGATTGTGACTATTATGATTTTTTAACGGGTGATTCTGTTGCTGTAAATGCCTTCCAAGGCGAGTATATGTCACAGTACGCTTGGGCAGAGTTCACAATAGGCAAGATTATGGGGCAATAATTTATTTGGGATTTGTGTAACAGTTTTGTAACAGTGAATGTTTTATAATAAATTTGCATTAAAGAGGTGTGCAGTATTTGAAAAAGAAAATGATTATAATGTTTATGTTGTTGGTTGCGTTGCCGGTTACAAATATTATGGCTGCCAAGCCAACCACACAACCGACTACGCTGCCTATGACAACGCTTGTTACCGCTTCGGCGGACGTGACGGGCGACGGCGTTTCGGATACCGTGACGCTATCCGGCAGAAAGCTTGCCGACGGAACCGATTCTCCTTTCAGGGAGAACATCACTCTAACCGTAACTGACGGGAAAACAAAAAAAGCAACGGCTGTCACGCTAAAGGATAACGCGGGGTACAACCCGACTGTTTTTGTCGGCGATTTTACCGGCGATAAAGTCGCAGATATTTTGATAAATATTGATTCGGGCGGAAGCGGCGGATATTTGTACTCATATGTTTATTCGTTCGTGGGTGACAAACCGAAGCTCTTGATTACAAGCCAAGAAATAGCAGATAAATACCCCTGCACCGTAACATACAAAGACGGCTATAAAGTCGAGGTTATGTGCAAAGCCAATCGGCTTTCCTACATTATAGATATTGCCTGGAAAGACTCTGAGTATCTTAACGAGATTTATGACAAGGACGGAAAGCTCAAAAAAAATGTCGAGGGCTTTTTGGGATATGTGGGCGCGCTTGCACCGGTAGATTTGGATGCCGACGGGGTTTTTGAACTGCTGGCGCTGCAAAGGATTTCCGGACGCTTTTCGGCCGATGGGATCGGAGACCTGCAAAATATTTTTAAGTACGATAAAGACGAGTTCAAGTTATTTAACCAAACCGTAAACATTTCCGGACAGGAGCGCTAAGCGCTGCCGGACAACTAATTTTGCCTATTCCTTCTTGATAGATACAAACCCTATGTTGCCCCTATGCTGATGCGTAGGGGTTCTTTTTTGTTACGACCGTATGTACAGTGCTTTTGCTTATTCCGAATTTTCGTGCCGTCTCTCGTACAGTCGCGTTGCTGTTGATAATAAAATTCGCAACTTCAATGGCTCTTTCCTCGATGTAAGCCTTCAAGAAATTGCCCTCCCTTAAATAGTCGTTCTATTCATGTATATGAAATGCTTGTTAAGCTTATGAAAAAAATGACGCAGACTCCAAGTATTTACGTAGAAATGCCAGATGTGATATAAATATAAATAGTTGTTGTATCTGGCAAAATTTTGTCATAAAATTACTGTTACATGCGAGGTGATGGTCCGTTTATTGCCGAACATTTTCCGCAATTTGGAAGCAGAAATATTAAGGGTGGTTATTATGTCAAAAGAAGAAATCATAAACAGGAGAAAATACTTGAGACAACACATGATGGAAAATGGATTACAGGGTATGCCGATTGTTGACATAGTTGAGCTGATTTTGTACTACACGATTCCGGGTAAGGATGTACGGCCTATAGCGCAGGAACTCGTCGATCGATTCGGTACGATAGACCGCATGGCGATGGCTTCGTCGGCCGAACGCAGAAGCATTCCGGGAATCGGCGAAAGAACAGATGAGCATTTCGCTATGATTGGTATGTTTGTGCCGCAATTGATGCGTAGCCGCTTAGGTAGGCTTCCGGTTTTGGATACGCTTAGTAAGCTCAAGGAGTTCTGCGTGGCGATACAGTTTACGCATCAGTACGAGGTTCTTTACGTCCTATGCCTTAACGCCGGGTTCCGTCTTGTAAAAAAAGAAGTTGAAATAACGAGAGGTACGCCTACATACGTAAATGTCGAGCTTAAACATATTATGGACGCGCTCGCGTACACCGCGACGTCAAAAGTAGTATTGTGCCATAATCACCCGAGCGGACTGCTAAAGCCCTCCGGCAATGATGTTGAGTTTACACATATGGTGAAATCTTACCTCGACCGCATTAATGTGACGCTGCATGACCACATTATCGTGGCTGATAACAGAGCTATTTCCTTGCGTGCGCTGAAGTTAATAAAATAACCACAAAAAAACCCTCGCCCGATCTGTTCGGACGAGGGTGTAGTTTCGTGTCACTATCAGAACGAGCTGTTAAACAGAAGTCCGGTTATACCGCTCGAACCGTATGGGTTGCCTGAGTTTTGCAGATTGTTTAATAAACTCATATATGAGTTGTTTTGTGTTGCGTAGCTTTTTGCTGTTTGCTTGTCGATCGGACTGTCCTTCATCGAAGTAGCCGTTCTGCTGACGCTGTTCAGAAAACCGCCGCCTGATGTGCTGCCTGTTCTGCCCAGAGCTGATGCCGCCGTATTGTTTTCTATCGATTTTTTCAGCTTTGTCTCGTCAATGGACATATTGCCCCTTCTGTCGACGTTAATACCCGCCCGCGAAAGGCTGGACGAATACGCTGTGGCGACGCTCCTTAGCTTATCGCCGTTCGTCGAACCGCGTGTCGTGCTTAAGGCGTTGTTGAAATTCTGCACGAACGACCTTATCCCGTCCATTATGCCTGTGGTATCGCGCTTTACCGATGCAGTCACCGTCTCCGCTGAAGACTTCTTAAGCGTGGCCGTCATACCGTTACCCAAGTCAATCTCGTTACTTGCCGATCTCTTTACGCCGCCGCCGTTTATCGCATATACCGCGTCGCCAGCTGCCTGCTTTACAGCTCCAGCGCCTACTTTCGCAACAAGGTCTCCGCCGGTTGCGTCTTTTACGGTGAAGCCGTTCTTCTCACCGGTGCTGACGGATTCCAGATTCAGAGAGGACGTACCAGTCTGCTTGTTCGTACTGACCGTCGCGTTAATGCCGATGCGCTGCTTGTTAATCGCGTCGGCCATTTTTTGTTGGACGCGCTGTGCCGAATCCCCCGCAGAAACACTTATGCTAAAGTTGTAAGTTTTGCCGCCCGTCTCGATCGCGAAGTTATTCGCTCCCGTCTTGAAACTACCCAGCTGCGTTGACTTCATAGCCGCGCCTTCGTTTTTCTGCGTCGTGGCTACTTGCCCGATTTGCACATCGACTTCCGATGTTTTTTCGTTAACGGCCGACTGACCGTTTTTCATCGTGTTCGCCTTAACGCTCATCAGCTCGTTGTTCGACGAAGATGCGCTGTACTGATCGAATGCAGACGTCGTTTTGGACGTCAGTTTGTCCGCCGACTGCTTGAGTGAGTTCGAAGCGCTGACTACGCTTGCTACATAGTTCTGTCCGGCTTGCGAGAGTGTCGTTTTGCCGGTGGTTGATGCGCTTTTTGACGACGATGCTTGCGACGCGTTTGACATAAACGATTGGAAGTCGCTGCCATAACCGTTTACATTATTCAAGTAATTGGCTATTCCAGTTATTGTCATTGTATACACCTCCCTTCCGACGGTTCGTCTGACGAAAGCCCGCATACGGCTTTTGCCACACGAACCTTTTGTATTTATATCGTAAAATTTCGTATGAATTATTACGAGAAGAATTTATTTTTGATTTGCTTAGTTTTGAAAAGTATGCAAGAATATAAGCGATTCAATTTGCAAAAACGGATGGAGGATTTAAATTTGGAAAGAGAGCGAGATATTCAGCTTGAGTTTATAGAAAAAATAAAACGTACGGTTGGAGACGGGCAAAAATTTTTGGTGCAGACGTTTGGCTGCCAGATGAACGCCCACGATTCCGAAAAAATAATCGGAATGCTGACGCAGATGGGTTATACACAAGCGGACGTGGAGAAGGACGCAGACATCATCGTCTACAACACGTGCTGCGTGCGTGAAAACGCCGAGAACCGCGTCTACGGCAACCTCGGATATTTAAAGCACATGAAGGCTGCAAAGCCGTCGCTGAAAATAGTTTTGTGCGGCTGCATGATGCAGCAAAGCACTGTCATCGAAAAAATAAAAAAGGCGTACAGACATGTCGATGCAATTTTCGGTACGTTTAACCTTTACAGATTGCCGCAAATTTTGTACACTTGTATCGAAACAGGCGAACAGATTATTGACATCTGGGAGGACTACAAGGAGATTGTAGAGGATTTGCCGTCGATACGGTCGTTCAAATTCAAGGCCGGTGTAAATATAATGTATGGCTGCAATAATTTTTGCTCATACTGCATAGTACCATACGTGCGCGGCAGGGAACGCAGCCGCGAAGCCGCCGATATTATCGGCGAAATAAAAGGGCTTGCCGCGGACGGCGTAAAGGAAGTCATGCTACTAGGGCAGAACGTAAACTCCTACGGGCGCGGCTTAACCGAGCCGAAAAGTTTTGCTGAGCTGCTGCGAGATGTTAACGCTATCGACGGAATTGAGCGCATAAGGTTTATGACATCGCACCCTAAGGACTTGTCGGATGCGCTGATTGAAGCCATACGCGACTGCGACAAGGTGTGTAAGCATATACACCTACCGGTTCAGTCGGGTAGCACTCGTCTTCTTACTGCTATGAACCGTAAATATACGAAGGAGCAATACCTAGACCTTATAAAACGTATTAAGACTGCGATACCGGACATAGCAGTGACTACGGATATTATCGTAGGCTTCCCCGGTGAGACTGACGAGGACTTTAACGATACGCTTGACGTCGTGCGAGAGGCCGGATTTTCGAGCGCTTTCACGTTCATATATTCCGAGCGGACAGGCACACCGGCGGCGCAGTTTACGGACAAGGTGCCGCAGGACGTTGTAAACGAGCGGTTTAACCGCTTGCTGGAAGCCCTTAACGCTACCGTACTCGAAATAAACACCAGTCTGGTCGGCAAGACACTGCCGGTTCTCGCGGAGGATGTAAACCCGCGCGACGAAACGCTACTAGCCGGGCGGCTGGAAAATAACACGCTCGTGCATTTCGCGGGTGATAAAAACTTGGTCGGTTGTATAACCGATGTAAAAATAACAG
The DNA here is from genome assembly GCA_964546895.1 of uncultured Eubacteriales bacterium. GTDB lineage: Bacteria > Bacillota > Clostridia > Lachnospirales > CAZJLW01 > CAZJLW01. The sequence continues at coordinate 4,266 of CAZJLW010000111.1, read as the reverse complement.
GCTGCAAGACCTTTTACTTAACAGGTGAAGCACAGAATATGGAGGACTAACATGTCTATATATCATGAAAAAGCAAGAGAACTGGGCGAGCTTATGCTCAAATCGACCCAAGCAGAAAACGTAATGAAAGCTCGTGAATTGTTTTACGAGGACAGAGAGGCCGTCAAAAAAATGGACGAGTACAACGCCTTTCAGGACGAAATACAGTCAGGTATGAGAAGCGGCGCGCTTACTGAAGCGGAGTTTAATATTGCCGCGACAAAGCTTAAGGATATGGGTACGGAGCTTAAGAAAAATGCGGTTATTAAGACGGTTATCGATGCCGAAAACGAATACGGCGCGTTTGTTAACGAGATAATGAGCATACTGCGCTTTACAATAACAGGCGAAAGCGACGAGGGCTGCGGCTGTGGTTGCGGTGGTCACGGTGATTGCGACGACTGTGACGAGCGCGAAGACGGCGAGTGCGGTTGTGAAGGCGATTCTTGCGGCTGTATGCATAATTAACCGGGGGATTTGTTATGGCGGGATTTACTCCCATGATGGAACAGTATTTGGAAATAAAACGTAATTACAGGCATTGTCTGTTGTTTTTCAGGCTCGGTGATTTTTACGAGCTTTTTTTTGAGGACGCGATAGTCGCCTCGAAGGAGCTGGACATTGCGCTGACGGGCAGGGACTGCGGGCAAGCGGAACGTGCGCAGATGTGCGGCGTTCCGTATCATTCCGTTGACGGCTATATCGCACGGCTTATCGAAAAAGGTTACAAAGTCGCCATTTGTGAGCAGACAGAGGATCCGAAACAGACCAAAACGATAGTAAAGCGCGAGGTGGTGCGCGTAGTAACGCCGGGTACCGTACTTGATAACAATGTGCTTGACGAAACGAAGAATAACTACCTGATGTGCGTTTGCGAAGGTAAGGAATACTACGCAGTGGCCGTTACTGACGTTACGACGGGCGGTTTTTTCACAACAGCCTTCAAGAAGGACGGCGAAAAGGCCGTTATCGACGAGATTGAGAAATATCGCCCCGCTGAGATAATCGTGAACGAGGGGTTTAGTGCTAAGGAAAGTGTTACGCGAATATTTGATATAAAACCTACGGTGTATTACAGCTGGGCGTTTAATCCCATGAACGCACGAAAACGTCTGTGTGAGCATTTCGAGGTGTTAAATCTTAACGGATTTGGCATAGAGAATAATATTCCGGAAATAAGCGCAAGCGGCGCGCTGCTTGAATATCTGGCTGAAAACCAGAAAAGCTCGCTGCGCCACATAACAAAAATAAATCGTTATTCTAACGAAAGCCATATGGCGCTTGATATATCGTCGCGGCGCAATCTTGAGCTGACAGAGACGATTCGCGAGAAATCGAAGAAGCATTCGCTGCTGTGGGTACTGGATAAGACCAAGACCTCGATGGGCGCTCGACTTATTAGGAGCTGGATCGAACAGCCGCAGACGGATACTAATAATATAAACCGAAGGCTAGATGCGGTTGGCGAGTTAAAGGACGCTGTGCTTTTACGTGAGGAATTGAAGCAGTATTTGGGTACTGTTTACGATATCGAACGCATAGTAAGCAAGCTTGTCTACAAAACTGCCAACGCGAGAGATTTGCTGAGCCTACGGGATTCGCTGCTGCATTTCCCTGCTATTAAGCTGCTACTAAAAAACTGCAAAGCCCCGCTGCTCGCCGAAATGGAGCGCTCGTTCGAGGACTTGGCAGATATCTGCGAGTTTATAAGCGAAGCGATAGTGGACGAACCACCGGCCGGAATACGCGAAGGCGGTTACATAAAAAAAGGTCACAGCGCCGAGCTGGACGAGCTTATGGGAATAAAAGTAAGCGGAACGGATTGGCTTGCCGAGCTTGAAAAAAACGAACGTGAAGCGACGGGAATAAAGACGCTTAAAATAAAATTTAATAAGATTTTTGGATACTGCATAGAAATAACGAATTCGTATAAGGATAGTGCGCCCGCGCATTACATACGGCGGCAGACACTTTCAAACTGTGAGCGCTACACGACGTCGGAGCTTAAGGAAATAGAGGACAAAATATTAAGCGCCGACGAGCGGATTGTGGAGCTTGAGTATAAGCTTTTCTGTGATATTCTTGAACGCATTAACGCGGAGATTGAGCGCGTGCAGTTATCGGCGTATGTCATATCTGTTACCGATGTGTTGCAGTCACTGGCGGACGTTGCCGACAAAAATAATTATTGCCGCCCGGATGTGTACGAAGGCGGCTCGATTGATATACGTGAGGGTCGACACCCGGTTGTTGAGCTGGTTACGAAAGGCGCGTTCATACCGAACGACAGCTTGCTGGATACGGATGCGAATCGTCTGTCGATAATAACAGGCCCTAATATGGCCGGTAAATCTACATATATGCGGCAAGTGGCGCTGATTGTGCTTATGGCGCAGATTGGAAGCTTTGTTCCTGCCGACAGCGCGCAGATTGGCGTGGTCGATCGGATTTTTACACGGGTTGGCGCGTCTGACGATCTCGCTACGGGGCAGAGTACGTTCATGATTGAGATGAGCGAGGTTTCGAATATTTTAAATAATGCTACTAAGAACAGCCTTATAATACTTGACGAGATAGGGCGGGGGACGAGTACGTTTGATGGGCTTAGTATCGCTTGGTCGGTTGTTGAGTATATAGCCGACAGGGACAAGATAGGCGCTAAGACATTGTTCGCGACGCATTATCACGAGCTGACGGAGCTGGAAGGCAGGATAGACGGCGTAAACAACTATTGCATTACTGTTGCCGAAGCCGGAGACGACATTATTTTTTTGCGCAAAATATCGCGGGGGACAGCCGACAGCAGTTACGGCATACATGTTGCTAAGCTAGCAGGGTTGCCGACGGAAATTCTGATTCGGGCGAAGGAAATATTGGAGCTGCTTAACAGCGCCGACATAGCCAAAAATACAAAGCATATTGAGCAAGCCGACGGAGACGAGCAGGATGTGGTCTACTACGGCAGAAAAAAGAGAAGCTCAGAAGATGTTCAGTACAAGCTGGTTTTTGAGGAAGTCTCGAAGCTTGATGTAGAGACGATAACGCCGAGAGATGCCATACGGATTTTGTACGACTTGAAGGGTATGACTAAGGAATAATGATAAAACTGTTAGATAATAGTTTGATTAACAAGATAGCCGCCGGCGAAGTTGTCGAGCGGCCTCTTTCCGTGGTGAAGGAACTGGCCGAGAATTCTATAGACGCTGGCGCTACGTCTGTTACGATTGAGATAAAAGACGGTGGAACGACGCTCATACGGGTTACTGATAACGGCTCGGGTATACCACGCGATGAGGTTAAGACGGCTTTTTTGCGGAACGCTACCAGTAAAATCGAAAAGCCTGATGATTTGGACAGTATAATGTCGCTTGGGTTTCGCGGTGAGGCGCTGGCTAGTATCAGCGCCGTATCGCAGGTTGAGATTATGACTAAAACTGCTGCGCAGTACGCAGGTTATCGTGTGGAGTTAAGCGGTGGGGAAGTTACAGTCGAGGGCGATGTGGGTTGTAAGGACGGAACGTCGATACTTGTGCGGAACTTGTTTTTTAATGTGCCGGCACGTCTTAAGTTTTTGAAGAAGAATGCTACTGAGGCCGGGTATATTACGGATATCGTTAATAAGCTGGCGCTTTCGCATCCTGAGATAGCTTTTACGTATATAAATAATGGTGCTACTGTGTTGCAAACTAACGGGCATGGTGGGTTGAAAACGGTTATTTTTTATGTGTTTGGTAAGGATACGTCGGGGCGGATTATTGAGGTGGAGCATGTGCCGAAGGCTACTGCGCCTGATGATGAGTGCGGGGGGCTTATTGGGGTATCTGGTTATGTTGGACGGCCTGATATTGCACGTGGTAATAGGACGTATGGCGTTTTTTTTATTAATAAGCGCTATGTAAAAAGTGATTTGTTGCAAAACGCAGTTGAAGATGCTTATAAAACAATGCTGCCTTCGGGGAAGTTTCCTTTTTTTGTGCTTAGTTTATTGGTGAATCCCGGTGCGGTAGATGTTAATGTTCACCCCACTAAGCTTGAGGTGCGGTTTCGAGATGAAGCGGGAATATATAATGAGGTTTATGATGGCGTAAGAAGGGCGCTTGAGGATAGCAATCTTGTACGAGATGTTAGGTTAAAGAATAGTCCGCCGCTTGCTAGTTTTGCTGATGTTGCCGACAAGCTTTATAGGCCGTATAGCGCTTATGAGACGGAAGAGGAGCCGGAGTTGGG
>CAZJLW010000110.1:6359-11650 GCA_964546895.1 uncultured Eubacteriales bacterium | reverse complement strand
TTGAAATAATATCATGCCCGGGCGCGTACGGTGGCAGCTATTTACAGGGCTGTACCGAGGTCGCACTCGACGCGGACGGACTGCCATACGACGAACTGGTCGAACGAATCGCCGCGGCGCTGCTCGGGCGCAGTGCGGAGCTGCTGATTTCTGTCGGCGGCGACGGGCTGGCGTCGTACCTGGCCGGTTACATAATAAAAAGCAAGGCTGACGTGCCTATTCTCGGCATCGGCGCGGGTACGGCGAACGTCGGGCCGATTGTTTCGGTCGGCGTGGACGCGCTTAATCGCTTAACCGCAGCCGACTTAAGCCCGGAGAACTTTACGTACAGAAAAATCGGCGCGGTCGAGACATCGCTCGCCGTCGACGGCGCCGAAAAAATACTCGGCTACGGCTTTAACGACGTGGTGATAGGCGATACATTTCTGGCGACGGTCGGCGGCGACACCGTGAACATCTCGGTCGCCGACATGATTACGCATAACAAAAAAACGATAAAGCCCCCGTCAACCGACATCTGCACCGACAGCTTCGTCATCAAAAAATCCGGCGAAGCGCCGGACAGCAAATCGGATGTGGCAGCAGGTATTTCCGTTCCGTTCTCAATAAAAAAACCCGCCCAGATAATCGCCTCACCCTTAGAGGTGGACAATTTCTACGGACGGGCTGTAACGGGCGCGCTGTGCATGTCGGCCTTCTCGCCGTACAAAGCGGCAGTTGTCTTAACGCGGGATGTCCTTATTGATATGAGCAGCGATTCTCTCGCCGGAACCGGCTCATTCTCCGCTTGCGAGCATCTGCTCTTCAAACCGGGCGAGACGATCTCACTGTCCGGTCTGACCGAGAACGCCCACGTCATAATCGACGGCAACCCGTTCCTGAACACATGCTGCGGCGTTGTTCTGAAATATAAACAAAACGTTATTACTCTTGCAACGGTAGGTAAAGGAGTATAGACAATGACTAAAAAATACGTTTTCTTCGGTAAAACATATGAAACAGCCCAAACCGTCATAGCGGCTATTTTGATTCTACCGATGCTTATATCGCTGCTTATGCTGTTCGTGCTGCCCGTTGTCCAGCTCATTTACCTGAGCTTCACCAACTTCAGCATGACCACGCCAAAGGCGAAATTCGTCGGCTTCAGTAACTACATATATCTCATCGAGGATCCAAAATTTCTGTCGTCTTTATTGCTGACGGTTATTTTCTCCGTATACAAGCTGACGCTCGACGTCGTGCTTGCTATGCTTATCGCGCTTGCGCTTGATTCGCTCATACCGTTTCGCAGACTGCTGCGCATTATTTATTTTGCGCCTGTTGTCGTCCCCGTTACGGCGTCCGCGCTGATTTGGATTTGGTTCTACGATCCCGGCATCGGCCCGCTTAACCAGATACTCAACTTCTTCGGTTTCGAATCCCTAAAGTGGATTTACAGCGAAAAAACCGCGCTGCTATCGGTAGTTATTTTCTCGGTCTGGAAAGGGCTTGGCTACAACGTAGTCCTCCTGCTCGCCGGTTTGCAAAACATTCCCGACTCCTACTCGGAAGCCGCCAAAATGGACGGTGCTTCCGCTACCCAGTTGTTTTTTAACATTACACTGCCGCTGCTTTCGCCGACTATGTCGTTCATAGTTATGATGGGCATAGTCAATACGTTTAAGATGTTCTCTGAAATAAATATAATGACGCCGGACGGCGGCCCGATGGCCTCGACTACGCTCGCCGTCGTGTATATTTACCAGCAGACATTTACGAACGGACGTATGGGACGCGGTGCGGCCGCCGCTATCGTTTTGTTTTTTATCATCTTCGCTTTGACGATGGTTCAGCGCAAATTCTCACAAAAAACTGTGTTCTTTGACTAGGGTTAGCCCGAAAATTCGCTTTCAGTTTGCAAAATATAATCAAAAGCGAATTTTCGTACATTAGGATGGTTGCGCGCGAAGCGGTGCAACCGTGGATTGTTAAGAAGGGAGGTTACGGCTTTGACCGGTTCGCTTAAGAAATATAACATGATTGTTTTTGTAATAATGGCAATAGGCGCGTTTGCGATGGCGTTCCCGTTTGTGTGGATGATTCTGTCGTCCTTCAAGACCTCGAACGACGTCTACATATACCCACCGAAGTGGCTGCCCAGCCAGTTCAATCTGGATAATTACAAGACGGTTTTTAGAATGATCCCGTTCGGCAGATATTATCTCAACAGTATTTACACTACGCTTATCGCTATGACGCTCGACACGTGCATCTCTATCATGACCGCTTACGCCCTCGCCAAGCTGGATTTCCCGGGGCGCGACAAGTTTTACGTGTTCGTCCAGAGTAGTATGTTCGTCCCGATTATCGTAACGATGATTCCGCTGTTTTTGATCGTCAGTAAGCTTCGGCTTATCGATACGTACGCCGGAATTATTCTGCCGCAGATTCTGCCCGCGTTTACGACGCTGCTGATGTTCGGCTTCGTTAAGAGTATCCCGGACGAAATGATCGAAGCCGCCAAAATCGACGGCTGCGGCTATCTCACTATTCTGCTCAAAATAGTCGTCCCGAATTCTACAACCATAATCAGCACGGCTGCGATGTTTTCGTTCTTAGGGCATTGGCGTAACTACACGTGGCCGCTTATCGTAACAAACAGAACCGAAATGCGTACGCTCCCAATCGGGCTGAAATATCTCGTACAGGAAGCGTCGTCGCAGTATCAAATCATGATGGCGGCGTCTGTTATGGCCATCGTACCGGTTCTTATCGCTTATATGTTAATGGAAAAGCAGTTCGTACGCTCTATCACCCTTACGGGTATTAAGGGATAGATAATAAAAGGAGGATTTAATATGTTAAGAAAAAAAGCAGGCGCAGCGTTAGCGGCAGTTTTAATGCTGACAACATTGGCGGCGGGCAGCACGCAAGCCGCGATAACAAAAGAACCAGCTCAGCTCGCAACATCGTCTAAGACGAAAATCACGGCGTGGTATGCGATTTCGGGCAACAGCGCGGAGAAATTTCTCGAGCAGGTAGCGGCGTTTAACAAAAGCCAGACCGCGTTCGAGGTAGTGCCGTCGTTCTCGGGTTCGTACGCCGATACCGCCACGAAAATTTCGGCGGCGCTTATGTCGAAGACGGAGCCGGAAGTAGCGCTTATGGCGGCCGGCCCACTCTACACCGGCGCGCGTGAGGACTACACCATGACGAAGCTCATGGAGGACAAGGACTTCAACGTAAACGACTTCTTCAAAGGTACGCTTGAGTATTCAATGTATCAGGGCAAAATCTGCGCCATACCGTACGGAATATCCACACCGGTTCTGTACTACAACAAGAACATCACCGACGCAGCCGGTCTTGACCTCGTAAAAAATCCTCCGGTAAAGTGGGACGATTTATTCGCGATGGCGAAAACAGCCAAGGAAAAAGGCAACAAGGCGAACTCCAAGGATTTCTGGGGATTCGATACGTCCGACGCGGCTTGGCTGTTCAAGACGATGCTTAACCAGAACGAGAACACCGTCGTAGCCGTCGACAGCAAAAACAAAACCGCTCCGGTATTCCAGGAAGCCAGCGGCGTAGAAGTCGGCAACTGGTGGAAAAAGACTGTAGACGAGGGCTTAATGGCTCCGATGCAGCACACCAACGCCGAGAAAAAATTCCTTTCCGGCAACCTCGCGTTCATCAGCGCGACTTCTACGAGAATCTCTACGTGGAGTACAGCCGACGGTATCAAGCTCGGCGCAGTCGAAATGCCGTATTTTAAGAAGAAATCCGTAGCGCTTGGCGGCAACATGCTTGTCATGTTCCCGAAAACAGCCAGAATCAACGATTACTCCTGGGAATTCCTGAAATATTTATCGACCGCTGAGAATCAGGCGTTCTTCGCGTTACAGACAGGTTATCTGCCGGTAAGACAGTCCGCGCTTGAGCTTCCGGTTACGAAGGTCGCAATGAGTTCGAACCCGCTCTACAAAATCGCATTCAATCAGATGAACTATTCGTGGGCGTACTGGAACTTCAACGAAATGGGTACTATGGACGGTATTTTGAGAACGGCGATCGACGAGATCGAGTCCGGCAAAAAGAAACCCGACGTGGCACTTAAAGATGCAGCTACTAGCTTGATTAAGGAAATCCAATAATAATTAGTGAGAACGCACCCTAGATATTAACCACGGATTTGCTCGGAATCTCACGGATTTAAAAAGCTTTTAAGGTTTTAATCCGTGTTTATCCGTGTAAACCCGTGGTTAATTATTTATTTTTACTTATTTTTAGAAAGGACTGACCGACCATGAAGCAATACGCATTTTCAACAGGCGCGCTTTTTCCGCTACACACGCCCGACGCACTCGCGGCGCTTAAGAAAGCGGGGTTCAACTGCGCCGAAGTTATGCCGCAAGCGTTTTATGATGTCTCGCCGGATTTCGTCAGGGAAGCGCTGAAAACCGGTATACACGTAACATCTATTCACTACCCGCTCGCGTTTTTCTCAATACTTTACAACGCACATCCCGATATGTACGCCGAATCGAAGAAGTTCTCGAACGACCTGCTGACCGCGGCGAAGGCTCTAGATACTCGCGTAATCGTAGTACACCCGCATTCTATTGCCGACGAGAAATATTTCGCGCTGCTCGAAGCGCCGATTATCGACGGCATGAAGTATCTCGCCGAGCTGTGCGAGAAAAACGGCGTGACGCTCGGCATGGAAAACTCGCCGAAGGGCATGGGCGCAACACCCGACGGACTGCTTAAGTACATAGAGCTGTACTTCGCGGACTGCCCGGCCATCAAGCCGATCGTCGACACGACGGAAGCGTGCGAGGCCAGCGAGGATCCCGTTGCTTTTATCAAAACCGTGAAGCCCGTGCATCTGCACCTGAGCGACTTCCACGATAACAAGAAGCATTTGCCCGCCGGGGACGGCTCAATCGACTGGAACGGCGTGAAGGCGGCGCTGGACGGCTACGGCTACAGTGGCATATACACCCTCGAGCCGTCGTACAGGCATTATCTGGACGACATCGACGCAAAACTAAAAAAAGCTTACGCATTCGTAAGCGGACATTTCTGTTAAAGGGGCGATCATTCGCTATGCAAAAACCAACGCAACAAACAATCGAAGCGGTTTTGACGGCTATAGCGGTCGGCGACGCGGTCGGTATGACTACGGAGTTTATGACGCGTGACGTCATCGCCAAGCGTTTCGGGCTGGTCGCGGGACTTGGCAAGCCGGAGCAGTCGCAGAACCACCCGAATCTGCACTACGCGTCCATCACGGACGATACCGAGCAGAA
>CAZJLW010000110.1:0-6259 GCA_964546895.1 uncultured Eubacteriales bacterium | reverse complement strand
GCGCCGTACGAAATGTGCGCAGCCTCCGCCGTAACCCGGATAAAACACCTCGCAGAGAAACCCTTCGCATCCCCGGACGAACTTCTAGACTACATCTACTACATGTTCGGTACCGGTCTTGAATCGGAAGACGTATTCACAGCCGTCATGGGCATTTTCGCATTCTGCGGCAGCGACGTATGGCTCGCAATAAGAATGGGCGCGTCCATAGGCGGAGACACCGACACAATTGCCTGCCTAGCCGGAGCGCTGTGCGCCGCCTACGCGAATGGGCATAACATTCCCGCCGACGTAGTAGCTGACGTCAAAGCCCACAACAACATCGACATCGCGCAGCTTTGCTCGGCGCTTGCAAAGGAACAACCAAAATGAAAATAACCCGGCTCAAAGGCAACTCCCTCGCGTGTATCGCGTTCCATCCGTTTTACGGCATTCCCTTTACGCTGTACTATTTTTATCTTGGGCTGTACATGAAGGAGTTCGGCGTTACGGATGCGCAGCTTGGCATTATTGTAATGGTCGGGTCGGTGGCTTCCGTGTTCTTTTCCTTTTTCGCCGCGCCCATCGTGGACAGAATGGGACGCAAGCCCGCTACGTTCTGGTTCGACCTGCTGGCGTCCGCCCTGCCTCCCCTACTCTACTTCATCTCGGGCAGCTTCCTCATGTGCCTTGTCGCCATGATTGCCTTTAACACGAACAAAATCATGTCCGTCTCATATTACCTCATCATGACTGAGGACGCCGACGACGACGAACGCGTCGTCGCATTCAACCTCTTCAATATTATAACTGTAGTATCGGGCGCTTTTATCCCCGTCGCCGGTTATTATGTGAAGCGGTACGGCTTGGTCGGTACGGAACGGGTTTTCCTGTTCGTCGCGTTCGTGTGCATGGTCGGGCTGATTATCGCACGGAACCGTTTCATTCGTGAGACGCGCTACGGCACGGAAATAAAAAACAGGCTCAAGGGCAAAGCCTTCAGCCTGTCGGAGCTTGTTCTTCCTTATAAAAAGTCGCTGGAATACCTATCGGGAAACCACAACGCAATAATGGCGCTGGCGGCTAACGTTATCTTCTACGTGTTCTTTATAATCGGCACGAACAACAGCCTGTACTTCGCGCCGTATTTCTCGGACGTGCTTAAACTGAACGCCGTCAATTTTTCGGTTCTCGGTGCGGTTTACACTGCGGGCATGGTTATCGCGATGATAAGCGTTAACCCCGCGCTGCAAAAGATGAACATCTTCCGGAGCTTGCTGCTCGGCGGCGCGGTCAATACGCTCGGGACGCTGCTGCTTTATTTCTGTCCCGGCGGCTCGTTCGCGTTCGCAATCGTAGCCACGGCCGTTTCGGGATTCGGCATCGGCATCTTCAAGTCGTTCATCGACGCGGTTTTTGTTATTACTACAGAGGGCGAAGCCCGGTCAGGGCTTTATTCTATTATGAATATCCTCTCGTCTGTGCTTGGCATCGGCGTGTCGCTGTTGCTTAGCATCGTTTACCCGCTGTGGCCGCGGAGCTTGTATTTGATTTGCTCGGGACTACTGGCGGTTACACTGCTGTGCTTTGCACGGTGTTTGAAAAAGCAGTAACAAAAAGACCTCACGCGGACGCCATTTTGTCGTCCTAGTGAGGTCTTTTCTGCTTACTCCAAACTTTTACCAAGAAAATCCGGCTGCGGGCGATACGGTGTTCTTACATCATGTCCTTGCTTGCGAAGCTCGTCTATCTTAATTAGTATCAGGTTCATATCCTCGTCCAGCTCACGCGCGATTTGATAAATATCGTATTCATTTTCTATAAGCGAAAAAATATCTTCGTCGTTGATTAGTAACTCGCTGGCGAAAATATTTGCCTCGTACTCGGGGCGGCTCTGCATGTCGTACAGCATAAACTCCTGCAAAGCATTCGTTTTCGCAAAGTGCCGGTGAAATCTGTCGTGGCCAAGCTCATGCGCGCAAACGGTTCTTTTGTCGCGGCTGCTTAGATTATCGTTAATAAAAATAAACCGGCTGCGCTGTATAACCTTGTACATGCCCTTAAGCGTTTGAAAGCCGCAGTCATATATTACGTGGATGCCCAGTTCCTTCGCAATTTGGAAAGGGTCACGAGTCCCGCACCATCGTACAAGACGTCTGGCTTCCTTGTGAATGTATTCAGAACTCACTATAATCACCGCCATAATCTATTCTTCGTTCACCGCTAGCCGGTGTTTCTTCGGCGTGTACTTGCGTTTGCTTTCTTCTTTTGCAATCCAGTACGCGTTTTGGATTGCGCGCATTACCGCGTCCATATCGTCGTCGGATAGCTTCCCTCCGGCGAACAGCCCGCTGACCTCGTTCACCAACTCTTTTGCGTCCCGCGCGCCTTTATTCCCGCCCTTTTCATAAGCCGCAACAACAAATTCCTCATCCTCAGTAATCAAGCTCTCGATACTCACGCCAAAATATTTCGCAATAACCGGCAGCTTATCACTCGGCGGCAACGTCTGCCCATTTTCATAGTTTATTATAGTCCTCTTAGATAATCCCAGCTCGGCAGAAAGTTTTTCCTGCGATATTCCGGCCTGCATACGAGCCGCTTTAAATTTCTCCGCAAAAGTCATATGTACTCACCTCTAACAAAAATTAAGCAGTGCAAAAATTATACAATAGTGCAAATATTTTACACTTGACGGTGCAATATGTTTCACCTATAATGAAATCACTTACACTAAAACAATACAATGTGTTGCACCATGTGTCAAGCGTAATTAAGAATTTTTCCGAAAAAAATGTCTGATTTTATAAACAAGGGGTTGTGATGACAATATGCGAGCCGTATGTCATATCGATGCAAATTATTACTATGCTCAGGTTGAGGCGCTGTATCGCCCAGATTTACGCGGAAAAGCCTTTGTAGTAGGTGGCGACCAGGAATCCCGAAAGGGCATAGTCCTCACGAAATCCCCGCTGGCAAAAAAATTCGGTATTAAAACCGGCACATCAATCAGAGATGCCACGAATATTTATCCCAATCTTATTGTTATTCCGGCTAACTACCCGCTATATCTTTATTTCTCCAGACGTATGAGAGAAATTGTTTTGCAGCATACTGACACCATAAGGCCGTTCGGCTCTGATGAAATGTGGGCGCAGCTCTACGGCGAGCGGGCAGAGGTTATGAAAACGGTCGAGGATATCAGACAGGCGATATGGCGGCAGCTCTGCCTGACCGTTTCCATCGGCGTAGGCGACAATCTGCCCTACGCCAAAATCGGCAGCGACCTAGCGCCCAACAATGGAGTATGCGAGCTGTGGAACGAATATCGCGAAGCGCTGGTGTACCCGTTGCCGGTTTCCGACCTTCTCTACGTCGGCGCGTCAACTACCGAGCGCTTCAATAAGCACGGCATTATGACAATCGGCGACTTGGCAAACAGCGATCCGACGCGCGTCTGCGAGATATTGCGGAACAAAACGGGCGAATCACTATGGGCGATGGCTTGCGGGCAGGACAGAACGCAAGTGGCTCACATAGAGAGTGTCGAGGATATAAAATCCATCGGCAACAGCAACACGATGCCCCGCGACCTCGTAAACGACGACGACGTGCGCGCGGCGTTTTACATGCTGGGCGAAAGCGTAGCGGAGCGTATGCGCGAGAGCGGCTTCGAAGCCACGACCCTTAAAATATCCGTGCGCGATAACGAGCTGCTGTCGTTTGAGCGGCAGATGAAGCTAAGGCGACCGACTAACCTAGTAGCCGAAATGGTTCCGGCAGCGATGGAGCTGTTCAAAAAACACTATCGCTGGTATAAGCCTATCCGCAGCCTGGGCATACGCGGAGCCGACCTTATAGCCGAAGGCTCGATTTATCAGCTCAATCTGCTTGACGACGAGAGAAAGCGCAATAACCTGATAAACCTGGAGCGCTGCGTGGACAGAATCCGCGGTCAGTACGGACATTTCAGCCTTCAGCGCGCCGTTCTTATGCGCGAGCGCCTAAAAAGTGTTAACGCGAACAACGATATAGGCGACGCGCAGACCTTTTACACATATCGTTAACCCGGCGAGGTGACATGCAGTGGCAGACAAAATAATTATATACAGCAAGCAGACCGGCGAGCCGCGTATCCCTGTCACAGTCAGGATAGAATGGCTTCCGGACGGAACAATAAAGCCGCGTATGTATTGGATGCCCGACGGCTCGTGTTATACGGTCAAGCAAATTTTCGAGACGACGCCTCTCGCTTTCTTGAAAGACCGCGGCGAGGGCATACGCTTCAAGGTACGAGCAGACGTAACGGAAACGCCCGATCCTTATTACGATAACCGGTTCACACAACACGAGACGTACTTGTATTTCGCCGACAGCATGTTCTGCGGGAAAAATATTGTCGACGGACGCTACGGCCACGCGGGTAAAGAATTTATCCCCGTGACAATGGATGTTTTTCCTAACCGCGAGTACGAGCTTGTTTATTTCAAGGTACACGGAACACGATACATGGTTGAAAAAACCGTCGCTATAGAACCGCGCGGCTCGTTTTGCGCCGGTGGCGTAGGCATTTGCCATACGGTCGAAGCCCGGCAAGTCAACCCGGATAACGACGAAGACCCCGACCCGCAAAAAAGCACCCACCGTATGGCGGCACTGTATTTCGAGATAAATAAATGGTTCGTTACAGTCAAAAACTCTTGACTATCAACGCAATATTTTGTATACCGTAAGGAGAAATGGTTATGGAACGTGTCGTTTTACACTGTGACATGGACAATTACTACGCCTCGGTCGAGGAAAAGCACAATGCCTCGCTGCGAACGGTTCCGTTCGCCGTCTGCGGCGATCCCGAAATGCGTCATAGCATAGTCATGTCAAAAAACGCGCTGGCAAAAAAAGCCGGTGTCAAAACGGGGTTGAGCTATTCACAGGCCAAGCAAATATGCCCGAACCTGGAATATGTTAAGGCCGACATGCCCAAATATCTTGCCGAGACCAAAGCCGCAAGAGCCGTTTACATGAAATACTCCGACAAAATAGTACCGTACGGCATGGATGAGTCTTGGGTCGTATTCGAGGATGGCGTAACGCTGGGCGAGGCGGCACAGCTTGCCGACGTCATTCGTATAGAGATCATGTATGCGTTGGGGTTGAGCGCGTCGGTAGGCGTGAGTTTCAACTATATCTTCTCAAAGCTGGGCAGCGATTTTAATAAGCCGAACGGCACGACCGTCATTACGAAGGACAACTACAAGCAAATCGTATGGCCGTTACCAGCGAGTGAACTGCTGTTTGTAGGCAGCGTCCGGGCAAAGGTTCTGGCGGAAGCCGGTATTTATTCTATCGGGGATATAGCCGTTGCCGACCCGCAGCACATGATAAAGCTGCTCGGCAAAGCCGGTTATGACTTGTGGAAATTCGCAAACGGCGATGACAACGATTTTGATCCGGCCATCGATGAAATAGGCAGTATCGGCAATACGATAACTCCGCCGGAAGACCTCCGAAACGATGAGGAAGTAAGCGCCGTAATCTATCTGCTCGTTAACGCGATATGCACACGGCTTAAGAAGCACGGACTAAAAACAAGGTGCGTCAGCATTTGCACACGGGACAATAAATTCGAAAAGGTTATACGACAGCGTAGCTTAAGCCAGTTCACAGACCATGTGAATGTTATTTTTAACAGCGCCTTTGAGCTGTTTAAGAAAAACTACAAATGGCAGCAGCCTTTGCGCTCAATAGGTGTCCGCGTGGATAATCTTGATAAAAACGAGCAGCTCTCTCTTCTTGAAGATAGCTGCGACCTAAGCATTGACATAAACGCTCGGATAAGGGCATTGACAAGAAAATTCGGCACGCTTAATGTAGAACAAACAGCTACAGCAAGAGTGTGAAAAATATAGCGGCATGTGTGGGAGTGGAAAAGATGTGCGGAAGATACAGTGTTCTTACGGAAGACGAGATTGTAGAAATACGCTCGATCCTACATGACATATCCCTGCGGCTGGTCAGGGACGATTTAGAGGACTACCAGGCGCGACCCGGCGAGGTGCGTCCGACTGACAAAGCGCCCATTGTCGCGATGTACAGCGACGGCGCAGCTTTCGAGAACGCAAAGTTCGGGTTCAAGAAATGGGACGGCAAGGGCGTTATTATTAACGCACGGACTGACACGCTCCAAAAACCGAATAATATGTTTTCCCGGATAAAAAACATCGGGCGGTGTGTAGTCCCCGCTAAAGAATATTATGAATGGAAGGAACCGGACGAAGCC
>CAZJLW010000109.1:3806-11736 GCA_964546895.1 uncultured Eubacteriales bacterium | reverse complement strand
ACAGGCGAACGGTTGCAGACACACGATATTATTCACGCCGGAGTGAATCAGCTCAAGCATTTCCGCCGTCAAGAACCACCCCTCGCCCGTCTGGTTCCCGAGCGATACGACAGGCTCGGCCAGCTCGGCCAGGTCGCCTATCGCAGTAGGCGGCACGAACCGCTTGCTTTCGGCCAGCGCGTTTTTCATGTGGCGGCGGTACAGCTCGACGCCTTTTATTGCGAGTACGGCAAACGTCTTTGCCGACGCCTTGCCGCCGAGATATTTTTCATTGTATGTAACGTTGTAAAAACTATAGAGGAAGAAGTCGATCAAATCCGGTACGACTGCCTCAACATTTTCGGCTTCGAGCAGCGAGACAATATCGTTATTCGCGGTCGGGTGGAACTTCACGAGAATCTCGCCGACCACGCCTACGCGCGGCTTCTGCTCGTCCGTGAGCGTCAGCGCGTCGAAGTCCGCCACGATGCCGTACACGTTCGCCTTGAACTTCTTAAGATTGCCATCGCGCACATCGCGTTTGCAGACGGCGTTCCATTTTTCGTACAGCTCGTTCGCGGCGCCCTTGACCGCTTCGTACGGGCGCGTACGGTACAGCACCCGCATGAGCAAGTCGCCGTATACGAGCGCTTGCAGCGAGCGGTTCAGTAACCTCGGCGTGTATACCATGCCGGGGTTTTTTTCCAACCCGCCCGCGTTTATCGAGATAACCGGGATATGCGGCAGTCCGGCACGCTTCAGCGCGCGGCGGATAAAGCCGACGTAGTTCGTCGCGCGGCAGCCGCCGCCTGTCTGCGACATGAATATCGATACGTTGTTCAGGTCGTACTTGCCGGAGTTCAGCGCGTTAAGCACCTGCCCGACTACGATGAGCGCCGGGTAACACGCGTCGTTGTTTACGTATTTCAACCCGGTGTCGATGGACTCGCGGTCTATCGCGGGCATTACCTCGATGTTGTAGCCCGACGACAAGAACGCTTCCTTAATAAGCTCGAAATGTATCGGTGCCATTTGCGGGCAGAGTATCGTGTGGTTCTTGCGCATTTGCTTAGTGAACACGACGCGCTCCGGGCGCGGTGCGGGCGCGTGCGGCTTGAACCGCTTCGCGCGGCGTTCATCCAGCGCCGCAAACAGCGAACGGATACGGATACGCGCCGAGCCGAGGTTGTTTACCTCGTCGATTTTCAGCAGCGTGTAAATTTTTCCGGCGGCGTCGAGCAGCTCGTGAACCTCGTCCGACGTCACGGCGTCCAGCCCGCAGCCGAACGAGTTCAGCTGAATCAGCTCGAGGTTCTCCTTCTCGCGCACGAGGCACGCCGCCGCGTACAGCCGCGAATGGTACGCCCATTGGTCGCGAACGGTGAGCGGTCGCTCCGTCTGCGCGAGATGCGCCACGCTGTCCTCGGTTATGACGGCGACGCCGTAGCTCGTTATTAGCTCCGGTATGCCGTGGTTTATCTCCGGGTCGGCGTGGTACGGTCGCCCGGCTAGGACTACGGCCGTCATATTGTTCCTCTCGACGAACGCCAGCGCTTCCTCGCCTTGCTTGCGCACGTCGGCGCGGTATTTGCTTTGCTCGTCCCATGCCTTGCCGACGGCAGCCGTGACCTCGTCTCCGGGTATCTCCGGGAACTCCGCGCGCAGACGCTCGCAGAGTGATTCGCGGTCATTTAGGTTCAGGAACGGGTTTTTGTATGTAACTTGCTTTATTTCCTCAACGTTGTTGCGTATGTTCTCGGGGTAGGAGATTACTATCGGGCAGTTGTAATGGCTGTCCGCGCCTGCTATCTCCTTGCGCTCGTATACCGCGCTTGGGTAAAAAATAAACTCCGCGCCCTCGCCGATAAGCTCCATTATATGACCGTGCGCGAGCTTCGCGGGGTAGCAAACGGATTCGCTGGGGATTGACTCGATTCCTTTTTCGTAAACATCTCGCGACGACGGCTTCGACAGCATCACGCGGAAGCGCAGCTCGGTAAAAAACGTGAACCAGAACGGGTAATCCTCATACATATTCAGTACGCGCGGTATGCCGACCGTGCCGCGTATCGCCGCGGCGACAGGCAGCGGCTCGTAGCCGAACAGGCGCTTTAGCTTGTAGTCGTATAGGTTCGGGACGTCGGCACTTTTTTGCTCGCGCCCAAGCCCGCGTTCGCAGCGGTTGCCGGAGATGAACTTGCGCTCGGCTTTGCCGCCGCGGAACTTGTTAATCGTGAGCAGACAGTTGTTGCCACAGCGCTTGCAGCGCGTCAGCGACGGCGATATTTCGAGCCGCTCGATTTCGTCGGGCGAAATAAGCGTCGAGACGTAGCCAACCTTGTAACGCTCCCGCGCGATGACAGCCGCGCCGAACGCGCCCATTATACCCGCGATGTCCGGGCGCACGGCTTCGCGTCCGCTTATCGTCTCGAACGCGCGCAGCACCGCGTCGTTGTAGAACGTGCCGCCCTGCACGACGATGCTTTCGCCCATCTGCGCCGGGTCGGTTATTTTTATGACCTTTTGCAGTGCGTTCTTGATAACCGAAAACGCCAGCCCCGCCGAAATATCGGAGACGTCCGCGCCTTCCTTCTGCGCCTGTTTGACGCGTGAGTTCATGAAAACGGTACAGCGCGAACCCAAGTCAATAGGGTTCGCGGCGAACAGCGCGATTTTTGCGAAGTCCGCGACGCCTGTGTTAAGCGACTTCGCGAACGTCTCAATAAACGAGCCGCACCCGGCGGAGCAAGCCTCGTTCAGCAGTACCGAATCGATTACGCCGTTTTTTATGCGGATGCATTTCATGTCCTGCCCGCCGATATCAAGTATGAAATCCACGTCGGGCTTGAAAAACGCGGCGGCTTTGTAATGCGCGACGGTTTCGATTTCGCCGATGTCGACTGACAGCGCGGCTTGCGCCAAGCCCTCGCCGTAGCCGGTGACGCAGCTGTTTCTGATTGTTATGCGGTTGTTGTTTTTATGTAGTATGTCGTAGATTTCTTTTAGCGAACGGATAATCGCTTTCAGAGGGCTGCCGCCGTTGCCGGAATAAAACGAGTACAGCAGCTCGCCCTTGTCGGAGACGAGCGCGAGCTTCGTAGTGGTCGAACCCGCGTCTATGCCGAGGAACGCGTCCCCGGAGTAGCTTTCGATGTCGCGTCTGGTGACGGAGCTTACGTCGTGCCGCGCTTTGAACGCCGCGTAATCGGCTTCGCCCGCGAATAACGGGTCGAGCCGGTTTATTTCGAACTGCACCCGCTTCTGCGACTGCAAGTTCCGTATAAGTTCGTCGAACGTGAAGCGCCTGTCGTCCCCGGCGGTAAGCGCGCCGCCGATTGCCGCGAACAGATGCGAGCGTTCGGGGATTATTATTTCGTCGTCTGTAAGCCCCAGTACGTCGATGAAGCGGTTGCGCAGCTCCGAAACGAAATGCAGCGGCCCGCCCAGAAACGCCACGTTGCCGCGGATGGGTTTACCGCACGCCAGCCCGCTTATCGTCTGGCTGACGACCGCCTGAAAAATAGACGCCGCCAAGTCCGGCTTAGCCGCGCCCTCGTTGATTAGCGGCTGTATATCGCTTTTCGCGAACACGCCGCAGCGCGCCGCGATGGGGTATATCGTCTTGTATTCCTTCGCCAGCTCGTTAAGCCCGTCGGCGTCGGTTTGGAGGAGAGTTGCCATCTGGTCGATGAAGGAACCCGTCCCGCCCGCGCAGATACCGTTCATACGCTGTTCCAAGCCGCCCGAGAAGTAGATAATCTTCGCGTCCTCGCCGCCGATTTCGATGGCGACGTCGGTACGCGGCGCGAGCGTCTCGACGGCGCGCGCCACCGCCACGACCTCCTGTACGAATTCCACGCCGACCCATTCCGCCAGCGACAGTCCCCCGGAACCCGTAATCGCCGCAGAGAATTCCAGCGGCCCCAGCGTCTCCCGCGCTTCCGTAACCATTTCGAGCAGTGTTTGCCGTATATTAGAAAAATGCCGTTTATATCTATCGAACACCGTGACGGTATTGTCGTCCACGGCGACGAGTTTTATTGTAGTCGAGCCTATATCTATGCCGATTCTCATGCATTATCACCTCTGAAATAAACCAAAAAATATTCCTTTGTTCTTTTCAGATTATAGCTTAATTGACATCCGTAAACAATGTTTTTTAATGGCATAAAAAAAGCCGCAACCATGAATCAGTGTATGATTCAAGTGCGGCTATTTATTTCGCCATGCCCCTTTGTTGCTCGAGGAGCAGTTCGTCGAGTTCACGGCTCATAATTTGTATATCTTCGTTTAGCAAATCAAAAAAGTTCTCCTGTATTTTAAAGTTAAGCGCTTCTCTTCGATTAACCAAGATGTCTTTTATCTGTTCATCTGTCATTTTTTCACCCCCGGATATAAAAATCGCGTATTTTTGCGCTAATTCTTGCCATTATAGCAAAATGTACACTGTTCTACAAGTCAATAATTCCTTCATTATCTGACAAATTCCAACATAAAATGCAGGTGTCGCGCTTCGTCGCTAAACGCCGTTAACATATCTTCGGTAGGCTTGTACTTTTTTGCTAATGTTAGTATTTTTTTTCCTGTTAAAAATATACATATAAAAACGAACAAGAGGGGCGAAAGTATGAACAAAAAGGATTTTAGGGTAATAACGGTGTCGAAGGAAAAGCTGCTGTGGTTTTTGTTTATCGCCGTCATCGTAATCGCGACGCTATTTAGCTCGCGTCCTGCCGTGCAAACGGTGTTTAACGCGTATGCGTCCGGCACTGCTCAGAATCGCAAGCTGCCGATATATTCCGTCGATGTACCCGACAAACGGATTTCTATATCTTTTGACGCGGCGTGGGGGGCGTAAATTTTGGGCGCAGGTTTTTTCGCGTAAGATGGGACACAGCTTGGGGCTTATTCATATACTGTCCTATAAGTTTTTGGGAGGACAGTTTATGGAAAAACAGTTTTTCGCAGGCGCAAACACACCCGATGGATTTTTCAGCTACTTTAAATACATTTTGAGCCCGGAGAAGGCGAACCGTATTTATATTCTGAAGGGCGGCTCGGGCGTCGGAAAAAGCACGGCCATAGAAAAAGTCGCGAAGCACGTACGGCAGAAGGGCGTAACGGTTGAGTATATCAGGTGTTCGGCGGATAAGAACAGCTACGACGGCATTTGCATACCGCAGCTTAAGGCGGCGCTCATAGACGGAACCGCGCCGCATATGATAGACCCGGCGTTACCGGGGGCGTCTGAGGTTATCGTGAACCTGGGCGACTACCTAGACAACGCGGCGCTGTCCGGTAAAAAGGCCGAAATCGCCGAGCTTGGCGCGCAAAAAAGCCGCCTGTATAAAGCGGCGTACGCCTATATGAAAAGTGCGAGCTATATACTGGAGCTGAACAACGAGATGTACGAGGGGCTGCTTGACGGATATGCGCTCGCGAAGCTCAGCGAGACGACGGCGCAGGGGATTTTCAAGGAGGACTACGGGCGTATGGGTTCGGTACGTAAGCTGTTCGCGGAGGCGTTTACGTCTGAGGGATTCGTGGATTATTCGGACAGTCTGACCGATGGCAAGCTTGTTTTCTGCATGGATGCGGATTTTCCGGTTTATGCGGCGAAGCTGCTGGAGGGCGTCGCGCAGTACGCCGTGAACAGGGGCTACGACTTGGAATGCTACTACGACACGATGGCGCCGGGTAAGATACGGCACATTCTCATTCCGGAGCTGGACGCCGTTATTCTCGGCAAAACGTTGCCCGGCGGCTACGCTTCCGATATCGAGCTAAGCTCCGTCATCAACGCCGAAAAGCACTCCGCGACTAAGGATGCGATTGAGAAAAACAACCGTCTCTTCAACGTAACGATGGGCTACGCGTCCGAGCAGTTAAGCAAAACAAAGGAGCAACACAACCGTCTCGAGGGGATTTATTCGTCGGCTATGGACTTTGCAAAAGCCGACGCGGTTGTCGCTCGCATTTGCACCGAATTATCTGATTTATCTGGTAAATAAGGGGGTATTCTTATGCTGACTACGATTCATTATATTTATATCGGGTTCGTCGCGCTCATATTTTTTGTCCTGCTTATGAAAAAGGATATTGTTATTCCGTGCTTTATAGGGATTTTTGCGATAGCGCTTGCGTTTTCGGGGAACGTCGTGTTCGCAGTGTCGAGTATTTACAATACGCTCATTTATGCGGGCAACGAGTTCTGGGGAATCATCGTCATAATATCGCTCGTCGTGGCGATGTCCAAGGCGCTGACTGACATCGGTGCAGATGAGCTGATTATCTCGCCGCTTAAGCGCGTTATGATTAATGAGAATTATGCTTTTTTTGTCGTCGGATTTATTATGCTTGCCGTCTCGTGGCTGATATGGCCCAGTCCGTCCGTCGCGCTTGTCGGGGCGATACTGCTGCCCGCCGCTATTAAGGCCGGGCTGTCGCCGATCTGGGCGGCTGTCGCCATGAATATTTTTGGGCATGGTATTGGGTTGTCGTCGGACTTTTTTATTCAGGGGGCGCCTACGATTACAGCGAAGGCTGCCAATCTGCCGCCGACGGAGGTTATGTCCGCTTCGCTGCCGCTTTGGGCAATTATGAGTGTTGTTACAGTTTGCGTTGCGTTTTTTATGTTCAAGCGGGATATGAAGAATAATAGAGCGGAGTTGGCGGCGATGGCGGCTAATGCCCCGGCGGGTACGGATGCGGCAGCATCGACGGCGGCGAGGCCGAAGCTAGGGAAATATGCGAAGCTTATCGCTGTGGTTACGCCGCTTGCTTTTATCGCTGATGTGGTTATTATGCTTTGCTTGAAGCTGACGGGCGGAGATGCCACCGCGCTTGTCGGCGGTACAGCGATTATTATTATGTTGTTTATTTCGCTGCTTAGCTTTGAGCCTTCCGACGCGCTCGAACGCGTTACGGAGTATCTGAAAAGCGGGTTCGGGTTCGGTATTAAGGTTTTTGCGCCGGTTATTGTTATCGGTGGGTTCTTCTTTCTCGGTAACGAGGGCGTCGCGAAAAGTATTTTGGGCGACGGTGCTACTGGGTTGCTTAACGATATCAGCCTTGCGCTTTCTGATAGCATCGGCATGTCAAAGCTTTCGGCTGTTGTTGCGCAGGTTATGGTTTCGGTTACTACGGGGCTGGATGGCAGCGGATTTTCGGGCTTGCCGATTGTTGGGTCGCTTGCGTATAGCTTTGGCAGCGTGATGCAAATCAGCACGGCCGGGCTGGCTGCGCTTGGGCAGATAATTACGGTTTGGGTCGGCGGCGGGACGGTTATTCCTTGGGCTGTTATTCCTGTTGCGGCTATTTGCGGGGTTAACCCGGCTGACCTTGTGCGGAAGAATATGATTCCTGTGCTGTGTGGGATCGCGGCGGCTTCGGTGGCGGCTTTGTTTATTTTGTGATTTTAGAAGATGGGAATTAGACACGGATTTAACGGATATACACGGATTTTCACGGATTAAAGGCTTAGTGGGTTGTAATCCTTAAAAAATCCGTGAGAATCCGTAAAATCCGTGTCTAATAATAAGCTTCCGGGGTGGATGGTATGGAGTATAGCGTTGTGCCGGTGTTTACTGATGACGGGCCGGAGCTTTCCGATTTACTAAAGGGTGCAGTAGAGTTAATCACTAAGGATAGTTTTTTACTACATACTATATGTGAGGGGCGCAGTGGTGCGAGCGGCACGAACAACGCGGGAATCGAGGTGGTCGCCTATGGCAGTTAAACCACCCGCCGCAAGAGCGGCGTTATACGTCAGGGTTTCGCGGGAAGACGAGGACAGCGCAACGTCGGAGAGTATTTTGAACCAGCAGACGTATCTTTCGCGCTACGCGCGCGATAACGGGTTCGTTATAGCAGATGTGTACGCCGACGACGGGTTTTCGGGTATGAACATGAATCGCCCGGGGTTAAAGAGGCTGCTTGACGACATCGCCGC
>CAZJLW010000109.1:1845-3706 GCA_964546895.1 uncultured Eubacteriales bacterium | reverse complement strand
AAAATCATTCTAAACCCCGTGTACATAGGCACGCTGATCCAGCACAAGGAAGCGACAGCCAGCATCAAACTAAAGAAAAAGCGAGCCGTGCCGCAAGAAGAACAAATCGTAGTCTACAACAGC
The DNA here is from genome assembly GCA_964546895.1 of uncultured Eubacteriales bacterium. Lineage (GTDB taxonomy): Bacteria > Bacillota > Clostridia > Lachnospirales > CAZJLW01 > CAZJLW01. The sequence continues at coordinate 3,583 of CAZJLW010000109.1, read as the reverse complement.
CACGAACCGATTATCGAGACAGCCGTATTCGACTTGGCGCGCGAGCTGAACGCAAAAAAAGCCGTCACCGCCCAAAATTCCAAGCCCGTCGCGCATGTGCTGTCGGGTAGTATTTACTGCGGGATTTGCGGGGCGCGGCTGACATTTTCGAAGGTAACGGGCGGCACGAGAAGGAATGAGTTCTCGGTGGTTTGCTCGAGGTACAAGCGGTTCTCGCAGTGCGAGCGGCTTGCTGTGTATGAGCGGGATTTGGAGGAAATCGTGCTGAGCAGCCTGAAGGCGCTGCCGGTGACGGCTGCCGAGAGGAGCGGGTTGCTGGCTGGCGTGGCGGGCGTGTCCGTCGCTGATGAACGCACGGGGACGGGGTTTATGCGGAAGCAGTTGGTGAGCCTTCGGAATAGGGTGGAGGATATAAATCATTCATTAAAGAGCTTGTACATAGACAAAGCAAGGGGAGTTGTTTCGGAGGATTTGTTTTGCGAATTGTCGGCGGGGCTTGCGAAGGATAGGGCGGAGCTGGAATCGTCTATCGGCGGCTTGGAACAGCGGCTGAACGCGCTGGAAGCCGCGCGGCCGCGCGACGGGTTTAACGACGTACTAAGTGACGTACTACACGATATCGTAGGATTCAACATTTTGACTAGGCAAATGCTCATGGCTTTAGTCGAGCGGATTGAGGTTCACAGGAATAAAAAAATCGTTATCAAATATAAATTTAAGGAGCGGCCAGCCTCCTGCACCCAAATTTGACGCGGCGTGGGGGGCGGACGACACCGATAAGCTGCTTGAGATTTTGCGGGCGAACGAGGTCAAATGTACATTCTTTTTGTGCGGCTACTGGGTTGAGAAGAACCCCGAGGCCGTCAAGAAGATTTTCAACGACGGACACGACATCGGCAACCACGGCGACACGCACGCGCACGGCGCGCAGCTGAGCTTGGAGCAGAACAAAAAAGAAATCATGGGCGCGCATGAAAAAATCAAGGCGCTGCTCGGCATCGAAGCGAATCTGTACCGCCCGCCGTACGGCGAATATAACAACACCGTCATCACTGCCGCTGAGGCACTGAACTACTACCCCGTGCAGTGGGACGTCGACAGCCACGACTGGATGGAAAAGGGCGTCGACTACGAAATCAACCGCGTGCTGAACAATAAGAACCTGAAAGACGGTTCGATTGTACTGTTCCACAACGACGCGAAGTTTACCCCCGACTGCCTTGATACGATAATAAAGGGGCTAAAAGCAAAGGGATACCAGCTTGTGCCGATATCCCAGCTCATTCACAAAGATAATTACTACATGGATCACACAGGTCGCCAGAAGTTAAAATAGTCCGGAGTGGTAGTTTAGTCACGAGGTTTTATTTGGAATCCAAGTCCGCGGCTTAGTCCGCGGGCTTTTTTTGATCGTTAATCCGCTTGAACAAGGTCGGGTAATTTCGCGCCCCATCGACCCCTTAATCTTTCGCTAACTTCACCTACGTCATAAGTCTGCTCCCCGGCAAGACGTTTCGCTTCAGTGGCGATCAGCTTTTCTCGCAAGTCTAACATCTCTTCGTGGTAATTGTACGCCTCAATACTCATCACAACAAGGTCACCCTCGCCATTCTTCGTAAGAAATACAGGTTCCATCTTTTCTTTACATAAGGTCGATATCTCATTATATTCATTTCGTAGCGCTGTTGATGGCTTAATAATCATACCAGCACCTCCCTTGGAATTGTTATATACATAT
>CAZJLW010000109.1:0-1745 GCA_964546895.1 uncultured Eubacteriales bacterium | reverse complement strand
CGATCGGATATTTTTGAAATACCTTCCGTTTGCCCGTCTGTGGCTACATATATTTGGCTTATAATGTCTGCAACATTGTTAATACCAGATATAATTTTTTGTAACGCGTCGGCAGTAATTTGAGCAGTTTCAGTACCGCTGTTTATTTTGGACATTGTATCCTCGATTAAAACAGAAGTATCCTTTGCGGCGTGTTGGCTTCTTGCGGCCAGCGAACGTACTTCCTGAGCAACAACTGCAAAGCCCTTTCCGTGCTCGCCTGCTCGGGCGGCTTCAACAGCGGCGTTAAGTGCCAACAAATTAGTCTGAAAGGCAATGTCATCTATTACTTTGATTATTTTGGAGATATTTTTCGATGCTTCCTTAACTTCGTCCATAGATTTAAGCATACGCATAATATCGTCATTGCCGTCTTTTGCACTCTTAATAGATTCGTGAGAAAAATCATTTGCCATTTTAGCTTTACTTACGGTTTGCCTTGTTTGCTCGTTAACGGTTGCGATGAGGGAGTGCAGTTCAAGCACCGATCTGGTTTGAGTGCTGGCACCGTTCGCTAAATCTATAGAGGTTTCGGAGACCTGAGTTGACCCGTTAAGCACATTGTCGGCAGATACTTTTATTTCCGAGATGGTACTTTTTAATGTCTTTGCTATATTGTTTATTGAATCCTTTATTTGGTTAAACTGACCCAGATATTGCCTAGAAATAGTATTTGTTAAATCACCGGAGGCCAATGTACCCAATGTATATGTGATTTCGTTTATATACGAGCCGACGGATACCACCATTTTATCAAACGAATTCATCATATCGGCGAAGCTACCGTTGAGGTTTTTGTTGACAGCGACATCAAAGTTACCTTCGGAAAGCTGCTTCAAAATATCATTTGCTTCTTCAATAGGGGTGCTTACCGCCTGCAATAAATTATTCAGACCAGTCGTAAGCTTATACCAGTCGCCGGAATACTGAGCTGTGTTGACACGCATTTTCAAATTGCCTTCGATTGCGGCATTAATGAGCTTTGAAACATCATCATTTACCGATTGAAGGTTTGACTGTAATGCGTTGAACTTTACGTTAGCCAAAGCTTTTTTTCCGGGCATTTGTTCAAGCTTACCGTTAAAATTCCCGTTGCCAAACTCACCATATGCATCAAGAATAGTAAGTATTTCCGTAATATAAGCATCAACAATGGCGTTTATAGCGTTAACAGTTTCCTTATATTCTCCATTAAAATCGGCAACAGGTATTCTTGCATCTATATCACCTTGTTTTAAGCTTATCGTTACATCGTGTATTCTGTTTGTCAATTGTAAAATAGTGTCCCTGACATTTGCAAACGACGTAATAAGATTGCCTACTTCGTCCTCGGTTTTTGCTCTGAGGTTAATGCTTAGGTTGCCGTTTGCTATTTCTCTGGCGGTTTTCTCAAGCTCTATAATAGGCTTTGTTTTGCGGCTTACTATAATGAAAATGGTTACACTAACGGCAATGACTAATAACCCAGCAACAATAATTGTTGTTTTAACGGTGTTAACCACGGGTGCTGCCACTGTTTTTTGAGGAATAATAGCACAAATTACCCATCTTTTTCCGGAATCCCCTATAGCTACACTTTCAGCAGAAACTGTAACTTTTGTATTCATTGCTTCGTAGAAGGCAACTTCCGAAAACTCTCCCCATTCTTTTTGCAATTGCTTAAATTTGCCGTCGAACTGCTTAAGCCATAACTCATTATAGTTCTT
>CAZJLW010000108.1:0-11835 GCA_964546895.1 uncultured Eubacteriales bacterium | reverse complement strand
ACACCGTTTGTCACCGGACAACTTATCTTCAAACGTTAACGGCTCTTTGGAAAGGTAGGCTGTACAATCCAACTCTTGAAGAGGGACATAGTATTTTGTATGTAATATCTTTTCAAACTCACGTATCCTCTGTTTTAACTGCTTAACACAATATGGCATATTTTATCCTCCACTAATTAAATAAGATGTTTTATACTGACACTGCGTTTACCCTTTTATGGCGCCTACCATCATGCCTTTCACGAAATACTTCTGTAAAAACGGATACAAAATCATGACAGGTACGCTGGCTACGATTATAAGTGCGTACTTCAAACCTTCTCCTATCAAAAGCTGTTGAGCGCTGTTGCCGTCTGAAGTTTCCGTACCTGTCGAGATAAATAATATTTCTCTCAAAATAACCTGAAGCGGAAATTTTTCCTGAGTGCGTAAATATATGACGGCATTAAAGTAAGCATTCCAATGACCTACGCCATAAAACAACACCATGATAGCGATAATCGCAGACGACAGCGGCAAAACCACAAGCAGTAGCAACCTTATATTACTGCAACCGTCTATAAACGCCGCTTCCTGAAGCTCAAGCGGTATTGTATTTTGGAAGAACGTCCGCATTATTACCATGTTCCATGCACTTACACATCCCGGGAAAATCAAAGCCCACATAGAGTCCATAATCCCAAGCTTTCTTACAATAAGATAAAGCGGTATCATGCCGCCGCTGAACATCATCGTAAAAGTTATAATAAGCATGAGAGCGTTTCTTCCTATTAAATCCTTACGTGAGAGCGGATACGCGCCGAGCGTAGTCATAATGACATTAACAGCTGTTCCTGTTAAAGTAAGCACTATTGAGTTTTTGTAGCCTGTCAAAATTTGACGATTCTCAAAAATCTTTTTATAGGAATTCAAATTAAAGCCCATAGGAAACAGCCACATCTGACCGTCAACAACAGTCATAGGATCGCTGAAAGATGCGCTTATAACGTAAATCAACGGATATACAACCACGAAGAACACAATACATAAAATAAAAGTATTTACTATGTCGAATATATAGTCTGATTTTATTTGTTTGACTTTCATCAAGCACACCTTCCTTAAAATAAACTGGTCTCGCTTACGGTTTTGGCTATTTTATTGACAACTATTAATATTACAAAATTAATAATTGAATTAAATAACCCCACCGCTGTAGCAAAACTGTACTGAGCATTTATAATACCCGAGGAATAAACATAAGTTGAAATAACGTTCGCGGTATCAATATTTCTGGCATTTTGCATAAGCAGAACTTTTTCAAAGCCGACACTCATGATATGCCCGGTATTGAGTATAAGAAGAGTAATAACAGTGGGTAAAATGCCGCGTATCGTAATGTAAAGTGTTTTTTGAAACTTGCTGGCTCCGTCAACGGTTGCCGCTTCGTAAAGAGTCGGGTCGATGCTGACAATGGCGGCAAGATAAACGATTGACGACCAACCCGCGTTTTGCCATATTCCGGAAAAGACATAAAGCCATCTGAACCATTCGGGCCGCGTCATATAATTAATTCTGGGACCTCCGAAATACATAACAATTCTATTAACAAACCCTGTATCCGGATGTAGAAACAGCGAAAGCATTCCAATAACAACTACTACAGACAAAAAGTGAGGAGCATATGTAACAAGCTGCATTGTCTTTTTAAACCTGTTACTTGTGACTTCATTCAACATAAGAGCTAGCAAAATAGGAAAAGGAAATCCGATAACAAGCTGCATAAGGCTTAGTGTTACGGTGTTTTTTATAAGCATTGTGAAGTAATAGGAGTTAAAAAACCTTGTGAAATGACCGAAACCCGTCCAACTGCTGCCCCAAATACCTTTCATAGGTGAGAACTCTTTAAAAGCTATCTGAATACCTGTCATCGGAATATAGTGAAAAACAATGTAATACACGATTACAGGCAAAAGCAGCAAATATAACTGCCAATTTATCAGGATTTTTCTTAAAAGCTTTTTTTCACGCACATATAACCCTCCTTTTTGAGTACCCGCTTTATTATACCGGTGGCCATGTCAGCTGCTCTGTGTAAGTCTTTACGAGGCGGCTGTAGTAACGTCCGTGCTTATGCAGAAGCTTGACCGGTGTATTTTTGTTTTTTTCAGCTAATGCCCGAGTGGTCTTTGCATCGCTATTCATAGCGTATTGCATTACAAAGCTTAACAGCTGCTCTGTCAGTTCTTGTTTTATCGGTGCATACGAATGATTGCTCCAAAGATTATGTATTTCGAACGGGTCGTTTCTGTGGTCGTACAATTCGGCTTCTGTAGCGCCGCTGCTAAACACGAGCCGGTAGTCTTTTGTTCTTATTGATACAGTGTCCTTCGTCTCACAAAAAACAGCTTTTTTGTATATCTGCCCTGCTGCGATTTTCAGCAGCGACTTGCCCTCCAGCCCTTCAGGTTGCGCTATGCCGCACAATTCGCAAAGTGTCGGGTATAAATCAACAGATTCTACCAGGCTATTGCAGACCATACCCTTCTGTCCCCCAGGATATTGCAGTAAAAACGGTATCCTTTGTATGGAGTCGTATAAGCTGATGCCTTTTTTTACAAGCCCATGTTCTCCCGCAAAATCACCGTGATCCGACGTGTATACTATGATTGTGTTGTCGGCTTCGCCCATCTCTTCAAGCTTTTGCAGCACACGTCCTATTTCAGTATCGATGACATGAATGAGCGCGTAATACGAAGCAAGCCAACGCTTAAGTTGATTTTTATCAATAAAAACCCGTTCGTGTGCGAGTTTACGAACACGTTCCGGCTTACCCGCAAAATTGTTTTCATAAATATCGGTAATGCTTTCCGGTAAAACAATTGATTCGGGATCATACAAATTAAAATGTTCAGCACTGGGTGTAACCGGCTCATGTGGTCTTTGAAAACTCATATGTACGAAAAACGGTCTGGTTTCGTCCCTTGAATCAAGAAATTTTAGCGTTTCTTCCCCTGTAAAGTGTTCGATGGAATGCTCGTATGGCAGTAAAGCAGCCTTAGCTCCGCAAACATGGCCAGGCTCTACGGGTTTTAGGTCGCCTTCTTCATAAAAATCACCTAACCCGGCATCCAGCAAATGTTTAAAGTAATGATTGCTATTTACGTCGTGATTGTCGGCGTCGCAAAAATCTGTGAATCTTATGAATTCATAAGCATCTTTAGTCCAGCTTTTGACGGTGTGTTCCTTGCCGATATGAGCCGTCTGATATCCGAACCGCCTGAAATAAGCGGGCATATATAACGGGTTTAAGTCCGTAATGTTGTCGTTATCGTTTCCGGCGAATCTATGGGTATGTACATACTGACCTGTGGAAAAGGATATTCGTGAAGGAGCGCAGATAGGATTATTGCAAAAGGCGTTAGTAAAATTAATACCGTCTTTCGCTATTTTATCAAGATTTGGGGTTGTTACATTGGGATTGCCGCTGTAACCAGTACAGTTGGCGTTGTGCTGATCGCTCATTATCCATAGAACATTGTATCTTTTCTTCATTAAACCCACATCCCGTTTTAATGTAGTAAAATGGAGCTGCGGTTTAAAGCGGCAGCTCCATTAAATTATTTATTTCTTGCTGGAATATCTTTCGTAAGACGCGTTATAAATTTTCATTAACTTATCTACGCCCATCTTATTCAGTGTGTTTTTAAATTCGTCCCATTGAGAAAAACTCATATCGCCCGACACAAACTTGACCCTACTCTGAGCTACATAAGCATTAATATCAGACTGAAGTCCCCTTAAATCATTAAGCTCAGTTTTTGTAAACCGAAGTATCGGATACTCCTTCGGCAAAAATTCCTCATATTCAGGCATTGCATCAAAAGCAACTGAGTTCATTCTTATTCTCTCATGCTTATCAAAAATATACTCAACGAAACCACCACCTGCAAAACCAGGCGCATAAACCGCTATAGCCTGTGGCTTAGTCAAGCCTTTTGAGTTGTTTTCAATTTCTTTATCAAGAGAGAATGTGCCGTCAGCATTTTTATGATATGTAACGCCAAGCACACCAAGTCTTAAAAGTGCAGAACCATCTTCGCTATAGAAATAGTCTAACATTCTGGCTGTAGCTTCCGGATATTTGTTCGTAGAAGTTATTGCTCCCGACAGAACGCTGTATGTAGGTTGAACAAAGCTCCATCCCCTGTCACCCAAAGGTCCTTTCAGTACCGGTAAGTGTGTATACTGTGACGCGACAGAACCCGAGCCGATAATCTCGTTGTTATTATTCTGGAAGAACGTACCTACCGTTAATTTTTCGCCCTTGGCGGTGAACTGTGCGGCGGTTTGTGTAAATACGTCATTATCTAAAAGACCTTCTGCAAACAGCTTATTCCAATATTGCAAAAATGCTTTATATCTGTCGTCCATCGGATAAAAACGCAGCTTACCGCTAGGGTCTTTATCAATGTAGAGATCCAACGCGTTCGCGCCAAGGTTCGCAAGACCAAAATATCCCAGCGTCGTTCTTAAAAACGTACCGTTACCGCGGTCGTTTACAGGAAACTCATCGTTGGCGTCGCCGTTACCATTAGCGTCCTTTGATTTAAATGTCTTTAATACATCATAAAGCTGATCAGTAGTCGTAGGCATTTTTAAGTTAAGACGATCGAGCCAAGTCTTGTTGATCCAGCCCTTCATGGCACGGCTTGCCAATGAACCGTTCGCATCCGGGAAGATATAAATTTTGCCGTCCGCCGCGTACATGTTTTTAGTGAGATCGGGGTCTTCTTTCATGCGCTCCTTCAGATTGCTGCAATACTTATCTATAATGCTTGTAAGATCGACGAATAATCCGTCCGTGCCATAGCTTATTTCATCAGCAGTTGTAAACTGGCCTCTCAAAAAGAAATCCGGCAAAGCTCCGCTGGCAATAATGAGGTTACGTTTTTCGTTGTAACCATTCTGCGGAGGTGTTTCCCATTCAACATGAATGTTTGTTAGTTTTTCCAGTTCTTTAAACGTAAGGGTGTCTTTCCAAGGACTGTGTTCTGCGCCGAGTGCGCCGAAGCCTTTTAACGTAATCTTGTCTTTTACAATCGGGTAGCCGGTAGCGTTAAAGTTTGCTATAGGTTTTGGCGTAGCGTTCGATGCTTTAACGGGAGTTATGTAGCCTGTTTGTCCAAGACACAAGCCTAATACTACTAAAAAACTTGAGGCTGCCGTTAATAAATTTCTTTTCATGATATTCCTCCTTTAATATTTTAAACTTCAAAAGAGCATTAAACTTTTTTATCAATAAGTTTAATATTGCTCTCGAAGTTTTAAAATTATTATAACAATCTTCCAATTAAATGTATATAGATATGATTATTTAAATCATGTTAATACATCTTTGGTACGTATTTTAATCAACAAGTTCTTTTACTGAATCTCCCGGCACTAAACTAACTGGTAGGAGGATTTTTTTACAGTCAGTTGTTTTGTTTTCAAGAAAAGACGCCAGAAGCTGCACTGCTTCTCTGCCTATTGCATAGGATTGCTGCTTAAGTACCGTTGGTTTGATACGCATGAGGTCGACAAAATCTATACTGTCAAAAAATATCACAGACAAGTCGCCTGGTATTTCTATACCCAACGCCATAGCTTGCTGTAGGCAAGACATTCCGATTCCTTTATTAACAGCAAACAGCGCAGTTATTTCCTTAACACTATAAAGGAACTCGCTTATCATATAAGCATTAGAAGGGTTGTTATTCGTAAGGCTCATTAGTCTGTACTTGTGGTTTACTGCTATGTCATGCTCCGATAAAGCAGCCTCATAACCTGATAAGCGTTCTGCAAGACTTGACGAACCTTTTCCAGTCAACGATACAAAGCCTATGTTTTTATGACCCATGTTGATTAAATGCTTAATCCCCATATATGTTCCCTTGAAATTATCCGACACGACGCAGTTCGCATCTATTTCCTTGACGTATTTGTCTACTATGACAATGGGGAACTTATCAATAACGAGACGCACAATTTTTTCATTATAGGTCTCCGAATCCAGCGGAAAAATAATAATACCGTCAACACCACGCTCTAAAGCTCTGTCGATCATAACAGCTTCGTTTTCTATAACATGCTCCGTACAGTAAAAAATAAGGTCGTAGCCCATTTCGCTCAACCCCTTTGAAACTCCTTCAAAAATGTCGCCGGAATGCAGTTCCCTTATCCCGGGAGCTATATAAGCAATCAGTTTCTTTTTATTAGCTTTTGTGATTTTATTTCTTTCCGCAAGGAATTCGTTAATCCTTTCTCCTACGAACGTACCTCTTCCCTTTTCTCTATAGATAATGCCTTTTTCTATAAGCTGGGTGAACGAGTTTTTAACCGTCACACGACTCACATTAAAAAACTTGGCCATTTCGTTTTCTGATGGTAACTTGTCTCCCTTTTTCAGATTCCCTTCTGATAATTGTTCAATAATATATTGTTGTATTTGCAAATAAAGCGGTACATTCTTGCTTTCAAACATATACTATCCCTCCGTTATATATCCGTATTATGCCGAATAAAAATATATTTTCTATTCATATTTTAGCACATTGTTGTATGCTTGCATATAACATGATTTAAAATGATTTATGTAATCAATAAAAAAGCGGCAGACGCATTGAAACCACGTCTGCCGCCAAATCCCTACTCATTAATCTATAAACACAGGACTACTCCATGCAATATCTCCGTTCGTCTGTTTTATTCTTATATAAACCCATTTCAGACCGTTAAATAACTCACTGTTTTTATCAATGACAAAGCTGTAAGTAGCCTCCTTATTTAGGCTGGTAAACTCTGTCATAAGCTCGCCGTTATTAGTTACTACGGATATATAGCGCAAGAAATCCGCGCCGTTTACGTGACCGTTAATATTAAACGTTTCTGCATGTTTCGTTTCCCCACCCATAAAAACAGAATTTACAAAAAACGTAAGGAATATTTTAGCAGATGTAGTGCCGTAAACGCGTCTCGCTTTCAGAGCCTCAAAAATAGCTTCTCTGGAATGATCCTTTGCAAATACAGCGGTAAGCCCTACGCCCTCATGCTCGCCGCCGGCAGTAAAGCCAAACTTATAACCCCTGTTTAAGCCTGCTTGGACAGAATTATTACTTACAACACCTCGCCCGAGCTTAACCGGATCATATTCGCAACCGTCATGCTCGTATGAACCGCGGACTTGATAAATCTCAACAAGAGGTTCCATCTGTTCATTGAAAAAGTCCCAGTCCAATGTATGCTGGCTGTCTCCGGGATGATGAGGTATCGTAATAGCCTCCCCGAGTGTAGCCCATAAATCATTTATGTTAGAGCAAAGCCCTCCAAACTGTTCTTTTTCGCTGTCCGCTTTTCTTATTCTGTACAACTTACCGGAATTTTTGTATAGCACATTATAATGTCCGTATCTATGCTCACCTCTGTGGCTTGCAGTCCACTCATAGCCCAAAAAACCCGTAAAAACATTATTTTTATTAATAAAATCAGCGGCTTTCTTTGTTAACGCCCATTCATAATCCGTCATGATTTCATGATCCGTCAGTAGGCAGAAGTCCAGCCCGCCCACATCCTTACTAAAACGCAGTTTATCGCTTACGTCACTGCAATGAAAGCCTCTGTTCTTACTGCACGGCGAAATATTGGAATGCATGTGCAAGTCGCCCCATAACAGCTGATAATCTCCGTTTATGTCCGTATGTATTTTAGCATCCTTTGAGTCCCTAGGTGTTTTAACAAGCTCGTCCAGTTTTATAGACTTGCTTATTTTAAATACCGGCGGCTGTGACGAGTATTCTGCCAAGTTGATTTTATGGCACTTGTACTGCTCGTAAGGATTGTCTTGAATAACATACAGCGTACCGTCCACCAATGTAAACGTTGGTCTTTTGCGACTGTCCAAGCGGATGTCGGGGATGTTTGTATCAATGAACAACCCGTCTTTGTAATATTTTAACGTTACTTTATAGTTTTTTTTGTTGTCGTAATCCAAGTACAACAAAAAGAGTGTCCCGTTAATCTCTAAGGCCGAAATCTCCCCTGCCGAATCGTCTGCGCTAAACACAAGCGGAGAGTTCCACCCGTCTAAGCTCGACACATTAAGAGCTTCGCCATCATAGAACAGCTCCCGTAAACCCATTTTGGACTCAATCCTCCAGCCGTGTCCAAACGACGGAATATAATTTACTTCGTCAGTACGATTCGGCGGCTGCCAGACATAATTTTTAAACAGCGGACTGGAGTTTTCCCATGACGCTAAAACGCGTCCATTGTATGCCTGTAAATGTACAGACTGGTCGTTTAAGGTGTCGAAACCTATTTCAAAGCCTTGTGAGAAGGTGTAGAAGCTTTCGGTCGTAGACTTTAATATTCTTGTCAAAATATGATATCTACCGGCATAAAACGCTTCATATGCCATATACAAAACCCCGCCGCAGCTCAGAAGCTTAGGTTTATAAGCCGTTTCTCCCGGAGTTGGGTTAATGTGAACGTAAGGCTGCCCGGTTGCCGGATCACATATAAACATACCCGTTTCGGCATTACCATCCACGAGTTCCTCAAAGGCTATGTACAACCGTTCTTCATGCATAGTCATAAAAACATTATCCAGTTTGGCCTTTTCCAGTAACACCACGTTCCAAAGCCTTTCCCCGTCTTTATGTGCCGATAAAAATATGTCTCTACATCCATCTTTGTAACACGTATAAGCCACATAAAAACAGTCGTTAAAATTTGCAGCCTGCACGTTGTCGTAGTCCCCTTCGACTTCTTCGATGCAACGCCGTAACCCCGTTTCCTCATCGGCTAGCCAAAGCTTGCCGGTCAGCATGTCACCTTCGACCTTGCAATCGGAGTACACCGACTTCGCGCGAGTATTCTGCACAAAAGCTGATTTGTTTATAAACATTGTTTCCCCTCCTATATTAATTTGTTTATGTATTTGACCCAATATAGTTATATTAACTGCAAATTTATTATAATAAACACATAAATAAATGTATATATAAATGATTAATATAATCATGTTAGTGCATTCAAAGGCCATATTTAAATCATCTTGCATTTATAAAATATGTCTCAAGTTGTTTTACACATGATTTTTTAAGTCATTTTTAATCAAGATATAATCATTTGATTGACATGGTAGCAAAAATATATAACTATAGAATAAGTAAACAGCCAAATATAAGGAGAATGCGAATATGAAAAATATACACTTAGTATGTAACGCTCATTTGGATCCGGTCTGGTTATGGGCTTGGGACGAAGGCGCGGCAGAAGCTATTTCTACATTCCAGATAGCTGCGGATTTTTGTGAAAAGTATGAAGGGTTTGTTTTTAATCACAACGAAGCGGTTCTGTATGAATGGGTGGAGGAATATGCACCGGAGTTGTTTAGTCGTATTAGCGAGCTTGTAAAACTAGGCAAATGGCATATTATGGGGGGATGGTATTTGCAACCGGATTGCAATATGCCAAGCGGCGAGGGAATAGTACGCCAGATTATTACCGGTCGTAAATATTTTCTTGAGAAATTCGGTGTAACTCCTTCAACAGCGATAAACTTTGATCCGTTCGGACACTCGCAGGGGCTTGTGCAGATTTTGGCTAAGAGCGGTTACGATAGTTATCTCATAAGCCGTCCACTGGAAAACTTCCCCGGCGGCGGCATAAAAAATGCGGCTCAAAGTTTTACATACAATACTCCTATACCGGATGTAGACTTTTTGTGGGAAGGGTTCGACGGCAGTTGTGTAAAGGTTCATCGCAGCTTTGAAAATTACTTATCAAAAAGAGGTATGGCTGCTGATAAAGTGACACGTTATATAGAACAGTTTCCCGATAAGGAAAACGGTATTGTGCTTTGGGGAATAGGTAATCACGGTGGCGGTCCGTCGGTAACAGACATGGAGAACATTGCGAAGCTTATAGATATTGTACCAATATCAATTAGACATTCCACGCCCGAAGCGTATTTTGAGTTGCTCAATGCAGACAGCTTAAAGATTCATAAAAATGACTTGAACCCGTGGGCGCCCGGCTGTTATACAACGCAAATAAAAATTAAGCAGTATTATATTAACCTTGAAGAGAATTTTTTTCTGACGGAAAAAATGGCGTCTCAAGCTGCTTTGGCAGGACTCTTGCCGTATCCAAAAGAAGAATTGGATCAAGCGCAGAAAATCATGCTGTTTTCGCAGTTTCATGATATTTTGCCAGGTACGGTAATCAAATCCGCTACCGGAGACTGTATAAATACTATGGCGCATGGATTGGATATATTAAGCAAGCTCCGCACAAAGGTGTTTTTTGCAATGTGCGCAGGTCAACATAAAGCGGCTGAAAATAGCATACCGGTTTTCATATACAATCCCCATCCGTATGAAATAAACGACATTTTTACGTGCGAGTTCAACTTAGCAGACCAACATCCGCAAAAGCCTTTCATAGATATAGAAGTCTACTGTGGAGAGCAAAAGCTTGCTTCCCAGTTGGAAAAAGAAGAATCGAATATGTCAAGCCAATGGCGTAAAAAAATCGTATTCAGGGCAACACTACTACCGTCCCAAATGAACCGCTTCGATTGTAAAACAGTGGTTAGGGACGAAAAACCGGAAATTTATCAATGCTTTGCTTTTAATAATGAAAGTATGTCCGTCCGGATCAACACTACAACAGGTCTTATCGATGAATATTCTATTAATGGCAAGCCGTTGCTAAAACCAAATAGTTTTTTACCGTTGGTACTGGAGGATGACGATCATTCTATCGGTACATTCAATGTCTGTTATAGGGACTTAGTCGGATGTTTTTCCCTAATGGATGAAAACGAATCAGCTGATTTTTCTGGAGTTTGGGCAGAAAAGCTTGCGCCGGTCAGGGTAATAGAGGATGGAGCTGTAAGAACAATAGTCGAGGCTGTTCTCCGTTACAACAACTCCAATATGGCTGTACGGTACATAATCCCAAAGGTTGGTACACGGATAGAAATAAAGATATTACTTATGTGGGTGGAGAAAAACAAAATGCTTAAGCTTTCGGTACCGACACTGCTTAAAAAAGCCGAAGCATACGGACAGACAATGTACGGTACTTATAAATTTAATAACAACGGAAACGAAATGGCCGCTCAAAGATTTGTGTTCCTAAAGGACGACAACGACGAATTGGCTGTTATAAACAACAGCATTTACGGTTTTGATGCCAAAGACGGAGAACTGAGGCTAACACTTATACGCTCCCCGAGATACGGCTGCCTTGTTCCGCGTCATAATGCCCATACGCTTTATAACGACAGATACATTGATAAGACAGACCAAGGTGAGTTCGAATATACATTTTATCTTGACGGCAAGGCAAAAGGTATCGACATGACATGCCAATACCTTTTACAAAAACCATATGCATTATCGTTTTTCCCTACAAACGCTCACAGCTTAAAACCCAAATGCCCAAGTGTTATAGCTACTAATAATGAAAACATATTGATAACAGCTATAAAACTCGCCGAAAACAAAAGCGGTTATGTAATAAGGTTATTCAATACCTCCGGTAGTGCTCAGGAGTGCCGTTTAACAGTTTTGGAGGAGTCTTATAACATTTACTTAAATCCGTTTGAAATAAAAAGTTTGTTAAATGGAATTGAAGTAAGCTTGACAGAAATTCAACAATGACGAGCGTATTAACAAAAATAGCCACTGATTACCGCAGAAAGACCGGGCTACAAAATCCCATCTTACCGCGATAACCAGTGGCTGCTATTTTTACTCCCTACTCGACAACCGCCGTTACCGGCTTCGCCCTTTCCTCTATATC
>CAZJLW010000107.1:10172-11850 GCA_964546895.1 uncultured Eubacteriales bacterium | reverse complement strand
GTGCGACGGTATTATCTTTCGTAATTCATCTTTTGCATTTCCTATACCATCCGGCACACGATACTTCCTTTTGCGCGAAAGCCCCTCGAAGTTTTTTCCGTACGCTTTAGACACGGCAGCTAAATCCCCAAAATACCATGCTTCAAGCTCCCTACAAGCAATTCTTACCAGATATTCATTTTTACTGCCACTACACAAATTTAATAAGCTTTCTTTTAGTGCTGTACAATCAGCGCTGTCTTGGTCGTGTACGATAACAAACTTGTCGTCTGGAAAAGGCCAGCTCTGTAATTTTCTCGGGATTGACGCTACCAAGTCACTTTTGCCACTGTGTGGAATAATCAGTGTTTCCATATTCTCCGGCAAAATTTTCGGCAAAACACATTGAAGCAGTTCTTTCATAGAACGCTCTTCAACCAAAAACACGATCCGCATTACTTGGTAACCTCCTCAAGCAGTAGCTCTTGATTCCAAAGGTATCCAAGCAAATCTCCGGCATTATAGAGTGAGGTAACAAGCTTAGAGTCCGATGCGCGATAGACTTTTGTAAACCCGTCTTCCTTTACAAAACAGTACAGTTCCGAGAGTTCAACTGCGTTAAGAAAATCCGGCGAGTGTGTTGATACAAACACTTGCCCACCCGAGTTTGAATATAGCCTGAATTCCTCAGCTAAAATCGGTAATAGCTTGGGATAAAGTTGGTTCTCCGGTTCTTCGACACACATAAGCGAATGTGGATTAGGGTCGTTCAGCATAACCAAATATGCGAACATTTTTATTGTGCCATCAGAAACAAATCGTGACGAGAACGGGTTATTGAACTGACCATCGCTAAATCTTAAAACAATATATCCATCAGAAGTTAAATCAGCTTCAACTCTTGTTACACCCGGGACACGCTCTTTCATTTTTTCTAGAATGCTATCAAACTTCTTTCGGTGGTGCTCATACATAAACTTAGCTACGATAGGCAAATTGTCACCGGTTCTGGACAGGCTTTCATTATAGCCTGCCTCACTGCGTTGCTTTGCGGCTTTAATTTGAAAATCCGAAACATACCAATCCTCTATTAACTTTCTAAGAGCGGAAACAGCAACAAATTCCTTAAACTGCCCAAGTCCCTTGATTGCTAAAATATCAGGTGAATCAAGCTTTTGTTTGCTTCGTACCGCATTTTTTATATCTTCGTAAGTTGCTTTTGTGCTTATCTCACCGCTAATAGCATAACCTTCACCGTTAGAGAACTCTAAAATTTTCCACGGCGCACCCTTTTGTCCTCGCCTAAAACGCATGATTTCCTTAATCACAACAGGTTGTTTAGTCTCGTTAAGTCCTATTGATAACTCATATGTTATACGAGGGTCATTATCATTTTGCCGAAACTGAATAACAAATTCGATATCACCTGTCTGTTCTCTTGAAATGACTTCCGAAAACCCACCGCGATTATCAAACGCCGCTCTAACATTTCTTGACAAGCAATCATATAAAAACCCAAACACATCAAAAAACGTAGTCTTTCCAACGCCATTCATTCCAAGGAACACAGCCATTTTAGGAATATTGGCAATCTCAATATCCTTGAACACCTTGAAGTTTTTGATTTTAATGGTTTCAATATGCATAAAGCACCTCCGAATGTTATGCAGTCACTATATCCTCTTAACAAACTTAACCC
>CAZJLW010000107.1:5322-10072 GCA_964546895.1 uncultured Eubacteriales bacterium | reverse complement strand
CGCACTGCGATGTCGTATATAGCGGGATCCTTTGTGTACAACCGGATTATGTAGGGTGCTGCGAGCATACAGAACGCACTCAGAAACACCGATGACGCGATACCAAGCTTGATGGCGAGGTAGGCAGATTTTTTGGCGCGGGCGGAGTTACCGGCTCCGGCGTTTATGCTGACCGTCGAAACGATTGCCGCATCGTAACAGCTTGTATAACTCTGAAAAATATTACATACATCGTTCGCGATACTCTGTCCGCTTAAAGCGAGGTTGCCGTACACAGCAGTCTCGACTTTTATGAGGAAAAAGCCCAGTGACTTCAACGAGTTTTGAAGCACGGACGGCCAAGAGAAGCGGGCGATTTTTTTTATGTCCGGCATTTTAATCCTTAAATCTTGGACGGTAAGGCGTTCCTCGGATTTTTTGACGAACAGGTCGAATACGATGAAAAACATAATGCAAAAATAAGCGCAGAAAGCCGAAAACGCCGCGCCCGTTATGCCGAGCCTGAGAACCGCAACGAACAAGAATGTAAAAAACAACTTAAGCGGCACAAAAATCAGCGTACGCAGAAAAGTTATTTCGGGGTGACCGAAAACGTTTTTGATGGAGTTAAACGAGGACTGCACGCCGATAAACGGCAAGCTGACGGATAGTATCAGGTTGTAAATCAAAATACGATCCTTCAAATCCGGCTCCAGATCAGCTGAAATGACCCGACCGATAATAATCGAAAGCGGGATAAGTATCCCGCCGATCGTCGCAGACAAAGCCAATAGCTGCCCGGACAGGTTGCGTGCGCGTTCCTTATCGCCGGTGCCGTTGGTCTGGCCAATTATGGCCGATCCCGCGATGCTTAAGCCCTGCAAGCCCATCGTGAAAATACTTTGCAGCGAGCCGCAGTACGAGATGGCCGCGCCCGACACAGGCGTGTCGAAGTTGTACACGAACAGGCCGTCGATAATCGGCATAACGGCCTGAATAAACACCATCATAAAGCCCGGCATGGACAAAAATAGGAACGTTTTCAGGAGGTCGCCCTCAGTAATCATTTTTATGCGCTCCTCGGAGCTTTGACCGAATAACTTTAGCATACTAAGCATCCCCTACGGGTTCAGATATATCGGCGCTAAGTAGCGCCTTAAGCGTGACAACGCACACCGGCCCGATAATAAAGCCGAACACGCCGAATATTTTCAGCCCCATGTACAGCGCTATAAGCGTGAGCAGCGGGTGAACTCCTATTTGCTCGCCGAGAACCTTCGGCTCGACGATTTGGCGCACGGCCAGAATACAGACGTAAATGATAAGAAGCCCGACAGCTTGGGTGTAGTTGCTGGAAATCAGACTGAGAGCCGCCCACGGCCACAAAATGCTGCCGCTGCCCAAAATCGGGAGCGCATCGACGAACGCTATGAGCAACCCGACGAGAATAGAATATTCGTACCTGATCAGCGTCAACCCGACGGTCGCGATAGAAAACGTAATCGACATAACAATAAGCTGTGCTTTTATGTAGCCGATGATAGCCTGAAAAAGCCCGCGGCGCACATGCGAAAACGCAGTGTGCATCCACTTAGGCGACTGTTCCTTGATAACTGCGCGAATGATTGCTTTGTCCTTAATAAAGAAGAACGTCGAGACGAAGCACAGCACCAAGCTAATCAGAAACACGGGTATGGCCGACACAAAGCTGGTCGAGCTGTGCCGCAGTGAGTTCCCTGCTGTACTGGCAATATTCGTGCTGATGGCGCGGATAGATTCGTACAGCGTATCTTGCAGCTCGGCAGGTATTATTAGGAACATATCGTTGTACGATACCTTGAGTTTATCGATGGCCTTTATCGTTTCTTGTAAGTAGAACGGTAGGTTAGTGGTGAACGATTTCGACTGCGAGATAAGCTGAGCCGTAACAGTCGCACCAAGAAAAACAATCACAACTGCAAGCACCAAAAGACAAAAGAATGCGGCGATAGTCCGGCGGATTGAGATGTTATTACGAAACAGATACTTCATCGGCGGGCTGTTAGACACGAAGTTCGCCAGCGGTTCCAGTACAAGCGAAAAAATATATCCGATCAAAAACGGCGCGATGTAGCCCAGCACATACGTCACACAAACGTAAATGCCTACGAAAAACAGTACCAGATATAGCCCCTTTTTTATCAAAGCCTTGTTCTGCTCGTAAAATTCCCTCATAACATCCCTCCGAAATTTCTGTATGCGCCGGTTAGTTCGCCCGTCAAAAGCTCGCGAGCGGCTTTTTCACTTCAAGTATATCACATTGGTAAAAATTTTCATATTATTTTTCACTTTTAAGTCTGCCGACGCGTTCCAGCGCCAGCGCTGCACCGCTGCATATTATGTCAGCCATTTTCATGACGACATTAAGGCGTGTGTTCTGCAAAATTATTTGTGCGGCGGGAGCACCGGCGTATGAGCGCCCGGCGTTGACTACGCCCTGTATGAAAATATGTCCGATATCGGGCAGACTGCGGTGAAGCGCCGCGCCCGGTTCGACTGCGCCTTCGCCGATTTCGATTATTCCGATACGATCCAGCTCGCCGAGACAGGCGTCGACGGCGATGATTAGCGGGTTTTTGTGGGCGGTGCGAATGCGCTCGCCGGCCGCGCCGAGATTTTTCGCGTGGACGGGCGCGTCCAGCGTGCCGTAAACGGAAACCCCGTGCGTCGGGAGCGAAGCAAGCCGATGTCCGGTCAGCGGGCCAAGGCAATCGCCCGTCGCGCGATCCGTCCCTATGCAGAGGAACACAATTTCATCATATATACAATGCCGCGCCATTAAGCTGTGCATGACGTCGCCGAATACGTCGCTGGCGCTTTCGTGATTAGTATTAATATACGCTGTATCTGTGCAAGTTGCGCGCATCTGCTTCACCTCCCAACTCTGCGAATAATATTCCCAAATAGTTACAGGCTATTCGGCGACGCAAAACGCCGTTTACAGCCGCGAAATCCCGTTTTTCCAAGCCGTTTCGCACCGCGGCTCACTATATGTAATAATTTGCTTTCGATAAAATGAATTTTCTACAATTTTTTTCATAGCGCTGTAGTATATTTTTTCCATATTTTAGTACATGCCCATATCACAAAGGAGGATTTAATGATGGATTACGATTTGCCGACGAACGTGAAGCAGATTGGGAGCATTACGGACGGCGTAAAGATTTATATTGAGGATTACGTTTATTCGTACTTGCAGCAATACACCGAGGCGTTCGCAAACGAGGAAAAACTGGCGTTCTTGCTGGGGCGCAGTATGTTGATTGACGGACAGATTATTTTGTTTATCAGCGGGGCTGTCGCCGGAAAATTTTGCAGACACGAGGGCGGCGTGCTGAAATTCACCGAGGCGTCCGTCGAATACGCGAAGGAAATGATCGAGAAGTATTTTTCGCTGTACGAGGTCGTCGGGTTCATGCAGTCGCAGCCCGGCTACGGCGTTTTCCTGAACTCCGCTTACGCCGCCTACCACGACGAGAAGTTTAAGAGCGAGAGCAACGTTCTATTCGTCGTTGACCCCGTCGAGAAGGTCAATACGTTTTATGTCTACAAAAAAGGTGAGAGCGGCGAGCTGGAGCTGACGGAGGCTCGCGGCTATTTCATTTATTACGACAAGAACAAGGAAATGCACGAATACATGCTGGAAAATAAAACGGTCGACATCGTCAGCAAAAAGCCGGACATACCGCTAAAGGAGCAGGACGAGCCGGACAAGCCAGCGGAAACGAGGGATGGTAGGGAATCCAGGGATTCGAAGGAAACGCCCGAAAGCGTAATGCGCAGGCATTTCGTCGAGCGCAGCTTGAAAAAATCGACCGACCACAAACGCGTCGTAAACCTGCTGGCAAGCCTGAGCGCGGTGCTGCTGATAATCTGCATCATAATGGGTACGGGAATGATTCAGAACGAGGGACGAATATCCCAGCTCGAATCCCAGATTACAAGCATCAGCACATCTTACAAAAACTTGCTCGTGCAGTTTCGGCAGGATAATGTAGCGGAGGTATTCGCGGCTTCGGGTGATCAGGATAGAACGGCTGGTACACAGCCGCAGTCGACTGCCCCGCAACCGACATCTCCGCAGCCGCCGCAAGCGACAATGCAACCGGCACAGCAGACGCCGAAAGCGGTAACACCGACCGCACCGTCCGCGCCGACAGCGCCATCGATGCAACAGCCGCAGCTTACGGCACAACCGTCGCAGAACACGCAGCCGTCACAGTCATTGCAGCCGATACAAACGACGACACAGCCGACGGGCGGGGTGCAACCGCAGCCCGAGCCGCAGCCGGTGCAGCCGCCGAACCCGTTGTTAGCGCCGACACCGCAGCCCGACGCAACGCCCGCAGTAACGCAAGCGCCGCAAGCCGGGACAGGACTTGACAGTTCCGTTTACGTGAATCTGTCGACGATTCCAGATACATACATCGTTCAGAAGGGCGACAACCTGCTGTACATAAGCATGAAATTTTATGGTACTTCAAAAATGGTGGACAAGATTATGGAAGTAAACGGCCTGACTAATCCCGATAAGATATTTTTCGGTAAAGTGCTTAAGCTGCCCAGGTAAGGGGGATAAAATGGCTGACATGCAGGTTTTCGACGGCGAATCGTACGAGGAAATGGCCGCTACGATCGCGCACGAAATAAAAAATCCGGTTTCGCTTGCGATGGCAAGCGTGAACATGATAAAAATCTTCGACGGCGACAAAAAGCTGGCGAAGTACACAGA
>CAZJLW010000107.1:0-5222 GCA_964546895.1 uncultured Eubacteriales bacterium | reverse complement strand
AACGCCGTCGAAGCTATCGGTTTGAAGGCTAACGGCAGGGTTGAAGTGAAGATTACCGAAGCGGCAGGGTTCGTGAAGGTCGATATTAAGGATAACGGAAAGGGGTTATATTCGGGCGAAGCTGCGCAGATCGAGAGGGGCGGCTACACGTCGAAGCTGGGCGGCAGCGGGATAGGGATAAAGATTTGTAGAAATATCGCCGCGCGCCACGGCGGGAGCTTTTCTATTAAAAATGCGGAGCAGGAGGGGTGTGTGGTTACGGTTACGCTGCCCGGGATTTGTTGATGGGCGTTGGGGTATTTGAATAGTTTTGGAATGGATTGATGTTGCCCGGCTTCGCCGGGCTTTTTTTGTGCGTCGAAGGCTTGTTGATGATTGTGTTTTTTTGTGGTATACTTGATGAAGAGATTCATGGATGTGTAGCTATGTCGAAAGGCCGCCTTGGCGGCTATTTTTATGCAGAAAGGAAACAACAAATGCAAACCAACAATCAATTCACAAGAACCGAACTCCTCCTAGGCCACGACGCGCTCGAAACACTTAAGCACTCGCACGTAGCGGTATTCGGCATAGGCGGTGTCGGCTCGTTCGCGGCGGAGGCGCTTGTTCGGTGCGGGGTTTTCAACCTGACGTTTGTCGACAGCGATGTCGTGAACGTCACAAACATAAACCGCCAACTGGTAGCCACGCACGAAACACTAGGACAAAAAAAGGTCGATATAATGAAAAAACGCGCGCTGGAGATTAATCCGAACGCGCGTATAGAAACGATTGATGTGTTTTACGAACCGGGCAACGCCGGGGAGTTCGAGCTTGGGGCGTACGACTATATCGTAGACGCGATAGATTCGGTACGCTCGAAGCTTGAACTAATTGTGCGCGCCAAGCAAGCAGGTGTAAACATAATCAGCTCGATGGGCGCGGGCAACAAGCTCGAACCGGCGCGGCTGGAAGTTGCGGACATAAACAGAACGTCCGTCTGCCCGCTTGCACGCAGAATGCGCAAGTCACTAAGGGAGCGCGGTGTAGACAGCCTGAAAGTTGTGTACTCAAAAGAACCGCCCGTACAGCACGACGGCGGCGTGACGGCAAGTACGCCGTTCGTGCCGCCCGTGGCCGGGTTTATTTTAGCGTCGGAGGTAGTGCGGGATTTAATCGCTACTTCGCATCGACCTTGAAAATCATTACCTCGCCGTTGTTATACACTTCTTTCAATTCTTTCGCGAAGAAGCTCAGATTCAGCCATTTATAGTCGTAAAGCTCGGTCGGACCGACGTAAACGTAGTCGATACCGGCTGCGCGCAGTTTTTCGAGCGACGGGTTGTCGAACATATCGCGCTGACGGGCTTCGCGTTCGGCTGTGTTTATGCCGTGGAAGTACAGAAAAGATGACGAGCCGCAGAAGATATTACGCCCGGTGAGCGACGCGATGGCGTTGTTGTGGTTCGTGGCCGTCAAAAACGTAGCCGACGGCTCCGTCTGTTCCGAGACGAACCCGGCGGCGGCGACGCTTTTTTCGCTGAACAGCAGCATTTTTGAGACGGCCTCGCGACCGAGCGTCAGTACGCCGCTTATGTTGCCGATGAAAATCACGAGCGCCGCAAGGAACGCAATCCCCTTAACACCGGCCAGCCGTAGCTTTTCGTAGACGGTGACGCCGTATTCGACGACCAGCCCGCATGTGAAAAAGTACCATATATACAGCAGCTTATTGTTATCATAATCGTTCGGCTGGAACACGACCAGCTCCGAAACCACAAAAATAGCCGCCGCACCGGCGTAAACCCACCGGTTTTTCTTCGTCGCGTTGAGAAACGCGGGTATTACCAGAATAAACGGCAGACCGACATTTTTAATATAGAACCATAGATAGTTGTCGTTTTTATTCGCCCAGTTTAGGCTCAGCCGCAGGAACCCGTCGGACGACGTCTGCCGGAACGTAAACAGCACAAGCTGTGGCAACGCAAGAACAAGCGTGACGGCAAGGTATACGAACCAGCTGTTCAGATGCTTTAGAACATTGCCGGATTCCGGAGCGTTGTAGAAGGCGTAACACAAAAACGCGGCGCTCACGATACCCAGAATCAACAGCGAGTGCGTATGTATGAGGGGCAGCAGTCCGGCGGCCAAGCCGAGCGGCAGGAAGTATTCCTTCTTATTGTCGAACGTGGCGCGGTACAGTAAATATAGGCACGGAATGAGAATGGCGTAGCCGAACAGTGACGCGCGCTGCGGAATGAGAATGTCGGCGATGACGTTGACCCATTTCATATTCTTTTCGGAGAAGTTCGTGGGTGTCGTGTAGAAGCCCGTGAAAATCGAGCCGAACAAGCCGGTATTTTTTCTGGACAAATCAACAAAATAAGCAAATCCGAAGCCGCCTCCCACGAAAAAAAACAGCGTGGACAGGGCGGCTTTTATTTCGCTGCCGAGCCATTTGCGGAAAAAAACGAACGCGGCGAGGAACACGGAAAGCATAGCGATAATCATCGGCGCGATGTACGAGAATCGTAACCCCGCCCCAAACGTATAAAATGTAGAGCTTATGCTCGCGCAGAGAAACGGGTAGTTAACAGGCATTTCGCCGCCCGCGATGCTGTACATGGGCGGGAAGGTTTTCTGCTCGGTTATCGACGTAATGAAGCCGAGATGCATAGCCATGTCGCCCCAAGTGCTTTGTCCGCAGTAAATCCCGCCGGGCGCCGTGGGAATCACGTGCGTGAAAAGCAGGTAAACGGTAAAAGCGAACAGCGGTACGACGGTGAGCAGGAGGATTCGTTCGTTTTTTAATGTTAGTTTTACGCGTGCGGAGACGGTGCCAGCACGGCCGACATCGGCACGACCTTCGCCGGCACGACCGGTGCGAGTAGGCACTGCTCGTCCGAGAAGAAAATAAACGCCGACCGTAATAATCGCTGACGCGACGGCGGCAGCAATCTGCGCAAGCATCGTGAATCTAAGAAGAAACGCGAACACCGCCGGAAGCCACATCATAAGCACGAGCGACCACATCAGCGACAGCATTATCCGCGCGGCGAAATCCTCGTCACGAAAAAAGAACCGCGCGAGACACGCGCCGTTTAACAGGAACAACAGAATAAACAAGACAGAAATAAATTCACCCAAAAAAAAACCTCCCGGTAGTGTATATATTCGGCACAAAACATTGTAATATTTTATTCGGTTTAGTGCCGAATATTTTCCGCTGTTTATAGGAGGGCGTTAATGTTTAGTTTTGTGAAACATTAATGCCACCTATATAAATGAATCCGCGGTTGAATCGGCATATCAATTTGCATTGGTTATTGACTATTAATAGTACCCATATTATAATTTGAGTAACGGTAGCATAGCTGCCACGTCGGAGTCCTTGCGGTCAGCTGTGGGACTCTTTTTCATTGTGCCGCGAAACGTCATTGTATTATTTCATAAAATTTTCTATAAATCAACACGTGAGCGGAAATATCGGAAACGGCAACTTGTTTCATGAACACGAGATCGAAGGAGTATAAAATGGAAGTAGTAAATGTATCGCTGGCGGCGGTGGGCGTCAGGAAAAACCAGTTCCCGTCGGACGGCAGGCCGGAAGTAGCGTTTGTGGGTAGGTCGAACGTGGGCAAGTCGTCGCTTATAAATGCGATGGTGAACCGCAAGGCGCTTGCGCGCACAAGCCAGACGCCGGGCAAGACGCGTACGATAAATTTTTATGATGTGGAAGGTTCGATGTATTTTGTGGATTTGCCGGGGTACGGCTACGCGCGCGCGTCGAAGTCCGAGTCCGAGACGTGGGGGCGCATGATAGAGAGCTTCCTGCGCAAAAGGGACACGCTTAAGGCTATCGTGCTGCTAATAGACATACGTCACGACCCGAGCGCGAATGACAAAATGATGTACGAATGGCTCGCGCATTATAATTACGACATAATAATAGCGGCCACGAAAAGCGACAAGCTAAACCGAAGCCAGCTACAGCGCCACGTCGCGGCAATAAAAAAAGGGCTTAATACCGATTGCGGTATCATACCCTTTTCGAGTGAAACAAAAGACGGCAAGGCCGAGTTATGGGCGGCAATTGAGGAAAGACTTTTTACAGAAGAAAGCGTATAATAGTTATACGAAAATGAAACGGAGAGTGTGGTCATGAAGAAAAAAATCCGGCTTTCCTCCAAAAATAAAATAATCGGTGGGGTATGCGGCGGCTTGGCGGAATATTTTAACATAGACGCGACGCTTGTACGAATTGTCTGCGTTATGCTGGTGTTTATATTACAGCTGCTGGTACCGGTTATGTACGTGGCGCTGTGGGCGATTATCCCGATGGGCGACAGCAGAAGCAACTAACGGGTTTGGCTGGGATTGCACCCGTGCGTCTGCACCGATTATGCGCCCTGCTCCGGCAGGTTTCTAAAAATTTGCATGAGTGCTTCGCCGTTCAGCCCGTCGAACCATTTAAGCGTCACATTATTGAGCAGCCCGGAGCGTACTATCGGCTCGACGGGCTTGCGACCCCAGTCGGGCAGGTCGGCGACGGTTAGCTTCGTCGCGGCGACGTCTGCCGGGCTTAAGCGGAGCTGCTTTGTCTGCGAAAGCATTACCGAAAACTCGAACAACGATACAGGCTTGTCCGGCCTGAAAGTACCGTCGTCATAACCGCGTAATATACCGGTGCTGACGGCGGTTTTTATTTCGCGGTAAAACTTGTCGCCGGGCAGCACATCCGAAAAAACCGTGCCGCCGCCGCTTTGCGGGCCTACATCCATCACGTTCACCCGGAACTGGTTAACGATAAACGCGGCCGCTTCCGCACGGCTTATCGCCGACAGATTCCGAAATCCGTATAAAAAATAGCAATTGTTAGTTCTGACGACGTCCGGTACATGGGCGTCGTTATTTTTTTCGGCGTAATAGCTGTAAACGCCCGTCGTTCCGACGTCCGCCGAAGCGTGGCCGTCTGTGTTTGTCACGAGCAGCTTTGTTAAATCGCCCGGGGGTTTAAGGTGAATTTTTACGCCGGGTAAGACTTCTGTTACCTCGTCCTTTCGCCAATACCCGCCGCTGTCTACCCACGATGTGTATGATCTGCTCACGTTGAAGGAGATACTGTTCCCTGTTATGTGCTCGTTGATGTCCGTGATTATTTTAGTATCGGTGGGGCTGCCGTAGTAGAGTACGGCTTCGTCCCCAGCTTCCAGCGGCATGTTGATGAAGCTGTCCGGACTGAT
>CAZJLW010000106.1:9729-11990 GCA_964546895.1 uncultured Eubacteriales bacterium | reverse complement strand
TGTAAATCTGTTATCGACGATTTCGAAGGTTCGAATCCTTCTCCTCCCACTCATATAACAATAAAGGCATTGGAGCGTAACAGCTTCCAATGCCTTTTGCTTTTGCCGTAAATTAATTTTCGGCAAATCAATCCATACGTATCCCCTCATGATTTCTTCTTGATGTAGCAATGTTCCCATTCCCACTCGCTACTCTTAGGATATGGTAAATAACCGCTTTCTAACAGCGCGTTAATCCGGCCAGCAGCTTCGGGCATCGCCTTAGTAACGATTTGTTCGCACTCCATATCATGAAAAAACGAATCGCAAATCTTCAATAACTCCGAAAGGCACCCCTCGTTCTCGTACTGCGACGAATCCTCGCACATTACATCAATACGTAACACACTGTTCGCGCCGCGCCCATTATCGAATATCTCAATTGTTCCGACTGATTTATCTTTCTGCTTGTCCACGATACTGAACCGAATGAAGCAACGGTTTTTATACTCCACCAGCCAACGGCGAATGCATTCCTGCATTTCAGCAACTGTTTGCGAACCGTAACCATACGTGCAACCCTCTGCGTTTGCCTGTACGCTGACAGTAGGCTTAGCGTAGCACTCCAACAAATCCTCCGCATCATCCATTGATACAAGCCGTAAAATAAACCGCTCACTCTCATATGTAGGACACACATCATACGGGTCAGGCTTCCCGTTTTTCAACAGCTCCGTAACTTCCTCTACCGTTTTACACCTATCATAATCCCCCGGCAGTTTATCCGCCCTGTGGTATGTAATCCCTCGTTCGTAGTTTATATGCAAATACTCCGCCAGCTTGTCCAACCCCTCTGCCTTTGCGACAGCATTGAACGCCCGCGACCGTTTGCCCTTGTGCATATCCTTATCACACGGATATTCATCGCACTCAAAACAATAACTCAGCCCTTTTTCCACGCAGCAAGCTTTAACATCGCACTCGCCCGTCTTACACCTGCACCCGGCGCAGTTTATATTATAGCTGCAAAGCCCACAAACTAACCCGCAAATCCCGTAGCCTTCCTTAATTTCCTGTTTCGTCATCATAAGCACCTCCGCAAAATTTTTTCTTATTATACCGAAGCGTTTACGACAACAGTATGTCACTTTTCTTCATACAACTTCTGAATCTCGGCAGATTTTTCACGCACCATATCAATCACTTCCTGCGGTTCAAGCACTTCAACCTTATCACCGAAGCCAAGCAGCAGCGAAAACCACATTCGTTCGTTTTCGACGCTATGCATCTCCATGACGAAATCACCGTTCGGACACTCTTCCAGAATCTTCCCCTTCAAATATTCCATGACCGGTATACGCACCTCGGCTTTACAGAACATTTTTATCCTGTAAACCTTACGCGTATCCATACCCCACTGCTTATCAAGCAGCACCGGAATATTTTCGTGCTTATGCACTATCGGTTCGTCCGTCACTGTCAGGTCGGATATCCTATTTAGCTTGAAAAATCTGTAGTCATTCTTAAAAGTGCAATACGCGAGCAAGTACCACGCGTACCAGCGGTAGTTCAGCGCAAGCGGCTCGACTGTGCGGCGGCTCCGTCCTCCGGCGCTGTCCGTGTAGTCAAACGACACGGCTACATTCTCGTTCATGGCGTCCTCAATTTCGCGGACGTACTCAGGAATATTGTCGCCCTCCCGCACCACGCCGAAGTCAATGAACACCTTCTGCTGCTCGTCGTTATATTTCCCCAGCGCAAGCATTTTCTCAAGCGTATTATTTATCTTCCGGTTGTCGTACGCGCTGCACATGCCTTTTAAGGCCGTGATGATAAACAAATAATCCTCAACAGTCGTGATCTGCTTATTAAGCTTAAACGTGTCAAGCAGCTCATACCCACCAGCCGCGCCGGTTGAGGATGATATGGGAATCCCAGCCATACACAGCGTCTCAATATCGCGCACAACAGTACGCTTCGACACCTCGAACCGCTCGGCCAGTTCCTTCGCCGATACGATGTTGCGGTTAAGCAGATACATTGTAATTCCAATCAAGCGATCAATTTTCATAGTACACCTCGCAATAAAAGCTTCATACGTAACACTATATCACAAAAAAAATCACCGCCCCAAAATTATTTGAAGCGGCGTTTTTTTAATTGGAGAGACATAGTTTAGTTGCAATGTTCGATTGCTCTAATTCACATTAGATTGCGTTATGCGTGAAGCTTGCAATTCTGCAAATCGGAATCTCTGTAACAGAGCCTAACCAATTGCCTGC
>CAZJLW010000106.1:4835-9629 GCA_964546895.1 uncultured Eubacteriales bacterium | reverse complement strand
GCCAAAGCTGTTGAAGCCATTGAAGCCCCAGCCGCCGTTACCCCAGCCGTTACCCCAGCTGTTGCCCCAGCTATTGCCCCAGCCATTGCCCCAGCTGCCGTTGCCCCAGCTGTTGCCCCAGCTACCAAAGTTGCCGCCGTTGCTAAAACCTTTGCTGTTTCCACAGCTGCCGCAGCAAGGTCCGCCGATCGGGCAAGCCGGAGGAGCGCCGATATCCGTAATCAGTCTAACGCTGCCGTCGCAAATGCCGGCAAGTACGCCTGTGAAGCCGCAGCCTGAAGCGCCACCGCTAGTTGTAAAAATCGTAACCGTTCTTCCAATATATCTCTGTAAGCTATCTACTAAGCTAAATTCGCCCATTGTAGTGCCTCCTTTCAAGAAAGTTTTAGGAGATGTCTCCTGCTCTATACTATGGACATACATAAAAAAGTGTTACAAGCTTTCAAGAATTTTTCTTGCACTGGTGACGCTGGGAGATTATACTTATTATGCATGTCATATTATGGGGCGGCGTAAATTATCGTACGTTCACGGAGGGAAAAGAAATGCTGGAAAAAACAGATTTATCGTTAACTCTTGACAAAAAAGTTTATAAATCCGAGTTAAAAGCTTTGAAGTCTCGGCTCGAGGAGCTTCAGCTTAAAATAATAGATATGAAAATCCCCGTACTCATAGCATTCGGTGGGTGGAGCGCGTCCGGAAAAGGTACATCGATCGGCCAACTTGTGCTGCCGCTTGATCCGCGCTGTTTTAACGTCTATACGATGAGTCCATCGCATGACGACTTGTATCACCCGTTTCTGTGGTCGTTCTGGAATAAAACGCCCGAAAAGGGACGTATTGCTATTTTTGACAGAATATGGACAAGGCTGGCGCTGCCGGAGGACGATCACGGCATCAAGCTCACCGACAAGGAGCGCGACGGGTTCTATTACGATGTCAACTCGTTCGAAAAACAGCTCACCGACGACGGCTGCCTGCTGCTGAAATTTTTCATGCACATAAGCAAAGACGAGCAGAAAAGACGGTTTAAAGACTTGATCAAAAACTCCGACACCGCATGGCGCATTAACGCCGAGGATTTGGAGCAGAACAAGCAGTATGACAAGTACATTAAATATTTTAACGAAATGATAAACGAGACGAGCAAGCCAGGCTGCGAATGGAGTATCATCGAAGCCGACGATATTCGCTATGCCGTCGTAAAAATATACCGCATAGTCGTATCGTCGATAGAAGCCGAGATAGAACGACGGCTCAACCCCCCTGCCCTGCCCCAAAAGCCCGAACCGAAATCAAAAACCAAGCCCATATTAAGCTTAGTCGATTTAAGCAAGACAATCGATGAGGACGAATACGATAAAAAGCTCGATATCTACCAGAACAAAATATCCGAGCTGGGCTATAAGCTGTACGCAAAACGCCGCTCAGTCGTAATAGTTTACGAAGGCAGCGACGCCGCCGGCAAGGGCGGCAACATCAAGCGCGTTACGGCGAAGCTTGATCCGCGCGGATATGAGGTTGTGCCCGTCGCCGCGCCCACGCTTGAAGAAAAAAATCATCATTTCCTCTGGCGCTTCAACAAAAAAATGCCGAAGGACGGCCATATAACGATCTTCGACCGTTCGTGGTACGGACGCGTGCTCGTCGAACGCATAGAAGGGTTCTGTACACGCGAAGAATGGATGCGCGCTTATAAAGAAATAAACGACATGGAACAGCACCTATCGAACAACGGCACGATTATTTTCAAGTTCTGGTTGCAAATAGATAAAGACGAACAACTTAAGCGGTTTAAGCTACGTCAGGAAAACCCGCTTAAGCAGCACAAAATCAACGACGAGGATTGGCGTAACCGCGAAAAGTGGGACATGTACGACCTCTCCGCAGACGATATGTTCGCCAAAACAAGCACGCCGTACGCACCTTGGACAATAGTCGAGTCCAACGATAAGAAATTCGCAAGAATAAAGACGTTGGAAATTATTACGTCCGAACTGGAGAGGCGTTTATGATCGTTCCAAAGCTGTACCGCAAAAGATTCATACCAAACGAGTTGATATATCTTAAGGACGACGAAATACTGCGCGTGACCGACGAAGTAGTCGTCACCAGATGGCGCACGCTCAAAAAACGCAGCGACTTCACACACGGCGTATCGTGTTATTTTTTAAATGAAGGCTTTAAGATAAGTAAGTTTTACAACGGCGACGAATGCATCTACATTTACTGCGACATTATCGAGACGGAAATACACCGCGACACCGACGAATACATTTTCAAGGACTTGCTCATAGACGTAATCGTATACGAAAACGGCTTCGTCAAGGTCGTCGATGTGGCCGAGATAGCCGACGCACTGGATGAGGGTCTCATTACGTCCGGCCAAGCGAAATATGCGCTGCGTACGCTTGACCGTCTGCTTGATATCATTTATTCGAAGCAGTTCGACGGCTACATAAAGTTTTTGCACGGAGAAGAGTGACAATGCCGGAACAAATCAAGGACAAACCAAAAAAAGAAAACCTGAACGCCGGACACCGAAAACGACTAAAGGCTAAGTTTATGTCCGGCGGGCTTGAAGGTTTTCAAGATCACGAGGTTCTGGAGCTGCTGCTGTTTTACACCCAGCCGTACAAGGATATGAACAAGTTCGCCCACACGCTCATCAACGAGTTCGGCAGCTTAAGCAACGTTTTCGAGGCGACGCCGGAGGAACTCTGCACCAAATCCGGCGTGCAGGAGCATACCGCGATACTCTTGTCTATGGTTCCGCAGCTTGCAAGGCGGTACTTCCTCGGCAAATGGAACAACCGCCGCCTGCTCAACACCTCGAAGCTCGCCGGTGAATACGCGATAGATTTGTTCGCGGGCGAAACGACCGAAAAAGTGTACCTAATATGCCTAAGCTCGAACTATTCGCTCATTAACTCCTCCCTAATTTCGGAGGGAACCGTGGACGAAACCGCAATTTACGCCCGCGAAATCGTCGAAGCCGCGATACAGTTCAAAGCTGTTAACGTCGTAATATCGCACAACCACCCCGGCGGCACGTGCAAGCCGTCGCTCGCCGATATGGAGGCCACTAAAAAAATTATCGCACTGCTGGCATATCTTAACATTGATGTGCTTGATCACATCGTCGTCGCCGGAAACCAGTATTACAGCTTCTCCGCAAATAAACGGATTAATTCGGCTTACTGATACCCTGCCCGCGCGGCGGGGTATTTTTGTTATGAGGTGATGTATGTACTTAAAACGGTTGGATATTCAAGGTTTTAAATCCTTTCCCGAAAAAATAAAGCTCGAGTTTAACACGGGCATTACGGCCGTAGTCGGCCCCAACGGCAGCGGCAAGAGTAATATCTCCGACGCTGTGCGCTGGGTGCTGGGCGAGCAAAGCGCGAAAAGTCTGCGCGGGGTCAAGATGGAGGATATCATTTTCTCCGGCACGGAAAACCGCCGCCCGCTGAGCTTCGCCGAGGTCTCGATTACAATCGATAACTCCGACTTTAAGCTTAAGCCGGATTTCTCGGAGATAACTATAACGCGTCGCGTCTACCGCTCGGGCGAGAGTGAATATATGCTCAACGGTACACAGTGTCGGCTGCGAGATATACACGAAATGTTTATGGATACTGGTATCGGGCGCGAGGGTTACTCCATTATCGGACAAGGACGTATCGATGAGATTTTGAGTACGCGCTCGGACGAACGGCGGCTGCTGTTTGAAGAAGCTGCCGGAATAATCAAGTTCAAGAACCGGCGGTTCGACGCGCTCAATAAGCTCGACCGCGAAAAGCAAAACCTAGTCCGCGTTAGCGATATTATTACGGAGCTGGAAATGCAGCTCGGCCCCCTCGGCGAGCAGGCCGAGAAAGCCGGGAAGTTTATTGAGTTTAAGGAACGGCTTAAGCTGTTGCAGATAAATATTTTTATTGAGGAAGTCATGAAGTCCGAGGCGATGCTAAAGGACTTGCAGATGAACACCGCCGACCTAGCCGCGCAGCTCGAAGCCGAAACGCAGAAGAAAACGTACGCGCGGGAAAAATGCGACGCGCTCAAAAACGAATTAGCCGATGTGTCACAGGAAAATAAAAACGCGTCCGACGAACTGATGGACATGCGCTCCCGCAAGGAGCGCGGCGAAGGCGAGCTGCGGCTTACAGCGCAGAAAATAAAGTCCATCGGCGAACAGACGCGCATGTACGAGAACGAGATAAACAAGCGGCACGCGCTTGCCGAGTCGCTGGCTGCCGAGCGTGTAGCCGAAAATGAACGCACGCACGGGCTTGAAGCGGCGCTCGCTGATAAAAATGCAGAGCTGACCGAGAAACAAGCCGAGTTCGCGCTGCTGTCAGAGCAGATGTCCGAAGGCGAGCGGCAAATCAACGCGTTTAACGCCGCCATTATCGAAACGATAAAGCACACGACTGACGTAAAAACTAATATCAGCAAAACCGAGCTGCTATATGAGCAATTAAACGACCGTAAGGAGAAACTGAACGAGGATTTAAGCGAGTGTACAGAAAAGCTTGCTCATACGGAAGCACAGTCGGCGGCATACGCGGACAAGCTGGCCGGTCTGGAACAAAACCTGCTTACGCTTAACGATACTATCAAGGAATTTGCGCAGAACAAAGCAACTCTCACAGCCGAGCGGCTTACGCTCGACAAACAGCGAGCGGCAGTCACACGCGAGCTTAACGAAAAATCGTCCCGCTACAAGCTGCTGTGCGAAATGGAGCGGGATTTCGAGGGCTACTACAAAAGCGTAAAAGCCGTCTTAAAGCG
>CAZJLW010000106.1:0-4735 GCA_964546895.1 uncultured Eubacteriales bacterium | reverse complement strand
GCTATACGCGTATCAAAAAAATACAACAACGCCTATAAAATCGTTACGCCTGACGGCGAACTGATAAACGCGGGCGGCTCGATAACAGGCGGCAGCATAAATCAACGCGTGACAAACGTATTCAGCCGCAGCCGCGAGCTTGCCGAGCTGAAAAACGCGACGGCGCTGCTGGAAATCGGCGAGCGAAACGCAACCGCGAAGCTCGAACAGGTTAACGCGAAAATCGATAGGCTTACCGCCGATACGGAAGCGTGTAACAGCCGTATTCAGGCGCGTACGCTGGAAAAATCCGAGACGGCGTTCAGTCTGGAACAGTCGCGCATGGCAATAAAGGCGCTGACCGATAAGCAGACGCAGCTCGAAGCCGAGGACGGCGAACTGATAGACAAAATTATCGCAACGAACAAGCAAATCCGCGCCTACGAGCATGAGTTGGAACAGCTTAATGAGGAGCTGGCGCGTCAGCGCAGCGAGCTTGACACGTTCCAGAGCGACATGTTCAGCGGACGCGACGTAAAAGAAATGAAGATGAAGGAGCTGACGGATTTACGGGTCGAAATCGGCGGCCTGACACAGAGTATAAAGTCGTCACGCGACAGCGTAGCGCGGTTGGAATCTGAAATAAAAAAAGCCGAAGCAGAATGCATAGAATACGAAGCCGAAATCACAAAGAACGCAGCCGCAATTACAGACTGCGAAAAGCATATCGAGGATTTATCTGAAGCGCTTGCGCAGCTAGAAACCGACACCGAAACGCAGAAAGAACGCATCGCAGCGCTTGAACACCGTATCAGCAGCATTAACGAACGTATCAGCGAAGCCGAAAACGCAGAGCGCGAGCATATAAACATAATCTCGTCACTGAAAAACGAAGAAGCCCGCCTGACAATGCGCAAGGAACAAATCGACGCGGATTCCAGACGGCTATACGACGAAATGTGGGACGAATACAACATCACGTACCGCGAAGCGCTAACATACACACGACTTGACATGCCCCAGAACCAAATGACAAGAGAAGAACGCCAAATCAAGTCCGACATTCAGGCACTCGGCAACATCAACGTAGGCGCAGTCGAGGAATTCAAAACAGTAAAAAAACGCCACGAATTCCTCACGCAACAACGCGACGACATCACCGCCGCCGAGGAAAAGCTCACGCAGCTTATCGTAGAGCTGACGACGCAGATGGAAGCGCAGTTCAGCGAGCAGCTCGAATTGATTTCGGAGAACTTTGCGCTGGTATTCCGCGAGATGTTCGGCGGCGGCAAGGCGTATTTGAAGCTTACGGACGCAGATAACGTGCTGGAATCCGGCATCGATATCATCGCTCAACCGCCGGGCAAGACGCTGCAAAGCATGTCGCTGCTTTCCGGCGGCGAGCGCGCGCTTACTGCCACGGCGCTGCTGTTCGGTATACTGCGGCTTAAGCCGTCGCCGTTTTGCGTACTGGACGAGGTCGAAGCCGCACTGGACGACGCCAACGTCACAAAATACGCGAACTACATCAAGGGCATAAGCCGCGAAACACAGTTTATAATAATAACGCACCGCAAAGGGACAATGGAGTGCGCCGACGTACTGTACGGGGTAACAATGCAGGAGCTTGGCGTATCGAAGCTGTTGTCAATAAAGCTTGAAGGAGACGTATATTACAATGACGGAAAACACAACACAGCCTAATGAAACGCAACAGACAGAGGCACAACCGAAGGAAAAGAAGCTGAATTTTTTTCAGAAAATAATGACGGGGCTGGACAAGACACGCAAGAACATCATCTCCGGCATAGAAAACGTCGTGAAGAGCTTTACGAAGCTGGACAACGAGCTATTTGACGAGCTTGAAGAAGTGTTGATAATGGCCGACATGGGCGTAGAGACGTCCGGTCGGATAATAGAGGATATTAAGAAGCGCGTCCGCGACGAAAAAGTAACGGACGTGGCAGATGTGAAACGGCTGTTGGCCGAAGAAATCGAAACGATTTTACTGGAGGGGGACGACGGAGGCGAGTTCGCTACCGAAAGCCCGACGGTCATACTCGTAATCGGCGTAAACGGCGTCGGCAAAACGACGACGATCGGCAAGCTGTCGGCGCAGTTTAAAGCGGACGGCAAAAAGCTGGTCGTCGCAGCGGCGGACACGTTCCGCGCGGCGGCGATAGACCAGCTTGAAATATGGTGCAAGCGTTCCGGTGTAGACCTTATCAAACATCAGGAAAACTCCGATCCCGCGGCCGTCGTATTCGATGCTGTATCAGCGGCGCAGTCCCGCAAATCCGACATACTCATATGCGACACCGCCGGACGTCTTCATAACAAGAAGAACCTCATGGAGGAGCTCCGCAAAATTTTCAAGATAATAACGACGAAGTACCCCGAGGCGCACCAAGAGGTGCTGCTCGTGCTGGACGCAACAACCGGGCAGAACGCCTTGCAACAGGCGAAGCTTTTTAAGGAAGTAGCCGCGATAACCGGCATCGTCCTCACAAAACTCGACGGCACGGCCAAAGGCGGCATCGTCGTCGCAATCAAGAACGAATTAAAAATCCCCGTACGCTTTATATGCGTCGGGGAAGGCATAAACGATCTCCAGCCGTTCGACGCCGGGCAGTTCGCCCGGGCGCTGCTGGGGGAGAATTAATACAAGTCCATCGATAAATACCGCTCGCCGCCGTCAGGCAGGAGGGCTACGATTACTTTACCGGCGTTTTCGGGACGTTTAGCCAAAGCCGCGGCTGCACACAGGCACGCGCCGCTTGATATGCCCACGAGAACGCCGTCCGTCGTGGCGACCTCCCGCGTGGCGGCGAACGCGTCGCCGTCTGCGACGGTTATAATCTCATCATAAACACCAGTATTAAGCACATGCGGCACAAAGCCCGCGCCCGTGCCCTGAATCTTGTGCGCACCGGCGACACCGCCCGACAAAACAGGTGAGTTCGCCGGTTCAACCGCGACGATTTTAACGGACGGGTTGCGGCTTTTCAAATACTCGCCGACGCCTGTCACCGTCCCGCCCGTACCGACGCACGACACAAACACATCTACCTTACCGTCCGTATCGTCCCATATCTCACGTCCCGTTGACAGCCTATGTGCTTCCGGGTTCGACGCGTTCTCGAACTGGCACGGCATAAAGCTGCCGGGCATACTAGCGATCAGCTCCCGCGCCTTCTCGATCGCGCCTCTCATACCCTTCGATCCGTCCGTCAGCACTACCTCCGCACCGTAGGCCTTAAGCAGCTTGCGCCGTTCAATGCTCATCGTCTCCGGCATCGTCAGGATAAGCCTGTAGCCCCTTATTGCCGCCACAAGCGCAAGCCCTATGCCCGTGTTGCCGCTTGTCGGCTCGATTATCGCAGCACCCTTTTGTAACTGCCCGCTAGCCTCAGCGTCGCTTATCATTTTTTTCGCAATGCGATCCTTTACGCTGCCGCCGGGGTTAAAGTATTCAAGCTTACCTAAAAGCTGCGCGCCCAGACTGTTTTTAGCCACGTATCCGCCAAGCTCAATAAGCGGCGTGCCGCCGATTAGTTCGTTAAGGTTTTTGTAAATGTTTGCCATATTCTGTTCCTCCATTCTTATTATGTCCTCATTTTTGGGCGAAAATAAAATGTTCCCGTGCCAAAGGCAAGGGAACATTAATTTACTACATAAATTAAGCTGCTCGAAACCGGACTCGAACCGGTACGGAGTTGCCTCCGAAGGATTTTAAGTCCTTTGCGTCTACCTATTCCGCCACTCGAGCAAAAACTGGGCACAATAGGACTCGAACCTATGACATCCTGCTTGTAAGGCAGGCGCTCTCCCAACTGAGCTATGCGCCCAACAAAAAAACGACTCAAAAGGGGCTCGAACCCTCGACCTCCGGCGTGACAGGCCGGCGCTCTAACCAACTGAGCTATTGAGCCAAATTGTAAACCGAAATCCCATTAACTAAGGCTGTTAACAAAACCCCGGCTCATCAAAGCTTGCTCATTATAGAACAGATTCTTATCACTGTCAAGCATTTCTTAGAATTTTTTATAATAATTTTCCGAATGCTGTTTTTTTAACCTATTTCGTCCCTGTCATACATAGGTTCTATATAAGGATAATCCTCTCTATAAACCGTCAAAGGCTTGGGGTTGTTGACCACGCCCTTCTGACGAACGTTTTTTCCGTCTATACCCTTCAGGCTATCGCCTATATCATACCGGCACTCATCCATCAGCATGTTAAGCTGCGCGACAACATCAGGAAAATCCTCAGCCACATTCTTTGTTTCAGATATATCGCTTTCCAAATCATAAAGCTCTAGCACGCTCTCCTTATTTTTCTGAACATGAAGCTTGTAATTGCGATGCCTCACTGCTTCAAGGCTATTCATATAATAAAAGAAAAATGTTTCCCTTGGAGACTCGTCCTTATTCCCCATCATATAATCACTGACATCAAAGCTATCGTTTATTATATTCTCTGGAACAACCGCCTCCGCCAGCCGTGCGAACGTCTTATAGAAATCCAGCGACGATACAATTCCGTTTAACACTTGCCCGGGCTTGATATGCCCATTCCAATACATAATACACGGCACCCTAAAGCCCCCCTCCCACGTGGTCGCTTTTTTCCCACGCAAAGGCGCGTTGCTTGCGCCGTTATCGCCTCTCGAACCGTTGTCGGACGTAAAAACTATAAGCGTATTATCCTTAATGCCCAGCTGCTCCAGCTCATTAACAATAGCGTTAACCGACCA
>CAZJLW010000105.1:0-12078 GCA_964546895.1 uncultured Eubacteriales bacterium | reverse complement strand
TTATATCAAAATAATAACACAGGGGAGTGCGGTAAACCAAAAACACAGGTTTACCGCACTCCCCTTTTAACATACCATTAACAATTTACTGCATTGCTTTTTTATAACGGACATAGGCCGCGTTATATACGTCCAAGCACTTATCTAAGTTAAGCGCCTTTATTTCTGTGACGTACTTATTCCAACTGCTTAATGGCTCAACGCCGGTGATAAACTTCAGTATGTAGGCATCCTTCTTGTCGTTGATTGATGTTTCAAATTTTTTCAGTACATCCAATTCATCGGGCAAGAACGTAAGAACCGGCGGCGGTGCGTCCAAATACTGCGCATTCATCTTGTATGATTCCAGCTCTTTTGTACCGCCTATCAGCTCTTCACTGACATCAATAGGCCATACCGGCATTCTTCTGCCGAATATTGCATATTTGGTTTCGGCATCCGGATCGCTTAAAAACTTTTCTGTGTATTGAGGCTTACCATTTTTAACGGTGTACGTTTCACCTTCAATGCCGTATGTAAGTAAAGTACGTCCTTCTTCGCTAAAAATATAGTTAAAGTATTGAACAAGCTCTTTCGCATATTTGCTTTGAGAAGAGATAGCGACATTATAAGAGTCACTCAGGGATGATGTATCCTTGTAAGCGTGACGTTTTCCGTCCGGTCCAATAGGCGGCGCAAACGGTGACATATCAGCTGTCGGATCATTTTTCCTATACAGCTTAGTGAATTGATCCATGCGGCTGGCTGAATACGCAATTACTCCCACTACACCGAGGTTGGCCTTAGCTTCCCATTGGTTTTTGGACAGCGTCATGAACTCTTTATCAAGTAAATCTTCCTTATAAAGCTTGTTTAAGAAAGTGAGTGCTTCCTTCATGTTGTCGCTGATGGGGCTGTATGTATACTTGCCGTCAATAATTCTGTAACCCGGATCATTCTGTGCGTTAAAGCTTCTAAATATGTTTTCAAGGAGATTGAGTCCGAAGCTGCTAAGCGGAATGGTCTGCTCTCCACCCATATTGTTGACCTTAAACGCTTTAAGAACGGTATACAAATCATCCATTGTATTAGGAACTTCCAGCTTCAGCTTCTTAAGCCAGTCGGTACGGATCATGTATGTTCTAGGCTTTGAGTATGGTTCAAACTTTGGCAGAATATAAATATTACCGTCGGCTGCGGTAATATCACCGAGCACTTCGTTAGCATCGATGGCGCTTAATATGTTGGCACCGTTTTCCTTTAAAAGCTTATTAAGTGGCAAAAATGCGCCGTCCGGCCCATATTTTTTGGAATCCTGCAACGGTGTTGTTATAAGATCCGGGATTTTGCCGCTGGATAACGTGATTTGGAAGCGTTCGGAATAACCTGTATCCGGAACAAGTGTGTGGTTCAAATGAATGTTGGTACGTTTTTCCAGCTCCTGAAACATCGGTTCTTTGCCCGTCATTATTTTAGTAGGATGGCTTGAGCAAAGAAAGTCTATCGATAGCTTATTCTTTACTATAGGCAGGGCTGAACCTGCAGACGGCGTTGTCGAAGCCGCCGCCGGAGAGTTTGTCAACGTAGCCGTAAACATAGTCGCAACAATTATTAACGATAAGGCTTTGCGTTTCATTAATATTCTCCTTTCGAGTATCACAATTTTGTGTTAATGATTTTTCTGACTAAGCGCGCTTACTTCGTCTGAAGTTGAGCTTATGATATGCTTTCTTACATCATAAAGTAAATCCCTTGTTTTCTATAGGTGTATTTTTTTACTGTAGTCATGATTTTTCATATAATCATCGTTTTTCCGCTATCATCATTTTTCTGCATAGGAGGTTTCGTGTTTTACATTGTTACATGCCTTTGCTATAATCATGTAATTGGTTAAGCGCAGGGGGAATCCGGACTATGAAAAGAAAAACTGTTGGTAAGGTCTTTATTAAATTTCTTTTTACATTCTTATTAATCGTTTTAATTCCGATTATAGTTTTAGGCTGGACCATACTGTTTAGTTTTTCTTCAATAGTCAATCAGGAGCTTAGCTCATACAACAATGTACTGCTTACCAACACCGCAAAGCAAATCGAATCTCATATGCTAGAAATCCGAGGCGCACTTCAACGTTTTTCCCTATTTAACTGGCAACTTTCCAATCACTATTATTTAGACAAGCCCATTCCCTTGGAGTTTAAGTCGTTATCAATGACGAACGATTTTATTACCGATTGCTTTGTTTATTTTCCGCTTGACGACAGAGTCATCGACAGCAGCGGCTTAAGCGAGGCTGATTTCTTTTTTAGTAATACGCTCGGGCTGGCCGATGACGACAGCCGGAATTTTAAGGCTCAGCTGGACAAGTTCCCAAGCTTCTCTTTAACCGAAACTCTTGAAACAAAAATTAATCACCAAAACGAGCGGTCTATCATTATGCTCAATGCGTACCCTAAGTTTACGCAGTCCCCTACCGGCGTGATCGGTATTATTATAGACGCTAACAAAATACTGGATATAGCAAGTCTCAGCGCTCGAATGGATGCGGGGCTTGGTTTCTATATATATGATAATGATTTAAAGCCGCTGCTTACAAGCTACGCGGGGTCATCCAAAAACACCCAGTACGAAAAGCTTGAAAAGCTGTTACGGGACAACGAGCAGAGCTTGGACAAACAACTACGCGTCAACGACGGCAAGGAATCGTTCTTAATATCCGTTTATAAATCAGAAGTGTTTCCGATTACTTATGTAATGCTTAAGGATTTTAAAAAGGTTGCGCTTATAAGCTCCAACATGCGAAAGACGACCGTCTTTATTATGCTGCTGCTGATATTAGTCGGAGTAATCCTGTCTATTATTATTTCGAAAAACTTCTACAAGCCCATTTACAAAATACTAAACGTCCTTCACGACTCCGAGGACGAGCAACGCACTGACGAGCAAGAAGATGAATTCGAGCTTATTACCAGTTTAATAAACGATATTAAGATAAAAAATACTAAGTTCGAGGATCAAAATATCGAGCACACCCGCCTTTTGCAGGAGTATTATGTCCAAAACCTGCTGCTTGGCATAAATATACCAAACAGCGGTGATGATTTCGCCTTTGATCGTAACTGCTTTGTGTTCTCGGAGTTTTACGCTGTAGTTGTTTACATCGCGTATGACGAAATTACACTCGACGAACACAAAAACCGAATCGGCGAGCTAACAGGAATAATAAATGACGTGCTACATAGACGCGACGATACTGTTGGTATTATAACTGGGGTTGAGCCTTACCGGCTTTCTCTCATTATTAACTGCCGTGGAAACGATAGCCTGACTACTACAATCGAAACGGTTTTCGACAGCATCAATAATATTACGGACAAGCGCGAGTTCAATACTATCATCGGTATCGGGCAAATGGTCGGCGCAATAGATGATATAAGCAGTTCCTACAAGCAAGCACAGGCCGCATTAAAATATCGCACTGCCGGTAGCAAAACCCAGATAATCTATTACGACCGTCTGCGCGATACTGATATGAACAATATTTTTATTTACTATCCGATATCAGTTGAGAAAAAGATTATATATGATCTTGTACAAGGGGATTTCGGAGCTTCATATGCAAGTGTTGAGCAGCTTATTGGCAAGAACGAGTTGGGAAGTGCTACGGTAAAGAAACTGGAATACTTTCACAGCCAACTGATAGGCACAGCCAGAAAAGCAATACTGCTTTCTTCGCTGCCCGATGAAGAGAAGTTTAACATGCTGATGCAATGCGTAGATATTTTGGATACCGACAGTCCTTCAAGAGTTAAAAATTCGATATACAATACTTATCACAAGATAGCCCAGCATATAGCCGAAGGCAAATGCAGCCGTAAATCTGATTTGATTCAGTCCATGATGCAATATGTTGAACAGAACTATATGTCCGATATATCGCTTGATATTCTCTCCGACGAGTTCGGGTTCAGCGCAAAGTATTTAAGCGCTTGCTTTAAAAACAATACAGGCATGAACTACATCGATTATCTAAACTCAGTACGTATAGAAAACGCGAAAAAGCTCATGACAGAAAACAGTAACATGAAAATATCCGACATTGCGACGCGGGTGGGATTTTTAAGCTCCAACACCTTTATCGCCACCTTT
Source organism: uncultured Eubacteriales bacterium (assembly GCA_964546895.1). Taxonomy (GTDB): domain Bacteria; phylum Bacillota; class Clostridia; order Lachnospirales; family CAZJLW01; genus CAZJLW01. The sequence goes on along the minus strand of CAZJLW010000105.1, from coordinate 7,953 downwards.
CGTAAATACGAGGGCATGACGCCCGGAAAATACCGCGAGACGATTTAGACAAGGACACTCCATTTAAAAAATGGGGTGTTTTTATTTTGTTCAAACGAAAACGGAAATAGGAATACTCTTTGGGAAAAGAAATGATTTACCGCCCAAGCTCGTGTGATTATGATAATGCTAAATTCTGACTGACAAAGGGGGCATTATATGAAAAAGCCAAATCTGCTGTTTATTTTTACCGACCAGCAGCGCGCCGATACTTTAAAAGCCTACGGCAATACCGAAATCTACACACCTAACCTAAATACTTTAGCAGAAGCATCGGCGGTATTTAAAAATGCATACGTAACGCAGCCTGTCTGCACACCAAGTCGTTCCTCCATCATGAGCGGGTTATACCCTCATGCCAACGGGTGCGATGACAACAATAAACACCTCGATGAAAAGCTTTATCCGTCCCTCCCAAAACTAGCGGATTTTTCTGAGTACAGCACTGCGTATATGGGTAAATGGCACCTGGGCGACGAAGTCTTTGCACAACATGGGTTTAAGCAATGGGTCAGCATAGAAGATGCCTACCGCAAACACTACTCACCCACGCGTGACAAAGCAACGAACAGCTCATATCATGATTTTCTGATTACACTGGGATATAAGCCGGACACCGAGAAGCGCGGAGTGCCTACTTTTTCACGCGACTTTAGTGCTCGTTTACCCGAAGAACATTCCAAGCCGACTTTTTTATCCGACCAAGCGTGTAGGTTTTTAGAAAACAATGAAGCAAACCCTTTTTTACTCTACGTTAATTTCTTAGAACCTCATACACCATATTTTTCATGCCGTGATAATCAATACCAGCCATCCGAAATCACCCTGCCTGCCAACGCAATGACCGGCTTGGAAGACACCGCACATTCTCGCGCACGCTTTCAAAGAATGACATACGCAAAAAAATATTCGACCAAGGAATCATGGCAGCAGCTTATCGCACGGTATTACGGACTAATCAGCTTGGTTGATACAGGCGTGGGCAAAATTATCGAAACATTGAAAAAACTAAACCTATATGATGATACTATTATCGTTTTTACAAGCGACCACGGCGATATGATGTCCAGCCACGGGCTATTGGGCAAGTGCTTCACTTACGATGAGTGCTGCAAAGTTCCGCTCATGATTAAAAACAAAAGCCAGCATAATCAAATAGCAATAAATAATCCCGTATGCCAGATTGACTTGGTTCCTACATTGTTAGAGATGCTAAACCAACCGATTCCATCACATCTGCACGGTAAGAGCTTATGTCCGGTATGGCAAGGTGCAACGCCTACGGAAGACGTGTTTTACGAATGGAACATGGCAAAGAAGCGAAAAACCCCCGAACAATCCAAGTTCGCAGAGGAATACCCCGACTTCTTGGGCAGAGAAGAAATCGAAGACGCTTATGATGACAACATACGCGTCATAGTAACGCAAGACGGTTGGAAGTACGCGCATAGCGCAATCGGCCAGCATCAGCTTTACTGCTTGAGAAGAGATCCGGAGGAGAGGACTAACTTAGCATTTGAAGATGAGTATCAACCTTTAATAAAAGATTTAAAGCAAAGAATATCAGAATGGCAGAAAAAAACAGGGGATATAAAATAACAGGGAGCGATGTATATGAAATTGCAAGAAACGCAACGGCCTAATGTGCTTTTTATAAGCACCGATCAAATGCGAGGGGATTTTATGGGATGCAATGGCCATCCTATTGTCATGACCCCTCAGATGGATCAACTTGCTAATGAAGGGATTAATTTTCAAAAGGGATTCTCAGAATGTCCTACATGCGTTCCGGCTCGGCGCATAATGATGACCGGACTAAATACATACGGTATTAAAATGAATCGTAATGACTCTAACCAGCCCTTTAACGAGGGGCCAAAGCTGGCCGAGCTTATGACAAAAGCCGGATATCAGACGTTCGCGTGCGGTAAATTACACACAACGCCCATGAGAAACAGGATTGGATTCGAAGAAGCGATAATTAATGAAGAAGGACGAAGCCGCGTAGATAAGGACGACTACGAGCGCTATTTAGACAATCACGGCTTGTTGCACCTAGTACATACCCACGGAATAGGCAACAACCAATACAATATGCGTATCAGCCCGTTAGAACGACGTCATTCTACAACAAACTGGACTGCGGATACGGCCATGCAGTTTATTGAGAGGCGCGACCCTACCCGCCCATTCTTCATGCATGTATCATTTGATAAGCCGCACCCGCCGCTTACCCCTTGTTTGGAATACTACGAGCTGTACCGCGATGTACAAATGCCCGATCCCATACATGGCGACTGGGAGGAAAACAAACGTCCCTCACAGACAAAGTATCAAATACTCAAGAACAACATGGACGTGTACAAAAATCATGTTGTTAACACCCAGCAAATATTACGCGCTTATGCGGCGCAAGTTACCCATATCGACAGTATGCTGGGTACACTGTTCGGTACATTAAGAGAACACAAGCTGCTGGACAACACTATCATTATTATTACGGCCGATCACGGCGACTGCTTGTACGACTATGACCACACTGCAAAAATCAACTTCTTCCGTGGTTCGGCAAGTATACCTTATATTATACGTCCGTCGAGGGAATGGATTAAGCTTAACGATTTTAAACAAGGTACTGTTGATACATCTACACCCGCTACTTTGGCTGATATTATGCCGACTATTTTGCATATGTGTGGTGTCGGTGTTCCCGAAAACATAGCCGGGCAGAGCTTAATTCCGGTGATGTTAGAAGAACAGACAACCAGCTATCGCAATATATCATTCGGTAACTGCTGCACCAGTTACACCGCAAACAACGGAAAATATAAATACATATGGTATTCCGAAGATGATTATGAATATCTGTTTGACACGGATAACGACCCGCGAGATCAGCATGATCTGGTTGACGACCCGCAATACTCCGCGACTAAGTCGGAGCTGAAATCTGCTTTGGCTAGATGGATGTTTGACAATAACGACGAACGCTCTAACGGCAACGAGCTGATACAGGTAGATTACGATTGGAAGCTTGATAAAGCAAAGCACCGTACATCATGGAACAACCGCGGCCGTCATTAAGAAAAGGAGATAATAATGGACAGTTTTATAAAATTATTACCGACCCAAGATACCATCGTGGAGTTTAACAGAAAAAACGACACGTTCTATAACGATCAAGAACTTAATATTCAAATAGGCAGCCATGTCGGTTACTTGGCCTTTAAGGGAAACACAGACGGTAAGTACGTAAAGTCGGCAAAGCTTCGGCTTTATCTTACTAAGATGAGCAGCGTAAAAAATTCCAGAATGGGAGTTTATTGTTTACAGGATTATGAATGGGAACAGGATAAGCTGTGTTGGAACAACTCACCTATTAACGAGGGCGAACTGCTTGATGTGGTGGATTTCTATTATGCGGCAGGTGTTAACTGTTGGTATGAAGCCGATGTCAGCGGCGCTTTTGCTGATGTATGCGGAGGGTTCAATTTCACGCTGCGGTTGGATTCTGAAACATACTTAAAGGATCAGCATACTGTCTTTGCTTCACTGGAGTCGCAGACATGCGCGCCCGAGCTTATTATTCACTATACCGACAATGCAGAGAAACGTGTTACCAAGCCACAGGGCGAAAACGGATATGAGCTATGGTTACGCTACCGCAAATGCGGAGTTAACTACCGTATGAATTACCGGAAGTATTTCTCATACGTAAATATACCTGCTGTCATGCCTTTATCTAAAGCTATTGCATATGAATTAAACCTTGCCATCCCAAAGCTGTTTGATATTACGCCCATAATAGACGAACAGACAGAAACAGGGCTGCTGTTTGAGGAAGACCTCGGTCTGGAAAAAGACGGATACCACATCGTCTCCACCGACAAATCCATCAAAATAAAGGGCAACGGAAGCGGTAGTCTTTATGGGCTGTACAGACTTCTGTCTATGGTGCAGCGTGAGCAAAATCTTAGCAGCCTTGATATTAAAGAAGCGCCTTATTTTGTCCGCCGGGTATTTAACAACTGGGAGGACTACGACCAGACCATCGAGCGCGGTTATGCGGGAGGGGGAATATGGAGGTGGCATGAGCTTCCGGATATCCTGTCGCGCCGCTACATAGACTACGCCCGTGTCTGCGCCAGTCTTTCCATTAATCGTATTATTATCAATAATGTGAATCCCGACATAGGCTTTATTATGGACGAAAACATGCCACGGCTGAAAAAGCTTGCCGAACTGTTCAGGGGTTATGGTATAAGACTGATTATTAATGTATCATTTGACGCGCCGATTCTGCTTGGAGGGTTGACAACTGCCAACCCCACGGATTCTTCTGTTATTGCTTTTTGGGAGAGCCTAACCGACAAAATATATAAGGCAGTACCAGATTTTTGCGGTTATGTAATCAAGGGGGATTCCGAGGGGCAGCCGGGGCCGCTAAAATATGGGCATACCCACGCAATAGGCGCGAATATGTTCGCGAGAATATTACAACGGTACGGCGGTGAGGTATTTTGGAGGGCATTCGTTTATCGTATCCCCGGACTGAGCCAGGATCGCGCATGTCAGGCATACGAATTTTTTAAGCCGCTGGACGGACAGTTTATGGATAATGTTATCCTGCAAATTAAGAACGGACCTATGGATTTCCAAGTGAGCGAGCCTGTATCTCCTTTATTCGGTTCTATGCCTAATACTAAAGAAGGCATTGAGCTTCAAGCTATACTGGAGTACAAGGGACAAACGACCCATCTTTTCTACATACCGAAGGAAATGCAAGAAATCCTGCTTCACGATACCGGCAGCGGCACTATCGCCCAAGTTTGTAAGCAGGAGATCTGCTCGCCGGTTAATTTTGGATCCGACGAAAACTGGACACGGTACACATTAGCGCAAGCTAATACGTTTGGGTACGGGCGTCTTGCATTTAATCCTCACTGTAGTATTAATGAGGTTATGGAAGAGTGGAGCCGCCTAACATTCGGAAACGATCCTGATACGGTTGACGCGATAAGAGAAATGCTTACGATTTCAAACGATATTTACGCCTCGTATACATCACCGTACGGTATAGGTTATATGAGCGATAAAGGTGCGCACTTTAATCCCGAGCCGGAGATACGCCCCGTATATAACGGCTGTAGCAAAGACGGCCTTGGCTATAATCGCTCGCTCAGCGGCAGTAGATTGATCACGCAGTATTGCGACAGAATATGTAATATGTACAATAATTTGGAAACAATACCTGATGACAAGCTGCTTTGGGTTCATCACCTGCCGTTTGATTATAAGCTAAGAAGCGGTGTATCCCTCATTCAAGGTATGTACAACAGTTATTTTAAAGGCTGCGGCGATGTAGATAAGCTTATTTCGTTATGGGAGAGAATAGAAGATAAAATAGATGAGAAGCGATACTGCGAGGTTTATAAGCGTCTGCTGTCTCAAAAAGAAGAAGCACAGAAGTGGAAGAATAACTGTCTCACTTATTTTTCAACGTTGTCCGACGCAAAAGACGAACACGGACGTGCGCTTGTACCTATGAGCTTAAGCATTACGGCTCAAGACGAGGGCGGTTACATTTTTGTAGAGTGTTCCTGTCCGGAGGCTGTTATTTATCTGGTGGCTGATAATTACGGCTTTGTACCGCGGTACACGATATCTTCGCGACTAGAACTGGCGGCGGACGGTATATATGCCGTGAAGGTTGAAAACGGCAAGGCACAAAAACCTATGTATGCCGGAGCGCTGGATGCGGTTGTTATTGATAAAAACGGATTTATATCCAGGCATAAGCTGTGTTTGTAAGAACACAACTAAAAAAGCGTTATTATGTCGATAGCATGGCATAATAACGCTTTTTCATGTATAACGCGATTTCCGTTTTTACTAAAACCTTCTATAATCCAATGGAAAACACTGTATAGCAATGAAAACCGAAGATTTACTTTGACTTTTGCAGATGATAGCATTTGGTCACAAAAAATAAAAAGGAGTGTAGACAATGCTCTGGCGAAAAATCTATCGGTATAAAATGCTGTATCTTATGCTGTTACCGGGAATTATCTATTATTTAATATTCCACTACGGGCCACTGGGAGGTACTGTTATCGCCTTTCAGAATTATAACCCTTTTAAAGGAATATCAGGCAGCAAGTTTGTCGGGTTTAAACATTTTATTGACTTCTTTGAATCACCCGACGCGCTAAAGCTCATAAGAAATACTATGCTACTAAGTCTGTATTCATTGATTTTTACATTCCCTATGCCGGTAGTGCTGGCCTTGGCTTTTAACGAGATTAAGCAAAAATCATTCAATAAAATCGCCCAAACGATTACTCTACTTCCTCATTTTATATCAATGGTAATAATGGTTGGGCTTATGGTTAACTTTATTTCGCCTACAAGCGGAATCATCAACAGGATTATCATTGCGATATCCGGTTACGGGCCGATTAATTTTTTGGCCGACCCGAAATATTTCCGATTGTTGTACGTGCTTTTACATATCTGTAAGGAAACCGGTTGGGGCGCAATCATTTATGTGGCTTCATTGTCCGGCATAAATGAAGAGTTGTATGAAGCAACGATGATGGACGGTGCCAGTCGTTGGAAGCAAATCTGGCATGTATCAATACCCGGTATTTTGCCATCGATTATTGTTATGCTGATTATGAAGCTCGGTAACATCTTAGACATAGGCGCTAACACCATTATACTGTTTTATAACGCCATGATTTACGAAACGGCAGACATTATTTCGACCTTCGTATATCGTCGCGGTATTTTGGAAAAGGATTACAGCTTTGCTACAGCCGTAGGATTATTAAACTCAGTCGTGGCTTTGCTTCTGGTATGGTTAACAAACAAAATAAGTAAAAAAGTCGCCGACAACAGCTTATGGTAGGAGGGTTGCTATATGAATTCTATAAGATTTAGAGACAAGAGTTTAAGTGATAAATCAGTAGATATTGTGGCGTACACGTTGGTTATTCTTATGATGATAGTAACCGTGTACCCGTTTATTTACGTTTTTTCCAGCTCGCTAAGCAGTCCTATTGCGGTAATGCAGAACAAAGTAACATTTTTTCCGGTGGGTATTGATTTTACAGCTTACAAAAAGGTTATAGCGTACAAACAGCTTTGGCTAGGTTACAAAAACACTGTTGTTTATACAGTAGTCGGTACGGCGCTTAACATGCTAGTCACCGCGCTTATGGCTTATCCTCTATCACGTAAGGACTTGCCCGGACGAAAATATATTTTGTTGGCATGTGTTTTTAGCTTAGTATTTCAACCGGGCTTGATACCCAAATACATGGTTGTTAAGAATATGGGCTTGCTTGACAGCATGTGGGCTCTTATTGTTCCAACGCTGATTACTACTACCAACCTCATGATTATGAAAACGTTTTTTGAAAGCATTCCGGACAGTCTGGTTGAAGCCGCATATATTGACGGAGCAACCGAAATCGATGTGTTAGTGAAGATAATAATGCCGTTGTCAAAACCCGCGTTAGTAAGCATATCACTTTTTTATGCGGTTAAGCACTGGAACTCCTACTTCGATGCATTGATATACATAAGCAATGACAAGCTGTATCCTGTGCAAATTTTTCTGCGTAATATCGTGCTAGAAAGTCAAACCCTGTCTGTAGTCGGCGAGACCTTCGGTGCCAGCTTGGAACAGACAATGCTTACAGAATCAATCAAGTATGTAACTATTGTGCTTGTTTCTGCTCCTATTATCATCGTGTATCCGTATATTCAGAAATTTTTCAAAAAGGGTGTAATGATCGGCGGCATAAAAGGTTAAAGGTAATTGAGCAGCATGTAACAAGCGTGATTGTCTCTCTAAAGACAACCACGCTTTTTATTTTCAACCCTTCTAATTAGCCAAACTTCTCTTGT
>CAZJLW010000104.1:6527-12239 GCA_964546895.1 uncultured Eubacteriales bacterium | reverse complement strand
CCGGCCGTAATAAGCGCAATCGGGAAGCCGACGAACGGCACGGGAATGTTGTTGCGTTCGAGACGCTCGCGGATACCGGCGAACAGAACGATTGCGAGCGTAAAGCCGATAGCGGCGGCGACACCGTGAACGACCGACGTGACGAAATCGTAGCCGGAGTTCCTGTTGATAACGGTAACGCCGAGTACGGCGCAGTTAGTCGTTATGAGCGGCAGATACACGCCGAGTGCCTGATAGAGCGTCGGGCTGGATTTTTTTATAAACATTTCGACGAGCTGCACAAGCGACGCGATAATGAGAATGAAAGCGATGTTGTACAGATAGCTGATGCCGAAGCGGTTAAGAATAAATCTGTCGACGATGTACGTAACGGCAGAAGCGAGCGCCATAACGAACGTAACGGCAACGCCCATGCCGAGAGCAGTTTCGATTTTTTTAGAAACGCCGATGAACGGGCAGATGCCCAAAAAGCGTGACAGAACAAAGTTGTTAACGAAAATCGCGCTTAGAAACACGATGAATATTTGCATTTAGTTACCCCCTCTTGCGCAAATAATTAAAAGCGGCCATCAGAATACCGAGCGTAAAGAAAGCGCCGGGCGGCAAAATCATAACAAGCGTCCGCGGAAACGCGTCGGGCATCAGTGTGAATCCGAACAGCGAAGCGTTGCCGAGCAGCTCGCGAATAGCGCCGACGACGAACAGGGCAATCGTAAAGCCCAAGCCCATACCGACGCCGTCGAAAATCGAGAGCAGTATATTATTTTTGGAAGCGAACGACTCCGCGCGGGCGAGAATAATACAGTTAACGACGATAAGCGGAATAAAAATACCGAGCGACGCGTTCAAGTCAGGTAAAAAGCCCTCGAGCAAAAACTGAATAATCGTAACAAAGCTTGCGATGACTACGATAAAAACCGGAATACGGATTTTGTCAGGCACGACCTTACGGATAAGCGAGATGACGAGATTGGAACACGTCAGGACGGCCGTAGTGGCGAGACCCATGCCGATTCCGTTAACAGCCGATGTCGTGACGGCGAGCGTCGGGCACATACCGATAGCAAGTACGAACGTCGGGTTTTCATTCAAAACGCCGTTTTTTATGGTTTTGGCAATACTCATTTCGCGCCCTCCTTTTGAATGTAAGTGTTAAAGAACGTCAGCGCGTCGTTGACTCCTTGCGTGACGGCGTTGCTTGTTATCGTAGCGCTCGTAATGGCGAGAACCTCGTCGTCCTTAGCGGGCGCTGTTTTTGTTACCTTTATCTGATTGCGTTTACCGGCGTACTGCTTCTGAAACTCCGGCTTTGCGGCGTTCGCACCGAGACCGGGCGTTTCGGAGTTTTTGATAATGTTAACGCCGGAAATAACGCCGTCGGTCTTGACGGCTACGATCATGTCAACCGGCCCGGCGTAACCCTTCGGCGAAACGAAGAAGATATAGCCAACGATATCGCTGCCGTTGTATCCTGTTTTGACGGACGAAACGGGGCCTTTGCTCGCGATGTCGATATCGCTTTTAAACTCATTAGCCTCCGGCAAAACGGCGCTCATGGCGAGCTGCTCAGTTTTAATGCGCTGGTCTTCGATAGGCTTAGCCGTGATGTCGTAAACCGCACCCAAGCAGACGGCCGCTATGACCGTCACGAGAAACAAAATAAATCCATGCTTTAAAGTATCAGCCACGCTTAGCCACCTCCTTTTTGATTCCGAAAACCTTCGGACGTACGTATTTGTCGATAAGCGGCACGAAAAGGTTCATAAGCAGAATCGAGTACGAAACGCCCTCGGGGTAGCCGCCTTTTATTCTGATGATTGCCGTGATTAAGCCGCAGCCGACGCCCATAATAAGCTGACCGACAGGCGTAACAGGCGACGAGCTGTAGTCGGTCGCCATAAAAAACGCGCCAAGCATTACGCCGCCGATAATGATTTCATAAAACGGAAAGCCCATCATAAATCCGCTCCGCCCAAAAACCCAAGTCAGGACGAAAACAGTTCCGATAAACGCCGTCGGTATACGCCAGCTGATAATTTGTTTGTAAAGCAGATAAGCGCCGCCGATGAGAATAGCTACGACGCATGTTTCGCCGATACAGCCGCTTCTGTTGCCGATGAAGGCGTTTATGTAGTCCGCGGCGGCCGGCATAAAGTTCGTAGACTTCATAAGCCCGAGCGGCGTCGCCGACGATACGGCGTCAGCCGTCAAGCTTAAGGCGTTGCCGACGGGTTTAGTCCACGACGTCATCTGCACGGGGTAAGCCGCAAGCAGAAACGCGCGCGCAGCCAGCGCCGGGTTCATAAAATTCTGCCCGAGGCCGCCGAAAAGCTGCTTCACGATAACAATCGCGAACAAACTGCCGACGATCGGAATCCAGAACGGCGACGAAACGGGCAGGTTCATAGCAAGCAGCATACCCGTTACAACGGCGCTGTAATCGCCGATAGATATAGTCTGTTTCGTAAAACGCTGGTACAAATATTCAAACAAAACACTCGAGCAAACGCACAGCGCAATAATAAACAAAGCCCGAAGCCCGAAATAATAAACGCCCGCCAGACATGCCGGGACAAGCGCGATAACAACATCCTTCATGATGTTGTCGATGCTGTCGCCGGAACGTATATGCGGCGTCGATGATACGACATATTTGGAATTTTCCATAAGCTACCCCCTGTATATAAATGTAATCATTTCGCGGCTTTGGCGGCGCGCGCGGCGGCCTTTTCGGCCATGCGCTCGCGTCTTGCAAAGCGGATCGACTGCGCCAGATGTCTCTTTGCGGGGCATACGTATGAGCAACTGCCGCATTCGATGCAGTCCAGCCCATTATGCTTCTCGAACGCGTCAATGTCGCCGCTTAACACGTAATAGTTCAAATCCAGCGGCATCAGCCCAATCGGGCAATGCTCGACGCATTTCGCGCAGCGGAAGCAATTCTTCTCAGGCGGCATAAGCCCCTCGTCCTTCGAAAAGAGCAGAATAGCCGACGACGTTTTTATAATAGGTACGTCCAGCGAGAACATCGCGACACCCATCATCGGCCCGCCGGAAATCATCTTGTACGGTTCGAATTTCATCCCGCCCGCGAATTCCAGCAGCTCCCTGTAGGACATGCCGAGCCGCGCCTTGTAGTTGCCGGGCTTGACGGCGGCGTCGCCGGATACCGTTACGATTTTGCGCATGATGGGGCGACCGCGGTCGAACGCGCGCTGTATGGCGATGACCGTGTCGACATTGTCAACAATACAGCCGATGTCAGCAGGAAGCCCGCCGGAGGGGACCTCTCTACCCGTACAGGCGTTAATAAGCTGTTTTTCCGCGCCCTGCGGGTATTTCGGCACAAGACCGACCACTTCGATGTCCGGTATGCCAGCGCACAGCGCTTCCATTTTCTTAATCGCGTTCATTTTATTTGTTTCTATCGCGATAATACACTTCGCTCCGGGTACGATTTTTTGGATAATCTGCGCACCGCGCACTATCTTTTCGGATTCCTCAAGCAAGACGCGGTGATCCGTCGTCAGGTACGGCTCGCATTCGGCCGCGTTTACGATTATCGTATCGATTTTTTTGTCCGGCGGCGGGTTCAGCTTGATATGCGTCGGAAAGCCTGCGCCGCCAAGCCCGACTATTCCAGCCTCGCGTACGACCGCGAGCATTTCCTCGCGCGTCATTTTGTCGGGGTCTTTAATAACGCCGACGGTCGGGTGTTCCTCATTAATGCCGTCATATTCCACGACTACGGCTTTACACGTGATACCCGTCGGTGTTAGCGTCTGCCGTATCTCTTTTACGATGCCCGATACGCTCGTATGCACCGGAGACGATACGAACGCCTTGCTCTCGCCGATTTTCTGCCCGAGCAGAACCTTTTCGCCGACCTCGACTATCGGGTCGCACGGCGCGCCCAAATGCTGCACCATCGGAAACACAAATTCCGAACCGGGTTTAAGCGGCAACGTTTGTATCGCTTCCGACGACGTCGATTGTTTTTTATCGTTAGGGTGTATGCCCCGTTTGAATGTTACTATTCTCATCCCGTCACCTCTATGCAAATTTCTTAGACTTGTGTCAATTCAATTTTAATATATTTTTTGTATATATTCAACTAAATCTACAAAAAAATAAAATGTTAATTGTTAGATTTGTTAAACTTTTGTCATTCTTTGATTTCGCGGATTCCTTCGTTTAAGTTGTCCTTAAGCCATCCCATAACCTCCGGCTCGTCCAGCGGCACGCCGTCCAGCATTTCGACCACCTCGCGCATGTCCAGCACGTATTCCTTGCCGTTGTAGCGGTGGATATATTTTATGCAAACCTGCGCGTTCGTAACGATTAATATTACAAGTGAATTAACAATGTCGCCAAGCGGCGGGCGGTCGATGTCGTTGTAATTCATTTTTGCCTTGATGGTCGTGCCGACGCCGACGGTGCTGGTCAACTCAATGTCGCCGCCGCATTGTCTGCACGTCTGCGCCAAAAGCGGTATACCAAGCCCGACCTTACGGGTTGTGCGCGTCGTCGTGAACGGGTCTTGCACGACCTTTAACATCTCCTCGCTCATGCCCTTGCCGTCGTCCGCTATCGAAAACGAAAATATATTATTCTCGCAGTCCTCGTCTATCTCTATCGTAATGTTCTTTGCGTTCGCCACGATACTGTTCTGCGCGATATCCAGTATGTGCATGGACATGTCCTTCATCATATCGGTTGTCCCCTCTCGTATTTTGTAATTTTCATGTTATTATATCACAAGGTTATGTATCTTCGTACGCAATCACTTTTATTAACTATGGAAAATAAAGCAACGCGGACATATAATAATAACCGGAGGTGCAAACATGGCAATTGCAATAATTTTGGCGGGCGGGAGCGGAACGCGAATGGGCGCGACCGCTCCGAAGCAGTTTTTACGCGTGAACGGGAAACCCATAATAGCCTATACGCTGGAAGCGTTCGCAACGCATGAGGAAGTTGAAGGCATAGTCGTAGTCTGCCGCAAGGATCGTATCGCAGAGCTTAACGAGATAATAGCCGAGTTCGGCATACGCGGCGTAAAAAAAATCGCGCCGGAAGGCGCTAGCAGGCAGCAGTCGTCTTTTATAGGGCTGAACGCCGCGAAGGAAGTCGGCGCGGCTGATGATTCGGTCGTACTTATTCACGACGCGGTAAGGCCGCTCGTGTCGCACAGGATAATAACGGAATGCATAAAAACAGCCGGTGAATACGGCGCCGCTAACACCGTAATCCCGGCTACTGACACTATCATAAAAAGCGGCGGCGAGTTCGCCGACGAGGTGTTAAACAGAAACGAACTGTTTCACGTGCAAACGCCTCAGGCGTTTCGGTTCGGGCTGATATACGGGGCGCACGAGGATTTTCTGAGAGACGGCGGCGTATCCGACGCGACGGACGACTGCCAGATGATTATGAAAACAGGTGGGCGCGTCGCGTTAGTTACCGGTGAAAAAAGTAATTTTAAGATAACTACGCCTGAGGATTTGTTGCTGTTTGAAGCGATTGTTGGGCTGCATTATTCAAGAGTGACATCCCAGTAGGCTATGCGCTCGCGTTTCCATGTGTACGCTATGTGCAGCTTCTTATCGGAATAGATTATCGCCGGGTACGAGTATTCGCCGGGGTTGTTTCGAGTACGAGCATATCGCGCCATGTGTTGCCGTTATCGATTGAGATGGCAAGATTAAG
>CAZJLW010000104.1:0-6427 GCA_964546895.1 uncultured Eubacteriales bacterium | reverse complement strand
TACCCATTCTTATTACTTTTCTTAACCTCATAAAGCGCCTGATCGGCGCGGTCTATAAACAGCTCCAGCGTATCCCCCTGCACGGGAATAGCGCTGCACACACCCTGCGAAACGGTGACTATTCGGGCGGCAGTGTTGTATTCGTGGGTCATGCCGAGTTCGGTTATTGTATTTTTAATTTTGTCGGCTACGAACAGCGCGCCGTCCCTATCCGACAGCGGTAGCAGCACGAGGAATTCCTCGCCGCCGTAACGTACCGCCACATCGAGCGGGCGGCAGACTGCCGACTGCAACGCTCGTGCGACGGACGCGATTACGACATCACCGGCGCTATGGCCGTAATGGTCGTTGTAGTTTTTGAAGTTGTCAATATCCAGTAGTATGACTGAGAAATAGTATTTGTTACGTATAGAGTCGTCGAATATTTTTGGGTACATTTCCACGACATACGCCCTGTTTTTCAAGCCCGTTAAAGGATCTGTCTGCGAGAGCGTTTTGTAAATTGTAGTTTTAGTGCTTTCAGTGTAGTACACGAACATCTGCTTGACGGACGAATAACCGAGCGTGAAGATCATAAGCAGTATGCCTACGCGGACGTACAACGAGGTATCGGAGTAGCTTGTTAAAATCAGCTGTCCGAACAAATAACGGTACATATCAATCAAAGCGAAAACCAGAACAAAAGTCACGGCTATGACCGGAATCGCAGTCTGTGTTGATTTATTTTTCATGAACATATAAATAACACTGACGAAAATAAAAATAAGCATTGCGGCGATTGCCGCTAAGAAATAAACGAAATAATCGTTAAGGTTTGCAATGCTAAAAACCTGCATTGAGACGACCGCTATAAAATAAAAGCTGAACAAGGCGAGGAACACGTTCGCGGTCGCCTTGATTCTACCAGAAAAGCTTTCTCTAAAGAACAACAGAAAAGCTATCGGAAACAGCATAATCGACAGGAACGTTACAAACATAATAAGCTGCACATTGCCGGTGAAAATCTGCATGGCTTTGGTTTCGCACGCCGACCATAATGAAACCAGAATTGACGCAAGCCCAAGATACAAAAATTTGCTCAGCTCGGGGATTTTGTTGCGGGAAAACAGATAAATGACAACGACAAAAACACCAAAGACGAATATCGTGAAGCAAAGTGCAAGGCTTACCAGCCGGCTGCGTAAAAAGCTGATGACATTTGCGTATTTCGTACCGATTTCGATACTGTTCAGAACGCCCGCGTAGTTATCAAACGGCGAGCTGAACGTGATGCGCAGTGTCTGCCCCTCCATATCGCGCGAGAGCCGGACGATGTGCCACGCCGGTGGCGGTTGTACGTCGAAATAGACGTCCGGGTTCTGGCAGTATTCGTAAATGATTTTGTCGCCGACTTCTATTTTTACCGATTGCAATGAGGAGATGAACGAGATGGCGATGTTATCGCTGTGAGAAAGCTCGGTGAGGGTTTTTGATATGACGACTACGTCGTTCGCCTTAGTTTTGGCGAAGTGGGGTAACTGTATGATGGTGGATTCGTTTTCGAGCAGCCAGCCTGTATTATATGGTTTACTGCGCTCGCTGTTAATGGAAACGGTGTCGTTGTTCGGCAATACCGAAACTATCAGCACTATAACAGCCGCCGCAAACATAAAGAAAAATAGCAGTGTCTTAGGATTTATGGCCGCGTGTAACCACATCTTACGTTTATCCGGCATATGTTACCTCTCTTAAAACGCGAATATCTAATATCTACAGATATACTAAAAGCTGTCAAATAAATATTTGACAGCTTTCAAAGAAGTGCGGATGACAGGACTTGAACCTGCACAGAGTTGCCTCCATAAGAACCTGAATCTTACGTGTCTGCCAATTCCACCACATCCGCGTGCTTAATTGTGAAATAATTATACTATATTTCAATAATAAAGTCAAGCCTGTGTTTTGAACCCGAAAAAATCGTAAAAAAAGGAACGCCGACAAAAATCAGCGTTCCTTTTTTTACGTTTGTTATTACTTTTCTATTCCGAACAGCTTCAAAAGCTTCTGCCAGAACGACTGCTTCGGTACCGCGGTCTCCGGCGGGGCTTCTACTGTGGGCTTAGTTATGGCGTCCGTTTTCATTATAAACTGGACGGATGAAATATTCGTGTTCTGCCTCGATACGAATGAAACAGGTTTGTAATCCGATTTTGCCATGTCTTTTATTCTATTATCTATTTCGGATGTGACGTCGGTGTCGATATTTTTTGTTTTGTCGCGTAGCTCGAATGTTCCGTCGGCCAGTTCGACCGCGCCGTCCGACAGCTTTACGACGCCGTCGTACAAGTCGTTGCTGCCACCGTAAAGTTCATTCATGCCATCGTACAGCTTGGTGCTGCCGTCGTGTAGCTTAGCCGCGCCGTCTTTCAAATCCTTCACTCCGTCCGAAAGCTCGATAACGCCGTCCGACAGTTCCGTAACTCCGTCCAGCAGCTTGACAACTCCGTCGTCCAAGTCCGCCGCGCCATCGCTCAGCTCAACCACGCCGTCATACAGCTTCTCTGTCCCGTCTTTCAATTCAGCCGTTCCGTCGTTAAGCTCGGACGCGCCGTCAGACAAGTCGGACACGCCGTCCTTTAACTTTCTGCCGCCGTCCAGCAACTCGCCAATACCGTCATACAACTCGACGGTTCCGTCTTTCAATTCAGCCGCGCCCGTGTACATGTCGTTAATGCCGTTTTTCAGGTTAGTCGTACCGTTTGAGACCTCTACTATTGCCGTATGAATGCGCCTGTAGGCTACTTCGATTTTGCTGACACCGTCGGTGTAGCTTGTTATGCCTGCGTCTATTTTGCCGTACTCGGACGCAAGCTTTGCTATCGAATCGGCCAGCTCACCGGCACCGGAGGAAGCCTTGCTTGCTGTTTCTATTCCGGCATGTATCTGCGAGTAGCTGGTGTTAAGGCTAGTAACAGCTGCTGCGGATTTTTGAACCCCGGCGACAGCTTCGCCGTAGCCGCTTAATACGGCGTTGACTTGTGGGTTGTTCAGCGCCTTCAGTGTATTAACCATGCTTGCTATGCTGTTCGATGCGTTAGTCAGTCCGAGCGATGTATTCATAAGCGCGGTTGAGTAAGTTTCGGAAGCGGTTACGAGCGCTTGCGATGATGTAGAGTTCAACGATTGCGTCGCAAGCTTTAGCTTGCTAAGCGCGCCTGTTATTTCCCGCGAACCGACCGTAAGCGATGACGACTTGCTATTAAGCTCAGTCATCTTCGTGCCAAACTCGCTGGCGCCGCTCAGCAGCTCGTGCGCGCCGCTGTTAAGCTTTTGAACGCCGTCGTAAGCCTTGGAAACGCCGTCGTTTAACTCCTGCGTGCCGTCGACGAGCTTCTTGCCACCGTCACTCAGTTTTACGATTCCGTCGTACAGTTCCACGCTGCCGTCATACAGCTCGCCGATACCGTTACGAAGCTCGTTCGCACCGTCGTTTAATTTTGCCGCGCCGTCATTTAAATCGACTGACGCGTCGCGCAGCTCGATTGTACCGTCTTTCAGCTTAGTCGTGCCGTCGTGCAGTTCGACAACGCCGTCTTTAAGCTCGGTTGTGCCGTCCAGCAGCTTTACGACGCCTTCGTCAAGCGAGTCAACGCCGTCTTTAAGCTCTGACGTGCCGTCAACAAGCTCCGTAACGCCGTCCAGAAGCTTCGCCACGCCGTCGTTGAGCTCTGCCGCGCCGTCCCGAAGCTCCGATGTGCCGTCCATGAACTCGATTGCGCCGTCGTCAAGCCGCTTTGTGCCGTCCTTTAGCTCGTCGAATTTCGATGCTATGTCTGCCGTGTCAAAATTTAGATTCATTCCCAGAAACACGCCGTTTATCGATATGGCTTGCATCTCAAAATCCGTCACGTCTGCCGTGATCGCATATGTAGCGGTAGCTCCGGGCATTTTCGTGAACGTTAAGTTTTTGTTGCTGCCGACGCTTGCGATCGTTGCGCCTTCGGCTTTTATGTTGCGGCACTTGCCGCTGTCCAGTGTCGTGGAAATCTGTAGCCCGTAGTTGTCGAAAAACACGCTGTCGGCCTTTGTATTCTGCGAGATGTCAACCTCGATTTTCAACGCGCCGCTTTTGCCGCCTAAGTCACGGGCTTCGATTTTTTTACCGTTCAGTGAGTATGTGACGTTTATGTTCCAAGGAATTTCGCTGCCGGACAGCTTGCCCTCGTAATAAAACGAACCGTCCGGTACGACGCCTTTTACGGTTCCGTTTTCGTTTGTAAGCGCGTCCTTCGATGTGATGTTGCGGACGTATTCGTAGTTGCCGTAATCGGTCAGGCCGCCGCTGTGGTTTTCGTAGTAGTTGACGGCGAAAACATCCTTCGGCTTGCCGGTGTCATTAAGAATGACAAAAATCGTCTCGTCTTTGAGATTGCCGACATTCTGCGCCGCAAAGCCCGTCGTCGGAATCGAAAAGCACATAGCCGCTGAAAGTAGTAACGCTAAAAATCTCTTCATTATAATCGCTCTCCTTTAACAGTCAGGAAGTTAATTGACAGTTGTTAATTAATGATTTACAATCGTATTATATTTATGGCGGTTGCGTAATGCAATAAGCAAATATTCTTGCAGTTGTACGTTAATCAACACTGTGGCTAGTATGTGTTGAGAAGGAGGAAAAAATGAGCGATGTCATCGACCGCAGGGTCAGGAAAACAAAAAAGCAGCTGCGCCAAGGACTGGCTGAGCTGCTTGCGCAAAAACCGGTAAAAAGTATAACCGTCCGCGAAATATCCGAGCTGGTAGATATTAACAGGGGAACATTCTATCTCCATTATAAGGATATTTACGATATGGTCGAGCAAATACAGAACGAGATGTTCGAGGAATTTAACGCTATCATCGACGCACACCGGCCTGACCGACTCAAAAAAACTCCGCTGCCGATGCTCACCGATATTTTTCAATACATGTCGGAGAACTCGGAGATGGCGGCGGTGCTTATGAGCAAAAACGGTGACGCCGCGTTTTTAGACCGCTTGAAGGCAGTCATAAAGGAAAAATGCCTTGCCGACTGGTCGAAGGCGTTTCAGAATAAGGATGAGGTGCGGTTTGGTTATTTTTTTTCGTTTGTCGCGTCGGGATGTGTCGGGGTTTTTCAGGCGTGGTTACTGGGCGGGATGAAGGAAGCGCCGGAGGAGATTGCTGCGCTTGTGGAGAGAATAATAATTAATGGGATATCGATATTGGAATAGTAGCAAATAAAAAATGCGGCCGATTTAGCCGCATTTTTTATTTGCTTACTTGTATATCCGTAACAGTCAACGTCTTTCCTAATGGGCGTAAAATCTTTAGTATGGTGGTTAGTTGTGGGTCTGTAACGTTGTTTTCAAGTCTGGCTATAATTGGCTGCCGTACTCCGCTTAATTCTTCTAATGCCTGTTGCGTGATTTCCTTGCTCTGACGTGCGTTAATGATTTCGCCTACTATTTTTACTTTTAAATCAATTTCGTCAAGTTCATCTTGCGTCAAGGAATTAAATTTTAAATCGTCGAAATCTGTTAATGATTCAATATATTTATTCATATTCCTTACTCCTCTCTATAACGTCTTTCATATTTCGTCTTGCTTGATCTATTTCTCGTAGAGGTGTTTTTTGGGTTTTCTTTACAAAATGGTGCAAAAGTATAAAGGCGTTGTCTTTTAGATAAAAGAAAAATATCCGATTGCCTAGCGGTCGCAATTCCCATAAATCGCCTTCTATGTGCTTTACATAAGGCTCACCGGATCTTGTTCCATAAGTTTTTAATATTTTAATATATTCTAAAACTTTGCTTAAATTTATTCTATCGTTTTTACTTGTTGCTGCTTTGAGATCAAGCTCCTTTAGAAAATCGTTTATAGGCTCATTACCTTGTCTGTCTTTATAAAATTTTATCTTAAACAATAGTATTCCCCCGCTCCCATAGTATTATAACTTGTAGGTTATAATGAATCAATGGTTTATACATTTACTATCTTTAGTCCAATCCACTATTAACTAAAGTCATGACGATTACCACCATCACTACCAAGCTCCTCGAAAATACATACTATTCTTGCATTTGTGACATTCACTTGGTGTCATATTAGAAAAATTCTAGCATATGATAAATAAAAAAACAAGTAGTGAATGTCAAAAAGGAAATGGATATGTATGTATAAAAACAAAAACAACGATGGAACACTTAATATTAGCGGAAAGAAAATATCAGTTTTAAGAAAGCAGTTGCAACCCAAGACTTCACAAAAAGGACTTTCTGACAGGCTTCAATTGTCCGGCTTGGATTTAGACAAAAATGCAGTTCAGCGTATTGAAAGCGGGCAGAGGTTTATTACTGATATTGAGTTGAGGGCAATAGCTCAGATTCTTGGTACTTCTACGGATTTTCTTTTGGGGTTAACAGATAAC
>CAZJLW010000103.1:8710-12240 GCA_964546895.1 uncultured Eubacteriales bacterium | reverse complement strand
TAACCGCGCCGCTAATAATTGTCGGCGCGGAAATCTTATCAGGAAAGGAAAGGCGTAATGTTAAGGAAAATAGGTTTAATGATTTGCATGACGTTTATGTGCCTGGCGACGGGTTGCGCGGGTCTCGGTGTAGTCGTTCCGCTGCCGCAGCTTTCAAATCCCTCGAAGGGCGATGATATAGCAGTCATGGAAACGTCTCTCGGTGTTATCAAGCTCAGGTTCTTCCCGAAATACGCACCCAAGGCGGTTGAAAATTTTATTACGCACGCGAAAAACGGTTATTACGATAACGTAATTTTTCACAGGGTAATAAAGGATTTCGTTATTCAGGGCGGCGACCCGGAGGGTACCGGCATGGGTGGCGAAAGTATTTGGGGCGGCACGTTCGAGCTGGAGGCGACGCCGTCGCTGCACCACATTCGCGGCGCGCTGGCTATGGCGCGGAGCGCACAGAGTACAAGCAGCAACGGCAGCCAGTTTTACATCGTACAGAACGGTAAGCTTGACGACGGTACGAAGTCCGAAATGGAAAAAGCTATGAAAACTCAGTCGCAGGTCATAGGCAAAGACGAGAAGGGTAAGCCTACAACGCTTGGGATGCTGTATCCTAAAGATATTTTGCAGAAGTACATCAATGAAGGCGGACAACCGGGGTTGGATTTTGACTATACGGTTTTCGGACAGGTTATTGAGGGCATGGACGTCGTAGACAAAATTGCGGCGGTAGAGGTAGATAAAAGCGACAAGCCGAAAGAGGACGTAGTTATAAAATCCATAAAATTTGAGAAATACGCAGGAAAATAAACTTTGCTGAAAGGAATAACTATAATGTATAAAAAAATATGCACAGTGCTATGTCTCGCGGCCGTAACTCTTACGACGGCGTGCGGGCAAAAAGCCACGACACCATCCCCCACACCGGACGCCCCGGCAGCTACGCCTACACCGGCAGCAACAGCCACCGCGCCCGCGGATGCTAAACCGAAGGTACCCGCGGAACCAATCGTGCTTCCGCAGCTTTCCGCGCCGAAGTCAGGCGAGGATATCGCTGTAATGGAAACGTCGCTCGGTACAATCAAGCTGCGCTTCTTCCCGGAATACGCGCCGAAGAGCGTTGAGAATTTCGTTACACATGCCAAAGACGGCTACTACGACAACGTAACCTTCCACCGCGTAATAAAGGATTTCGTCATACAGAGCGGTGATCCGACCGGCACCGGCTCGGGCGGCGAAAGTATTTGGAAAGGCGTTTTTGAAGCGGAGATAACGCCGTCGCTGCACCACATCAGGGGCGCGCTTGCTATGGCGCATACACCTGACAGCGTTGATACTAACGGCAGTCAGTTTTACATCGTGCAGAACGACAAGGTTGCGGAAGAGGCCAAGGCGGAGCTTGAGCGCATTCTTGAGCAGCAGGACGAGCCTATCGGCAAGGACGAAAACGACAATGAGATACTGATGTCGATGCTGTTCCCGACCGAGATTGCACAAAAGTATCTTGAAGTCGGCGGCAGTCCCGAGCTTGACTACGGCTACACGGTTTTCGGTCAGGTTATCGAGGGCATGGACATCGTCGACAAAATTGCAGCGGTAGACGTAGGCGACAACAACAAGCCGAACGAAGACATTGTTATTAAGTCCATAAAATTTGAGCAGTACAAGTAATAGATTAATAAAGGGAGGTAATGGCTATGAACATAAGGATAGGAATCAGACCGACAATAGACGGCAGATGGGGCGGCGTACGCGAATCGCTCGAGCAGCAGACTATGGATATGGCGAATGCAGCCGCGCGACTTATTAGCGAGAACGTGTTCCACGCTGACGGCAGCCCGGTAGAGTGCATTATTGCGGACTCGACAATCGGCGGCGCGTGCGAAGCGGCGGCTTGCGACGAAAAATTCCGCCTGCAAAACGTATCCGCGACCCTGACGGTTACACCATGCTGGTGCTACGGCAGCGAGACGATGGACATGAACCCGCAGACGATAAAAGCCGTCTGGGGCTTTAACGGAACGGAACGCCCGGGCGCGGTTTACTTGGCGGCTGTTATGTCTGCGCACGCGCAAAAGGGTTTACCGGCGTTCAGCATCTACGGCAACGATGTGCTTGACTCGTCCGACAAAAGAATCCCGAACGACATCTCCGAAAAACTGCTACGATTCGCGCGCTGTGCGGTTGCCGCGGGCGCTATGAAAAACAAAAGCTACGTTAATATCGGTTCGGTTTCGATGGGCATAGCCGGTTCGAACTGCGATGCGTCGTTCTTCCAAAAATATCTGGGAATACGCGCCGAGTATGTCGATATGTCGGAGATTATCCGCCGTGTCGATCTGGGTATTTACGATAAGGACGAATACGAGAAGGCTCTTGCGTGGGTTAAGGCTAACTGCCGCGAGGGTATAGATAAGAACGCGAAGCCCCACAGCGACGAGCAGAAGCAGCGCGAGTGGGAGTTCGTCGTTAAGATGACGCTTATCTGCAACGATATTTTAAAAGGTAATCCGAAGCTTAAGGAAATCGGGTTTCCCGAAGAGGCGCTTGGCCGCAACGCTATTGCCGGTGGCTTCCAAGGGCAACGCATGTGGACGGATTTTATGCCTAACGGGGATTTCACCGAGGCTATTTTATGCTCGACGTTCGACTGGAACGGGAAGAAGCAGCCGCTCGTGTTCGCTACTGAGAATGATACGCTTAACGGCGTAACTATGCTGTTTCAAACACTGCTTACCGGCAAGGCTTCTGTTTTCGCCGATGTACGTACGTATTGGAGTCCCGATGCCGTTAAACGCGTGACTAATCATGAGCTGACGGGACGGTCTCGTAATGGTTTTATTCATCTGATTAATTCCGGCGCGGCCGCGCTTGATGCAACCGGCGCTATGAAGGACGAAAGCCGTAACTCCGTAATGAAGAACTGGTGGGACGTTAAAGACGACGACATATCGGCCTGCCTTAAGGCGACGACGTGGAGTCCGGCTAGCCTCGGGTATTTCCGCGGCGGCGGGTTCTCGTCGACATTCGCGACGGAAGGCGAAATGCCGGTTACTATGGCGCGCGTTAATTTGATTGACGGACTGGGTCCTGTGTTGCAGATTGCTGAAGGGTATACGATTGATTTGCCGGGTAACGTTCATAAGACGCTGCTTGATAGGACTGATCCGACTTGGCCTTCGACTTGGTTCGTTCCGATTCTGACCGGTAAAGGCGCGTTTAAGGATGTTTATAGCGTGATGGCTAACTGGGGCGCTAATCATGGTGCGTTTGTTTACGGGCATGTCGGAGCGGATTTGATTACGCTGGCTTCGATGCTGCGTATCCCGGTTAATATGCATAATGTGGGCGATGAGATGGTTTATAGGCCGCATTGCTGGGCTGCTTTTGGTACTGAGGGGCTTGAAGCTGCGGATTATAGGGCTTGTGGGGTTTATGGGCCGGTTTATAAGTAGGGTTTGTGTGTTTGGTTGTTGGTAATTTAGTGTTAATGAGGAGGAGCTGTGTTGTTTGCAGCTCCTTTGTTTTTTTCGGGG
>CAZJLW010000103.1:6384-8610 GCA_964546895.1 uncultured Eubacteriales bacterium | reverse complement strand
AATTGCGAATTATGGAATATTTTGTTATTATACATTTAGGGTGTAAATTTCCGCCCTGGGCAATTGAGTGGATGTGGTTCGCCTTTCATCTTACAAAGATTGGGGGTGACGCGTATGAAAAAATTTGACGAGCATATGCAAGTTATTTTTGCATTCGGCACATTTTTATTACTGCTTCTCTCCTTTATCGTGCAGTTAATTACACTGTTAAGATAAAGAAAAAACCACTCTGCTACCGCCAATAGCGAGTGGTTAAATATTTTACCAACGCGGGCGAACCACATCTGTGGCAATTGCCCTTCTTTATTATAACAGTTTTTACCCATTTGTAAACACCGATTTTCGGTGTTTTTTATTTTTTCACCAACCACTCAACCGCCAACTCACTCAATCACAACATTATCCAAATACAACCCCGCTGCCCTATCCACAATACCCACATCATTGGTAAGCAGCCGCGCAATAACATCCCCCTTCCGAACCTTATCCCCGGTCTTGGCCTCAACATACATACCGGCGGCATAATCAATAGCACTTTCCTTAGTCTCTCTCCCGGCGCCAAGCATAACGGACAAAATACCTATCCCCTCGGTATTCATACCGCGTATAACCCCGTCCGCCTGCGACCTAACATCAATCTCATACCGAGCCTGTTCAAACTTCCCGGGATTAATCAAATAAGAAACATCCCCGCCTTGCGCTTCGAACATCCCCAGCAACTTATTATAAGCCTGCCCATTAGCAATCTTCTCCGCAGCAAGCCCCCGGCAAACCTCATAATTGCCAAGCCCCGCCAGCTCCAGCATCTTAGCCGACAGCAGCAAGCACTCATCAATCAAATCCACCGGCCCGCCGCCTTCCAGCACCTCCAGAGCCTCCAGCACCTCTAATCTATTCCCGACCGCATGTCCGAGTGGTACATCCATATTGGAAATAACCGCGTCGCACTTCCTCCCGGCTCGCACGGCTATGTCCACCATCGTCTTCGCAAGCTTACGCGCCATTTCCTCCGTTTTCATAAACGCGCCCGACCCGGTCTTGACATCCAGCACGATAACATCCGAACCCGCCGCCAGCTTCTTACTCATAATACTGGCCGCAATCAGCGGAATATTATCAACCGTAGCCGTAACGTCCCGGAGCGCATATAACTTCTTATCAGCAGGAGCAAGGTTCTCGCTCTGCCCGATAACGGCCAGCCCCGTTCTGCCGACGATATCGAAAAACGTCCGCATATCCAAATCCGTACGCGTGCCAGGTACGGATTCCAGCTTATCGACCGTCCCGCCCGTATGCCCCAAGCCGCGTCCGGACATTTTCGCGACCTTTACGCCGCAAGCCGCTACGATCGGCGCAACCACGAGCGTAGTCTTATCCCCGACGCCGCCCGTGGAATGCTTATCTGCCTTAACACCGGCAATCGGCGACAAGTCCACCATATCCCCAGACCGCGCCATCGCCAGCGTCAAGTCGGCCGTCTCCCTCTCGTCCATTCCGCTGAAAAAAATCGACATCAACAGCGCCGCAGTCTGGTAATCAGGCGCGGAGCCGTCTGACACCGCGCGCACGAAAAATTCTATTTCCTCGGTCGACAACACGTGACCGTCACGCTTTTTTTTAATTACATCGTAAAACCTCATATTACCTTGCTCCTTTATCGTACGGCACACCCGCAACCTTCGGCGCTTGTGATTTCATTGACGTAAACGCAAGCACGACAAGCGTAGCGGCGTACGGAATAATTTTGTAGATATAATCGGACAATCCCAGCCCGGCAAGCACCTGAACCGACGCATACGTGGCCGAAACGGTTTTGGCGAAGCCGAAGAACAGCGCCGCGATAAAAATCCGCCCGGGCTTCCACTGACCGAAAATAAGCACGGCGAGCGACAGGAAGCCGTAACCGGCCACGTCAGCGTTAAAAATAACCGAAGTCGGGATAACAAAAATCAGCCCGCCAAGCCCGGCCAACGCGCCGGAAATCAGCACACCGGCATAGCGCATACGCCAGACGTCGATGCCGACGGAGTCCGCGGCTTGCGGATGCTCGCCGCACGAGCGCAACCGCAGCCCGAAGCGCGTTTTGTATACAACGAACCACGACACCGGCAAAATAACCAGCCCTACGTAAGTCGTGATATAAGCATTCGTAAACAGCATCGGCCCGATAAGCGGAATACCACTAAGCACCGGCACGGTTTGCAATCTGAACACATTCGTAAACGG
>CAZJLW010000103.1:0-6284 GCA_964546895.1 uncultured Eubacteriales bacterium | reverse complement strand
GAAAAGAACATTGTCTGTTGAAAGAGGAAAAAGAAAGTATTCATCGACCATCCGCTCCTTTCGACTTAATGAGCCGTCTGCGCTCGAAATATTTTTTAACGGTAAGCGAAAGCGCGCTGCAATAAATAATCGACGCGATAATGATATTGATGATTTCGGGGGCAAAATTATAAAGCTGCATATAAAACCCGCCCTGCGAAATATACGCGATAAACAACGCCGAAAAAATAATCCCGATAGGATTAGAAAGCCCAAGAAGCGCAACGGGAATCCCCATGAATCCCTCGGTCGCCAGCACATCGACGATTTCGATATGCCTGCCCGAACCCGCAAGCAATATGAGCCCGCCGCCAAGCCCAGCCAGCGCCCCGGCTATCATCATGGACGAGATGATGCTGCGCTTCTCGTTAATACCGGCGTATCGGCTCGCGTTTTTGTTGAAGCCGCAAGCCTTCAGCTCGAAGCCGAACGTAGTCTTGTTCAGGACGATATAAATCACAATCGCGACAACGACGGCTACGAATATGCCCGCGTTAATACTCGAACCTGAGAAAAGCCTATTAAGCCCCCACTTCGGGATAACGGCAGACGCGGGTATGATTTTCGATTGGTTGCGCAGCTTATCGAACAGCCGCGGGTCGCTTCTGACGCACATATTGACGAAGTACATCGCTATGTAGTTCATCATAATCGACGAAATAACCTCGTTAACATTGAGAAACGCTTTCAAAATACCCGGCAGCATAGCCCAAAGCCCGCCCCCCGCGAAAGCCGCAAGCAGCGCCAGCCCCCAGTGCAGGTACGGCGGCAACCCAGCGCCACGCAACCCGACAAATATCGCGCAATAAGCCCCGAATGTAAACTGCCCCGTAACACCGATGTTAAACAGCCCGGTCTTAAAAGCGAAGCCGACCGACAGCCCCGTAAGAATAAGCGGCGTCGCAATGTAGAACACGTCGCCGACGCCCTTCATTCCCCCCGCGAAGCCGCCCATGAGTATCGTCCCGAAGCCCTTCAGTGCGTCGGAGGGGTTGCTGATGAACAATATAACAAGCCCGAACAGCAAGCCGATAGCTATCGCCGCCAACGAAGCCGTAAGATTTTTTATACCGTCCTTCATGCGTACGCCTCCTGTCTTTTCGTGCCGGACATATACAGGCCGAGTTCCTCCATGCTTACCGACCGCGGGTCAAGCTCCGCGACGAGCTGCCCCTTCGATATTACAAGTATCCTGTCGCTCAGGTTCATAACCTCGTCAAGCTCAAGCGAAACGAGCAAAATAGCCGTGCCTTTGTTGCGCTCGGCGACGAGCGTCTTATGAATATACTCGACCGCGCCGACGTCCAAGCCGCGCGTCGGCTGCACGGCTACGAGTATCGCGGGGCTGCGTTCCAGCTCGCGCGCGATGATTGCCTTCTGCTGATTGCCGCCGGACATGCTGCGCACGGTAGTTTTCGCGCCCTGACCGGAGCGTATGTCGAACTTGCTTATCAACATGTCCGCGTTCTCATATATTTTGTTGAACCGCAAAAATCCATTCGCGGAAAAATTTTTGTTGTTGTAAGTTTGCAGTACGAGGTTCTCGGCCAAGTCGTAGTCCAGCACCAGCCCGAATTTATGCCTGTCCTCCGGAATATGGCTAAGCGCAAGCCCCTTCTCGTATCGTTTGCGCACCGGTGCGCCCGTTACGTCTGTCCCGGAAATGCTGATGCGCCCTCCGCTTGTCCGCATCAAGCCCGTCACGGCGTAAACCAGCTCGGATTGTCCGTTCCCGTCGATGCCCGCTATGCATACGATCTCGCCTTTACGCACGTCGAAGCTGACGTTGTCGACGAGGTTTTTTTGCGTACTCGGCGACTTCACGCTCAGGTTCTTTACGGAAAGCACGACGTCGCCCGGGGTGTTCGCTTCCTTTTGCAGAACCAAGTTGACGTCACGTCCGACCATCATCCGGCTCAGCTCTTCCTTGCTCGCACCTTCCACATCGACCGTGCCTACGAGCTTCCCTTTGCGCAGCACCGTGCAACGCCCCGCCGCTTCCTTTATCTCGTCGAGCTTGTGCGTGATGAACAGTATCGACTTGCCCTCGTCGCGTAGGTTCTTCATAATCTGTATCAGCTCGCGAATCTCCGACGGCGTAAGCACGGCAGTCGGCTCGTCGAAAATCAGTATCTCGTTTTCGCGGTAGAGCATTTTCAGGATTTCGACGCGCTGCTGCATTCCGACCGTTATGTCCGAAATCAGCGCGTCGGGATCGACGCTCAGCCGGTAGCGCTCGCTTAGCGCCATGACCTTTTTGCGTGCCTCGTCCATTACCAGCACATTGCCGAGCTTAACCGTTTCCGTCCCCAATATAATATTTTCCAGCACCGTGAAATTCTCGACCAGCTTAAAATGCTGATGTACCATGCCTATACCCAAGTCGTTCGCTTCGCGCGGGTTGTTTATCCTGACGGTGCGCCCGTCTTTTTTGATCTCGCCTTCCTCGGGCTGATACAGCCCGAACAACACGCTCATGAGCGTCGATTTCCCGGCGCCGTTCTCGCCCAGCAGCGCGTGGATTTCGGCTTTTGCAAGTTGCAACGTTATGCCGTCGTTAGCCGTAATACCCGGAAAGCGTTTCGTTATGTTAAGCATTTCAATAATGTATTCCACGCCTACACCTCTTTCTTAACAATTAATAACACCATTAGACACGGATTGAACGGATTTACACGGATTAGCACGGATTTAATATTCAAACAAAGTACAAAGTAATCCTAATTATTTCCTATCGTTTTGTGCGTCATGAGCTTTGTTAATACGTCTACGGTTTTCAAAAAATCCGTGTAAATTCGTGTAAATCCGTTAAATCCGTGTCTAAATATTACTCAACTATCATCAACTCCAGCATTTGCAATGAATTTTGTGATTTAAAAAACATAGACCCAATATATATTTAAAAATAGCCGCGAGTTACCCCGCGGCTATTTGCATTATTTAATTTCGGATACCTTAACGGCCTTAACAGCTAAATCGGTGAGTGCAACTTCTTTGTCGCCGTTCTTGTCGGCGGTGAGCTTGATTTCTTCCTTCGCGAGCTTGGCGAATACTGCTTCGTACTCTTCCTTCGTGAACTGCTTGAACTGTGAGAAATCAGCCGGTAAACCTACGCCGTCATCGGAAGCGGCCAGCGTAACAGCGGTGCCACCCGGGAACTTGTTGTCGTAGAACAGCTTAAGAATGTCGTAAACGGAGTTGCCCAGCTCTTTCAAAGCCGACGTAATAACCGTCTTGGACTCGGCGCTCTGGTCTACGTCTACGCCGATAACCTTTGCGTTGCCAGCTTCGGCCGCGGCCATGATGCTGCTGCAAATACCACCGCCGCAAGCGAAAATAACTTCCGTGCCGGTCTGGTACCAAGAAGCGGCCTTGGACTGTATCTCAGGCGAAGGCGCGAACGTGCCGGTGTAGTTGTACTTTACTTCGACAGTGCCGGCGGCGAGCTTCATTTCTTCGGCGGCGTATTCCGCGCCCTGTACGAAGCCGTAACCGAAACGTACTACCGCCGGAACAGCCATACCGCCCATGAAGCCGAGCTTAGTGTAGCCGTCTTTAACAGCGGCGTAACCGGCTAAGAAACCGGACTGTTCTTCTCTGTAAAATACGGAAGCGGTGTTGTCTGCGATTTTGACGTCGCTGTAGTCGCCGCTGTTCGGTACGCCGTCAAGCAGTATGAACTTGATATCCGGGTACTTGTCCTGCGCCTTTAAAACGGCGGGCTCGAACAGGAAGCCCGGGCAAACGATGGCTTTCGCGCCGCCCTTTACGGCTAAGTCAATAGTCGCGATGTACGAGTCGGTCGTTTTCTCGGCCGGTTGGTAATACTTGTAGGTCTTGTTGAATTCCTTCGCGTACTTCTCCAAGCCTTCCCAAGAGCCTTGGTTAAAGGACTTGTCGTCGATCGTACCGATATCGGTAACGAGCGCCAGCTCATACGCCGACGTTGATGCTGCTGCCGTAGGCGTCGCAGACGGCTCCGCGCTCGGTGCGGCTGTAGCCGTTGGTTCCGGCGTCGGTACGGGGGTAGCGGCCGGTTTCGACGCACAGCCACCAAGCATCGCAACAGACATTACCGCTGCCAATAAAATTTTTGCTGATTTCATTTTAGTTCCTCCTTGAGTATATTTATAGAACCGACGCAAAGCTCCAAAGGCGTTGCAATCGGTAAAAAACAATTCTATACGTATCTACCGTTTCAAGAAATGCCCGTAGCTGTCTCTAAAAGAGCCGCACAATATTATTATTAGGTCAATAAATATACCGAACCCAAGCAGCCCGCCGGTTAACAGATATATTATTCCCGTTCCTATTTTGCCAACATAAAATCGGTGTATCCCAAATACACCCAAAAACAGGCATAGCAAAAACGCAACCCATTTACTTTTTGTTGAGATCATCATGCCCGCGTTCATGCCGGTGGCATTGTTATTTATGTTGCTGTTGGTATTACTGTTAGTGTTGTTTATAACGACTGTCGGCTGAGCCGCTGTTGGTTGGTTCTCGTATTTGAGTAGCTCGATTTGCTTTCCGCATTTCGGACATACTACGCAGTCCAAATCTATCTGTGCGCCGCAGAATTTACAATACTTAAAATTTGTCGTCGAATTGTCCATTTTTTATCCTACCCCTCCTCGTTATTAAATCTCTTTATAGAACCTCCGGTAAAAACGCGCTGGGAAGCAGTTCCCCGAGCGTCATAATTTTATAATCATCGACACCTTTAGCCATTATTACCTGAAAATCGGGTCGACAAAACTCAACCATAACCTGTCTGCAAACGCCGCATGGTGAGCCGATAAGCTCCGGTTCGGGTTCCTTGCCGCAGACGACGGCTATCGCCGTAAAATTGCGTTCGCCTTCGCTGACCGCCTTGAAGATGGCTGTCCGTTCGGCGCAGTTGCTCGGTGAGTAGGCGGCGTTTTCGATGTTGCAGCCGCGGTAAATTTTGCCGTCGGCGGTTAGTAAGGCTGCGCCTACTTTGAAGTTTGAGTACGGGGTGTAGGCGGCTTTCCTTGCTTCAATCGCTTCGGTGATTAGGGTTTTTATGTGGTTTGTTGTCTGATCTGACATGGGTACGCTCCAATCTTTATGGGCAGCGAAAATGTTGACGGTTTGCCGGAAAATTTTTCATGTTTGCGTTATAAACAAGTTATCACAAATGTGGTAAAAAATCAATAACTAAAGTCAGGGGTTGTGATGTTCGTTTCATGAATGACGTATTTTCGCATGGCGTTCGCAATTAAAAAAGCCCGCTTTTTGGATTCTTAAAGCGAGCTTCATTTTTGTTTCTATTTTGCTTCTATTTGCAATAAATATTTATTGCATCGCGAAGAAAGCTTGCACAACCGACAGCAATTTTATCGTAATAAGAAGTAAATCGGTCGTCGGAAACATACATTTCGGCAATACCCTTGTGTGCTTCTTTTGAATACATGCCATCCTTCCAAAACATGCAAAGCCATTGGCGGTGTATGTCGCAAGCTTTTTGTGCTTCATCGCTTGCGGGATCGCCTTGCTCAAAAGAGGTACGGAGCAAGCCTTCATAACAGGAACGTAGCGATTCGGCTTTTTGCCATTGCTCGTCGCTCATTCCTTTTAGTTTCTCGTTAGAAGCGTCTACAATCTCGTCGCCGTATTCGCTACGGATTTCTTTTCCGTACGTAGTTTCATTGTCGTCTATTAACTTCTGCTTGAAGCCCTCGAATTTCTCATTGTTGCTCATAATGTTGATCGTGTATTCCACTTGTCTTCACCTCACAAAACAAGTATAAACCATTACGTAACGTCAATGTAAATAGTTTTTGCTATATGCGCGGTGAAAATATTATCACATCAGCTTCCGTAATCCTGCAACACCTTAGCAAGCGTCTCGTCGCCGACTACTTTAATACCTTCCATCAACTTCTTCTGTTCCTCAAGCGACAGCGTCGTAATCGGAGTCTTCGTCATCTCTTTCAATTTTGATTCCTCGAACGGCTGCTCGTAAAAAATGGCGACATAGCCGTTTTGCACGCCGACGATGTAATTATTTGTACCCGTCTCAATTGTTTTTCGCAAAACGACAATCTCCGGCGTGAAGTTCGTAATCCTCCAGCCGCCGAACGTTTCGGCCAGCCGGTCGCGTGTCATGCCGTACAGCGAATCCGTCGCGGTTTCCGATGTGGATTTTACGAGCTTGCCGGTGTTGTTGTAGTATTCGTAGATGATTTTTGTGTCGGGTAGGATTTTCGTCGCGAGTGACG
>CAZJLW010000102.1:8488-12421 GCA_964546895.1 uncultured Eubacteriales bacterium | reverse complement strand
ATATTTTTAGCTTCTTCAATTTGCTCCACCGCCTTTACAACCTTATTAGTATTGCCGTTGGCGCAGTTGTTGCATAATTTGCAATAACTGGCGACTTGTTTGCAGTGTTACTGCTTTTTATTCTTCCGATAAGCCAACGGCGAAGTATCCGTCATCTTCTTAAACACCCGGCTAAAATGCGACGGATTTTCAAACCCAACCGCCAACGCAATCTCTGTAATATTCAGCGCAGAGTTTTGCAGCAGCTTCTGCGACTCGATAATCTTCAAGTTATTAACATAATTAACAAGCGACGTGCCAATCTGCCGCTTGAAATACTTGCTAATATAAGATGCACTATAAGAAAACTCATTCGACAGCGTGTTTAGCGATATATTATCGCGGTAATGCCTGTTCACGTATTTCAGAATCTGCGAGATTTTTGTGTTCTCTTCCTCGGGCTTGAAGCTCGTATCAACACCGCTGCATTCGCGGTTAATAACGGCGAGTATCTCCATCAGTATTGCCTTCATGACGATTTCATAACAGTCGTCTTTATTATCGTACTCGTTTTTCATACGGATGAACAGCTTGTGGAACTCAGGGTTTTTTATGGAGATAACCTTATGCGCGTTAAAGCACGACAACAGAATTTTTTCGTCGTCCGAAAACAGGTCGCTCGTAAAATTTATGAGGAAGCGGCTATAGACGTCCTGCCCGACGTAATCCGTCGTATGTATCTCGTACGGCGCAATCAGTATCGTGTCGCCCTTTTCGAGGTCGTATATTTTATCGTTTATGAAGTAGCGCCGGTTAGCTGATGTTAAATGGTACATTTCATAATGATAGTGGAAATGCATGACGGAACGTACCATATTTTCCGATGTGCTGAGCTTTTCTCGGAAGCTCAGTTTTTTATTGAAATCCGTCAGGATATTATCGCGGCTCAGATGCATACGCATACACCTCCCCTACAATAGACTGCCAGAACGCCATTACATCGTCCTTATTATCGTAAATATACCTCGTGTCCATACCTATAACGTTCATCTGCTCGGATGCGAGCGCGCTTTCGCTGCGGACGTCAGTGCGAACCGACCACGCGCCGTTTTGCAAATACGGCTTGTAGCCCTCACCCTGCCCGTCGGCCTCGCCGAACAGCCAGCGGATAAACAGCTTGGCGGCGTTTATGTTCTTTGAGCCGCCCGCGAGCATTATGTTGTTGGGCGACATCACCCCCGCGTACGGTTGCATGTCGTTACTGACTGCCAGCGTGTAGCCTACGTCGCAAAGGCGCAGCTTGCTCGAGACCATAATTCCGACGTTCGCGTCTTTAATGCCCGGCTCGCCGACGCACTGCGCCACCTCGTCACTCGAGTTGGTCAGCACCAAGCCGTTTGCGGCCAGCGCGCGGAAAAACGCCTTGCCCGCTCCCTCGCCCGGCAGCGTCTCGGGCGGCTTGCCGTAGCGCTGCTCGTGCGCCCGCGCAAATGCAGCCTCGTTTTTTATAAACATACTCAGAAAGCCGAACGTCGTCACGCTCCGTACCGGGTTCGGCATGTAAACCTTGCCGCGCCACTGCGGCTCGGTCAGCTCCCACCAGTTACTAACCGGCGGCGCTGCGAATATTTCGTCGTTGTACACGAACATGATGGCCTCGTACATCAGCGTCAGCACGTCGCCGTCACTGCCGGGGATTAGCCTGTCCTTCAAAAACGACGGCACGTACTTAAAAATATATCCCTTCGGCAGAAGCTCCTCGGCCATAACGCCGTCGCTGTCCGAGCAAAGAAAAACGTCGCAGTCGTACTCACCGGCGTCGGCCGAGTTTTTGAGCATTGCTATCGCGTCGGCGGGGCGCACGTCCAGCACCTTGACCAACAGCCCCGGGTAGTTCCGCTCGAAGGATTTCGCCACGTCAATCATCCTCGTGGATGTAGAATACACAGTAAGTATCCCCTCGTCCCGTGCGCGTTCGTACAGCTCGTCATTCGTATCGTCCGCGTCGAGACGGGCGTTTGCCAGCCAGACCGCCAGCTTGTCATCGGATTTTTTCGCCTGACAGCCCGTGAAAACCAGCGCCAGCAAAATAATCGACAGCGTTACCGCCCCCAATACTCGTTTCATGCGAATTGCTCCTCCTCTACGCTACTTTTTCAGTAAATCATACGAGGCCTGCGCCTCGGCTATCAGCTCGTCAATGCCCAACGCCTCGTACCCCGCCAGGTATTCCCGCCAGACCGCATCATCGTACGGGTCGGCCTCGCCGGTGATGAAGCTTACTATGCGTTCATTCGTGTAGGCGTCCGTTTTGTCGCGCTGAGCCTGTTTCGAACATATCATGCCGATATGCTCGTCCGGGTGGTACATGTCGTAGGTGCGGTACGCGCGGGCGTTTACATAGGCTTGGTCTGCTTCGTAGCCGCTCCATGTTATGCCGTTAACGTACTGCGGATACGTATAGAACGGTCCGGCCTTGCCGATATGCTTGTTCTGCGGCCTACCGCTCAGCGAGTTGCCCACCTTTATTTTCGCGCGGAAGCCGTACGAGTCGATGTCGGTCGGCGCGGCGTAATCCCAGTCGACACCCCGCTCGCCGTACCACGATATCAAAAACGCGTCCTCGCTCAGCATCAAGTCCAGCAGCCTAAACGCGGCGGCGGGATTTTTGCACATCGACGTTATAAAACCGCCGATGTGCGGCAACGGCGTCTTAACCGTCGCTAGCCGCAGCTCTCCGGGTCCCGCCAGCGGCGGCAAATGCATGAAGTTGTTGATAACCTCCGGCGAGCTTTGGAACAGCACGTCGGTAATGCTTACCGATGTGAAGCCGCCCAGTATATCGGCGGGGTTGTTTGCCAGCTCAGACAGCTGCGCGTTGTCCAGCGAAAACTGAAACGGGTGCAGCAGCCCGTCCTTGTACATCCTGTTCAGGTATTGCATCGCTAGCCGCCACTCACTAGTAATCGGAGCGAACCTCACACTGCCGTTTTTTAGATACATTCGGGAGTTTTCGGGGTCGTTGTAAATGAAGGCGTTAATGAGAAAGTTATAGCTGTGCAAGCTCGCGTCGTCAGTCGCGCCCGCGAGCGGGATTTCGTCGGCGACGCCGTTTCCGTTCGGGTCGTTATTCCTAAACGCCGACAGAACCGCGTACAGCTCATCGGTTGTTTGGGGTATTGTCATTTTCAGGCGCTTCAGCCAGTTGATGTTAATCCAAAAAACCTGCGCCGTCTCCGACATGTCCGAAACATCAAGCGCCGGTACGTAATATATATTGCCATCCTCGGCGGTCATAACCGTTCTCATGTCGTAATGGCTGAACGACGTCAGTATCCGCCCCAAATTCGACGCGTCGGTTATGAAGCGGTTCAGCGGGATGATGTAGCCTTTCTCTCCGTATGATTGTATGCGGGATTGGCTTGTAGGAAAGTCGGCGTTTCGGTTGAAGGATAGGAATACGTCGGTTTTTATATTGTCCGAGGCGATTTGCTTTTCGAGGTACTCGGCGGAGTATGCTTCCGAAATTAAGTTGAACGTCAGCTTAAGCCCGGTCTGTTCTTCCAGCCATAGCTTGTAGTAGTTGGTGTCGATGTTGCGGATATACCGGTCATACGGCATCGTAATAACGAGCGCTTCCCGCGTGTCGGGGGCGGAGCGCGGTGCGTTAGTTATTTTGAATGCGGCGGTGATTATGTAGATGATAATGAAGAGAATTAGGAGATACTTTTTTATGAGAGTGCGCCCCCTTCCTTTGGGTTTATCATAACATATTGCTAGGTTTTTTCATATGGGGTTGGAGGAATGTAAAAGCACAAAAAAAGCAACCGCATTTTTTAGCGATTGCCTTCGTAGAGATGTATTTCGGTTTTCGTATAAACTCCTCGATATTATGTAATTAACTCCATCCTCAAAGCACTAGCTATATTACTAATAACTGTACCCTCAGCACTA
>CAZJLW010000102.1:1764-8388 GCA_964546895.1 uncultured Eubacteriales bacterium | reverse complement strand
AAATAAGCAGCTTCTCCAAATCCTGCTTAAGAAACCCGCTTTTAAACTTATTAGCGCTAATAATCGTAAAATCGAACGGTATATTATTATCATCAGCGACCCTCTGCAAGCACAAAACCCACTTCTTTATCTTCGCTATACCGCCAATAAGATTTTTATAATCCTTAGCCGAAATTATATCCCTGCTACGGTTAATCTTATCTTCTTCCTCTTTAATATGCTGCAAAACATCGGCATTAATTATCGGAATGGAAAAGTGGTCAATCAAATACTTTTCAACTTCCTTAAACGCGACTTCAAAATCATCAAGCTTGTATTTCACCAGCTCCCTGTCGAAAAGCGCCCGATACTCCGCTTCCGATTTCCAGATGGGGTGACGCCGCGTGTTTCGCGCAAAATATTCATCGACAAGAGGGTCTGAGCATTCGCCTTTCATTATGTGCAGAATATCTTCATCGGCAAGCAACGAGATGCTGCCCTTCCCGTCAAAATCCAGCCCCTTCTTAGTCAACGCCTCATAACTAAAAAACCTCGCCCCACTTTTAGAGTTCCCAAAGCGCTTATTAATGCTCCTCATCGCATGTTGAATCAAAAAATCCTCATACAATATAGTCGGGTGGTTCTGAATCCATTTCCGTTCGGCGTCGTGGGCGTAAACAACATTTTCGATAACGCTTAAAGCATTTTTGTGATAGCCCAGACACCGCACTTCGTCTACGGTGACGATGCGGATACTCGTCAGCAGCCGCTCGTAATCAATCGAAGCGCTCTGAAATCCGGTAGTCTGCGCGTCCCTGATTATATAATCCAGCCTATCAACATCAATAATTGGCGAATTTAGTAGCTCAATAAAGCAGTTCAGAATATCGTTATCGCCGCTTGATGTATCCCGATATTTAAACCCGGTAATACAGCGTGTAAAAAAGTCGCGTTCAAAAGGGCTGCTTATATGCTCAGAAAATGTCTTTAAAGATACGATACAGCTCA
Organism: uncultured Eubacteriales bacterium; assembly: GCA_964546895.1. Lineage (GTDB taxonomy): Bacteria > Bacillota > Clostridia > Lachnospirales > CAZJLW01 > CAZJLW01. The sequence continues at coordinate 7,401 of CAZJLW010000102.1, read as the reverse complement.
TTATCTCATGAGGTGCGGCTATTCTAACATTATTATAGTAAAACTCAAAGTCATCAGAAAATGTATCGTTTTTAATCAAGTCTTTCAGTATAGAATAGATGTCAGACTGGGTTTTCTTATCTGCCAAGAAAAACACCTCGCCTGTATGCGAAAACGGCGCGTGTCCCACATCATGCAATAAGCAAGCCAAACAAAATAAGCGCCTGATATTATCCGCATCGTTTGTCACAAATGGTTTGTCGCTGCCATCAAGGGATTTAAGCGCAGAGTCGAACGCTTTTTGCCCCAAATAGTAGACGCCGATAGAATGCACAAACCTATTGTGAACCGATGCCGGATATAACGGCGCATAGCTAGTCTGCCTTATATTCCTAAGCCTCTGAAAACACGCGGTATCAATAATACTGCGGACTATTTCAGAATCGATATTGATATACCCATATACGGGATCTTTAAAAACCTTGAAACTCAACCTGCAACACCCAATTCCGCAAGTGACTTTTTGTCAGTGAATGCCAAAAGGCACTCAATAGTTAAAAACGCTCGAAAGCGGTTACGCAAATCGTCTACGGTTTTCTCAGGCTTTAGAACAATCGCGTCGTTGTCTAACTCGCTGTGATCTATTTCAAAAAAGTCGGAATAATTACGAATCAGTTCATTAGTATGCTCTCTGGAAACCAAAAACACGGCTTCGTCACCCTTCTCGCGCAGAACGGTCAATACTACAGCACCATATTTCATAAGCGTTTCAAACCTGACCCTTCTGCATGAAGGATTATTTTCCAGCAGTTCGATTAAGGCGTTTGCCACTAAATCCTCTATCCCAATGAATCTACACATCGAAAATCCCTCTCTTTCATTCGCTACGTAAGTTACACTTTTATAAGTATGTAAAATTGCTTGAATTATTGCTTGAAAATTTTATTGTTTAGTAAACTAATCTTAACGGCTTTTTCCCCTGTTGTCAATTACAACAAAACCGGTATAATAAAACTCAACTAGAAAATTTCTTGGGAGGCCAACACCTTGTACGGAGTATACATAGTAGACGACGAACGCCTGATGGTAACCAGCATAACCGGCGCCGTGTCGTGGGCGGAGAACGGCTTCGAGGTCATAGGCTCAAACACGAACCCCCAAACGGCAATCGCCGAAATAACCGCGCTGCGCCCGCATCTTGTGTTCTGTGATTTGAGAATGCCGGGCATGGATGGCATTGCGCTCATAAAAAAATTGCGCGAGGATGGTGTGGACTGCGAATTTATTATGCTGAGCGCGTTCGGCGAGTTCGAGGCGAGCCGCAGTTTTTTTTTGATGGAAGGATTCGATTACCTTCTAAAACCGCTAACGCGGCAAGACGCTGAGATAGCGCTTGAACGTCTCTCGCGCAAAATATCCGCGAAGGAAAATCTAAAACCGTCCACGGCATTCAAGCAGACCAACACGAAGGCCTTCGACGAAATGGTCGCGTATATCACGAAGAACTTCAACAAAAAATATTCCCTCGAAAAGCTCGGCGCGCAGTTTAACATCTCGCCGAACTACATCTGCGCGCTGTTCTCGAAGCATTACCAGTCGTCGCTGACGGTTTTCCTGACGAACCTGCGCATGAAGGAGGCCGCGCGGCTCATCGCCGAAACCGACATGACTTTTAAGCAAATCGCCGTGGAGTGCGGCTATGCCGATTATTTTTATTTTTGCAAGGTGTTCAAGGGATATTATAACGCGTCGCCGACGGAGTATCGGCAAGGCATCGAGGGCGGCATATGAAAAGCACGTTAAAAAGCAACCTCTCGTTCCTATTCGCGATGCTGTTTGCGTTTATCATACTCGTGTGGGCGCTGTTTTATGTGTTCATCTCCGGCAACATCTACGACAACACCGAAAAGCAGCTGAACATTTTCGCCAGGCAAATCGTCTCCGATTTAAGCGCCGAGTTCGACACGCTTGAACGCGTGTCGTACAACCTCTCGCAGCGCGACGACGTTAAGCGGTTCGTATCCGAAACCGGCATCGAGGCGCGGTTCGCACTCGCTCGCGACATCGGCGGGTATCTGCGCGATCTCGGTTACAGCTCGACCGTCACCGACAACGTCATAATCTATAACGAAGCCGGGGAATTCTACCGCTTCGGCGGGAAGCTGCCGAACTCCTCATGCTCATACCTAGGCGGCGTCGTCAAGAAAATGTCGCTGCCCGAGCACATAAGCATCCGTCTCGAGCGCGTCAGCTACATCGGATACGCAACCCGCGTCAGCAACGCCGACGATAACACGTACGGCGTTATTGTCATGCTTATAGAAGAAGAAAAGCTGACGGAGCTGTTTTACAACTACGCACCGGACAACGCGCTGTTTTTTGCGATTGCGGCGGGCGGTACGGTTATCGCCGCCAACGCGCAGCCGTTCGCGGATTACGCCGCGATCACGTCCGATCCGGACAAGACGCTTATCAAGAAGCATATCGGGGCGACTCCGTTCGAAATCATCGTCGGGGCGAACGCGGGCTATATAAAGTCGTCCACGTATTATTTCTCCGTTGCTACGGTTATTACTGTGATATCGCTGTGCATGATACTGATTGTTTTCGCCCGGATTCAAAGCAAGCGCTTCTTCATACCTCTGTCAAAAATAATGCGAAACATCGAGGAGCTGGAATCCTACAACAGCAAAAGCCCTCTGCCGCCGTCCGAAAGCGAGGACTTCGACGGGCTAATCGACAACATCAACGACATGCTGTACCGCTTAGACAAAAAAAACGAGGAAGTAATGCGCGCGGAGGTCGAGCGGCAGAAGGCGCTTATCTTCTCGCTTAAGAAGCAAATCAACGCCCACTTCACAATCAACACGCTTAACACCATAAAAATCCTAGTCGAGCAGTCGGAGCTGGACAACGCCGCTACCGTCATCGACAACCTCTCGGGTATAATACGCTACGCCTATAACAAGGACGAGTTCATTAATGTCTGGGACGAGCTGTCGTTGCTGTCGCAGTACGTATCGATTATGAATATCCGCTACAACAACAAGCTCGAGCTGCACCTAGACGCCGACGACCGGCTTATGAACACGTCGATGCCGCGTATGCTTTTGCAGCCGCTTATCGAAAACTCGATCGTACACGGCTTTAAGCACATGGAGAGCGGCTGCGTCATCGACATAAACGCACAGCCAGACGGCGATATAATCCGAATAACCGTAACCGACAACGGACACGGCATGGACGAGCAATCGCTTGGCGCGCTACGCGAAAAAATCGCCGCGTCCGGTTGCGAGGCATCAACCGCGTACGAAACATCCGGCATCGACAACATAGCGCTCATCAACATCAGAAACCGACTGCTTTCGTATTACGGCGGTGAGTTTGGGCTGGATTTGCGCAGCGATGCTTCCGAGGGAGGCTTGTGCGTCACCGTAGAATTTCCTCTCGTATAGTATTTGCGGCTTGTCACCTTTTTTGTACAGGTACATATTATGTAACTATAAAAAAAAGGGAGGTAAAGTAATAATGTACAGATATAATATGTTTAGTCCTGTTTACTTTGTCGGGGAGCCGCCATTCGGTTTCAGGCGCGGCTTCGGACCGCAATTTGTGCCATTTTACGGGCCGGGCTTTGGCTGCATCGGTCCAAACTGCTTCAATAGACGCTACGGCATGTGGGGAAGATATTGGTAATAATTTCTAAAATCAAACGGCGGGGGAAGGTTGTATAAAAACCTTCCCCCGCCGTTTTTTTTGCGCGCGCTATTGCAACGAAACAAAAAAACTAATATTATGTTAGTATATTTGTAATTTTCCTGAAACGCAGCGTCCGAATAAAATAACCAACCCTATGGAGAAGTGACTATGGAAAAAATTTTAATTGTTGACGACAGTATTATCATTTTGAAGGCGCTAATGGACATACTAAGCGCAGATTACGAAATAGTTACGTTGGCAGACGGCCTTGAAACATTACATACGGCTAAACGCATTAAGCCTGCGCTCATATTGCTGGATATTATCATGCCAAAAACGAACGGCTTCAACGTTATCGCCGAGCTTAAGGCTGACCAGGAGACGGAGAACATTCCTGTTATATTTATTACGGGGCTTAACGACGAGGTCAACGAGGAACGCGGCTTCGAAGCCGGTGCCGTCGATTATATAACGAAGCCGTTCCGCCCGAGAACGGTACGCGCGCGCGTCAGAACACACGTCAGCCTATTCCTCTACCAGAAGCGTATCGAGGCTATGATGGTGACGGACGGTTTGACGGGCGTTCTCAACCGCCGCGGCTACGGCGAGGCGCTCGAACGTCTATGGAAACAGGCGTACCGCGATAAAAAACTTTTTTCTATGCTTATGATAGACATTGATTTTTTCAAGCTGTACAACGATTTCTACGGACATCAGAGCGGCGACAAAATATTGGTGGCCGTCGCGCAAGCCATAAAAGGAAGCGCGTCGCGCCCGTCGGATGTTTCGGCGCGCTACGGCGGTGAGGAATTCGCCGTGCTGCTGCCGAACACGAACGAGGAAGGCTGCCGCGTTATCGCGAACAAAATACTCGACTCCGTTAGGTCGCTTGGCATAAGGCACGAGCGTTCGAAGGTGGCGGACTTCATCACCGTCAGCATCGGCGGCACGACAGCCATACCCGGCGAGCATATCGGCTTCGACGATTTCGTTAAAATTGCAGATGTAATGCTTTACCGCGCCAAAAACAACGGCCGTAACATGTTCTGCTGGTCGGACTGCGATTTGAACATACTGAAACAATAGACAATTCTGGGAGGTATATCTTATGAAGGTATCAGTTACAAGCTACAGTTTTAACGCTTATTTTAAAGCCGGGACAATGACCCAGCTCCAATGTATCGAAAAAGCAAAGGCGCTCGGCTTCGACGCGATCGAGTTCAGCGCAATACTTAACCCCGAGGGCGTTTCGCAGCTCCAATACGCCGCTCAGCTGCGCGAGGAATGCGCACGCGTCGGCTTGCCGGTTGTAAACTTCGCGTTCGCGGCGGACTTTTTGAAGGGGAGCGGCGGCGATGCGCAAGCCGAGACCGAACGCGTTAAGTCAATGATCGACGTAGCCGCGGCGCTCGGTACAAAAACGGTGCGCCACGATGCATCGTCCGGTTACGCGGAGGGTGCTGTGTATCACGGCTTCGAAGGCGCGCTGCCAACTCTTGTAAAGGCTTGCCGCGAAGTAACTGCCTACGCCAAAACTAAAGGCATCCGCACCACAGTCGAGAACCACGGGCGCTTCTGCCAAGACAGCGAGCGCGTCGAAAAGCTCGTCAACGCCGTAGCCGACGACAACTTCGGGCTGCTGTGCGACATCGGCAACTTCCTCTGCGCCGATGAGAACCCCGTGACTGCCGTATCGCGCATCGCGCCGTACGCCTTCCACGTCCACGCCAAAGACTTCCACGTCAAAAGCGGAATGCTTCCGAATCCCGGCGAGGGCTTTTTCAAATCACGCGGCGGCAACTATATCCGCGGCTCGATACTCGGCCACGGCGACGTGCCGGTTAAGCAGTGCCTGTCGATTCTGAAAACTGCGGGCTACGACGGATATGTGACGGTTGAGTTCGAAGGGCTTGAAGACCCGATGCGCGGCTTGGCGATCGGATTGGCTAATTTGAGACG
>CAZJLW010000102.1:0-1664 GCA_964546895.1 uncultured Eubacteriales bacterium | reverse complement strand
GCTGGCGGGCAGGGCGAGGTTTACGAGGTTGCAAGCGGCGGCGGACGGTTCGCGCTTAAATGGTATTTCAAACGGACTGCCACGCGCGAGCAACGCGACATCATACGCTCGCTTATCGAACGCGGCGCGCCCGACAGCCGGTTTCTGTGGCCGGTCGATATGATTACCGGGAACGGCTTTGGCGGCGGCTTCGGCTACGTCATGAAGCTTCGCCCGCCCAACTATAAAAATATTATCGATATGATGAAGCGCGTCGCGGAGCCTGACTTCGCGACGCTCTGCCTTATCGGGTTCAATCTCGCGGATTGCTACCAGAAGCTGCACTCCGCGGGCTATTGCTATAGGGATATCTCGTTCGGGAACCTTTTCTTCGAGGAGAACACGGGCAACGTGCTTATTTGCGACAACGACAACGTTTCGCCTAATAATAAAAAGAACACAGGCGTAAGCGGCACGCAGCGGTTTATGGCACCTGAGATTGTGCGCTGCGAAGCCAACCCGTCCACCGATACAGATTTGTATTCGATGGCGGTGCTGTTGTTTTACATGTTCATGCTGCACCACCCGCTTGAAGGCAAGCACGAAGCCGATATCAAATGCTTCGACGTACGCGCAATGAACCGCATTTACGGCTTTGCGCCGGTGTTCATTTGGGATGCCGACGACAAAACGAACCGCCCCGTACCCGGCTATCAGGACAACGCGATTATTTATTGGGGTCTTTACCCGCGCAAAATAAAGGATTTATTTTATCAGGCGTTCACGGACGGCTTGAAAAACCCGAAGAAGCGCGTACTCGAAAAGCAATGGAAGGACGCTCTGCTTGCCCTGCGCGACAGTATCGTCTACTGCCCGTTCTGCGACAGCGAGAACTTCTACGACACGGAGCGCGGCGGCTGCGCGTGCTGGAGCTGCAAAAAAAATATTTTGTTGCCGCCGGTTTTAAAAATCGGAAACGGCGAAATAATGTTGAATAAGAACACAAAGATAAGCGAACACCACATCACCGGCAACTACGGCATCGCAAGCTACGTCGGGGCTGTCTCGCAGAAGCCCGGCGATCCGTCCGTCTGGGGGATTCGCAACGACTCGGGAGGCGCGTGGCGCTACAAAAACGCCGACGGAACCGTCATCAACATCGAGCACGGCAAAAGCGCACCGATAACGTCCGGCGCGAGTATTGATTTCGGCGCGGCGACGGGGCTGATAACGGGGATGGGGTTGCGAGTGTGAATAAATACAAAAAGCTGTTGAATAATATTTTATACGGAAAATGCGACCAAAACATAAAGTTTTCCGACATCTGTAAGTTACTTGAAATGCGAGCTAGGAGCTGATTCAGATGTATAAATACGAAATAATAATTTATTGGAGCGAGAAGGACGGCGCTTATATTGCGGAAGTGCCGGAGCTTGCCGGTTGTATGGCTGATGGAGCCACAGTTAGAGAGGCTGTCAGTAACGTTGAGGTTATAATATCTGAATGGATTGAGACCGCTAAGGAGTTAGGGCGCGATATACCAGAACCAAAAGGCAGACTAATGTATGCCTAAACATAAAGCACTAAAGTAACGAAAGGGGTTTTATTATGGCAGGCAACAAAAGACCGGGCGGAGAGCTGACTAACAGACCTCTGCATTTTTTTTGGGTTGTGGATTGCTCCGG
>CAZJLW010000101.1:0-12603 GCA_964546895.1 uncultured Eubacteriales bacterium | reverse complement strand
TAACCCTTTACCGAACCCGACATTAAGCCGCCGACGATCTGCTTCTGGAATACGACGAATACTACGACCGTCGGTATCAGCACCATTACTGACGCCGCCATAATCGGCCCGTACATCGTACCGCCGTCGGCGGAATTAAGCATCGTGACTCCTACTTGGACGGTACGCATTTTGTCATCGTTCGTAACGAGCATAGGCCATAAATATGTATTCCACGTGCTGACGAACGATGAAATGAACACCGTGGCCATAACGGGTTTTGACAGTGGGGTTAATATTTCCAACAGAAAACGCAAATTACTGCAACCGTCGACCTTCGAGGCTTCGTAAATATCCATCGAAAACGTCAGGTAAAACTGCCGCAGCATAAAAATATTAAGCACGGACACGAAGAAAATAATCATCATGCCGGTGTACGTGTTAATCAGCCCGAGTGTAGCGACGGTTTTGTAGTTAGTAATAAGCACGACGTCACCGGGAATCATCATCGTGGACATCGAGAGCATGAACAAAAACTTCTTACCGCGGAACTCGAAAAACGCAAACGAGAACGCCGCAAGCGCAGCCGCGACGACGCGCACAACGCTAGAAACCCCGGCAAGTATAACCGAGTTAAACATATAGCGAAACAGCGGTACGAATTTCAACGCGGTTTTGTAGTTGTTGAGCTGGAACGACTTCGGAAAGATATTGAGCGAGCGCGTCAGTACCTCCCGTGGCTCCATGAACGAAATAAAAAACGCATACAGTATCGGCATAGCGATAATAATAGCCAGCGCAATCAAAAAAACCTGATACAGAAACGAAGCCGCGCCGCGTTTGGATTTAGAGTTTGTCATGAATAATGCACGCCCCTTTTCTCAAACGAGAAGCTGACAAGCATAGCGGCCAGTGTAAATAGGAATGTAATAACTGCGGAAGCGTAGGCGTTGTTGTAGCTCATGTTGTGAAACGCTTGCTTGTACATGTAGAAAATCATAGTAGTCGTCGAGCCTTGAGGGCCGCCGTCCGTCAAAATAATCGGAAGCCCGGCCATGACGATGTTACGCGCGAGCGACGTACATATCAGGAAAAACACCGTCGGCGAAATAATCGGTATGACGATAGAAACAGAACGTTGTAAAGTGTTAGCGCCTTCGATGCTTGCGCTTTCGAGCAGCTCAGCCGGTACGCCGCGTATGGCAGCCAGCAGAAACAAGAAGTTAAAACCGATGTTCATCCATACGGAAATCAGGCTCAGCGAAAACATAGCGATGTTCGGATCGGTAAGCCAGTTAACACGGGTTTGGATAAGCTTGTTGATGATGCCTATCGTGGGGTTGTACATTATCTTAAAAATCATAGCCGTAACGGACAACGACATAGCCATAGTCAGTGAAAACAGCGTCTCGTATATAGATGAAGTCGTTGTTTTTTTATTACAGAGCAGTGCGAGTATGAGCGCAACGATAATCGAAACGGGCGACGCCATAATAACGTAGATAAGCGTGTTCACGATGGACTGCAAGAACAGACCGTCGCTAAGCACCGTAATATAGTTACGCAGTCCCGCGAAGCCACGCACGACGCCATTGGCATTAAGCGTAAAAAAGCTGAGAACAATTGTTTTAGCAAAAGGGTAAAACGAGAACAGCGAAAAAAACAACAGCGACGGCAACAAATAGACGTAAGGCTCGATTGTTGCCCAAAAGGATTTCCGCATAACAAACGCCCCCAATCTTAGCTTATTGTTGTAAGGTGCTGACCGTTTCGGTGATACGCCTAGCAAGCTCAGTTAAATCATAATCGTTGACCGTCTCAATAAGCCGCTGATACCTCTGCGGGAACGCGCCGCTTCCGCAGAACGCACCCATTATAGCCCCCGTCATAGTGGCTATCGTATCAGTATCCGAGCCGATGTTTACGGCGGAAATGACCGCTTCAAGCGCGTCGCCTTTGCAAGCGACGATTAATCCAAACACAGCGGGTACGGCTTCTGAAATATGAAGTCCCGAACCGACCACATCGGCCAGCTCAGTCGCGGCTTCGTCCGGCGAATCCGCCGTAAGTCCGATCTGCACGGCAAGCTTAATACGCTTGTATACGCTTGGCCCGGCGAGAACATCGCATGTACCGGCGGTTATTTCATCCGCGCGCTTCGCGGCGTACAGTCCGGCTTGTACGATGCGGTACAAATCCGTGCCGTCGCGGAGTGCTTCGCTGACGGCGGCGGCTATAGCGCACGCTCCGGATATCGAAAGGTTGTTGTTATGCGTCGGGCGGCAAATCGTAATGGCGTCGGCGATTGCTTTTTCGACGTTGCCGGGATTGAACAGACCGGCGGGGGAAATCTTCATCGCAGAGCCGTTAGAGGCCTTCGCATTATCGCAGCAGATGAACGCATACGGGTTGTCGCGCTGGACACCGCGCAGACGCTCGACGGCGGCGCGCGTAGTCGGCCCCGCATAACGGTCGAAAAATACCTCGTCCTCCGACCAGCTCAGTACGGCGTTCTTCGCAGCAGTTTCGTCGATGACACCGCCGTTTGCGAGAATCGCGCCCACAGTGTGATAAATCAGGCTGAAATCATCAGTCACGCTCCCGGCGGGCGCCCCGCGTGAAAACGTATCGTCAGGCGGCGTTATAATATCGCGCACCTCTCCGCCGAAGCGTTCTTTTATGAGCGTCTTCGGCCGTAGTTCTGTAGCAGCGCCCATTGCGTCGCCGATGGCGGCTCCCAATAGGCTGCCCAAAATTTTGTTTTGTAAGTCCATATCATTCACCATTTTCAATTTTCGTATTCGTTTTGTTAAAAGCTTATGGATTTCACCCACACGCCGTTGACATCTGAGCTGTCGTAGTTCTCGCAGTATTCGATGGGGATATTTTTACAATCGCAGGCGACGCGTACGATGTACAGCACGGGATCGCCTTCCTCGACGCGGAAATATTCCGATATCTCCTTGTTTGCGCGTATCGCACGGAAATGCTCGTCCACGTAGTTCAGTACGATTCCGGCCTTCGTCTGTAAAATGTCGTACAGCGAGTTGTTGTTTAAATCCTCCGACTCAAAATCAATATTTGCGACGCGTTCCTTCGCAAAAAATGATTTCTGGTACGAAACGCAAATCTCGTTGATATAACGCAAACGGTTGATATTCACGACGTCGGCGCCTTCGGGTATTTGCAAATGCGTGGCGATGCGCTTGTCGGCTTTCAACTCGTTAATACACGTGACGCGCGAAGTAATCGTCACGTTCTTAGAGATAACATTCGAGCTGAAGCCCGTCAGCCGTCTGTAGCTGTAGGTTTTCGTCGCTATTTCGCGTACGAACGTACCCTTGCCTTTTTCCGTCCGCAAAATCCCTTTTTCGACCAAGTCGTCTATCGCTTTGCGCACCGTAAGGCGGCTCACGTTATATTTGCGGGCGTACTCGTCCTGCCCCGGTATTTTGTCGCCGGGTTCGTAAACGCGACTTAGTATCTCATCCACGATATCCTCTTTTATTTGCTTATACTTAACGCCGGAGTTCGCTTTTTCCACAAAAAAACCCCTTTAAAAGAATAATAAGACACGGTTTCGGTTGCACGCGTCCGTCGCGGTTAGTATGCCACTGTTTACATGTTACAATCATATTTATAATGAAGATTTTTTGCAAACGCCGATTATATCGCTGTTGAAAAAGAGCCATTGAAATTTCATAATTTCATGGTATTTTCTTAATATTTCTTCATTTATCGTGCGTGTTTGATTTTTATGATAGCCATGTATGATTTATACTATTGTTGAAAGTTTATTACCGAAACACTGCTGCGCTATGGAATAACGCCTGAAGAAATCTCTAATGCGTATATACAGAAGCATAATAAAAACATGGAGAGGAATTATTCTGCTGATTACAGCAACATGTACACTAAAAAATAATCAAGCAAAGCACCTCCGTACGGGGGTGCTTTTTTGCGTCCATACGCCATAAAAGTCGGAAAATATCTTTAAAAATTTATTGACAGGCATGTCTGTTTAATACTATATTATATACAACAGATTTTATTCGGGTGGGGGGATTTATCGGCAAAACTGTGATAGTTACTGATTGTCGATAGATTAGTTTTCAAAAAAGGAGGAGGTAGAACATGACAAAAAATAATATAAAAATAAAACTATTTGCCGATGGCGCGGATATTAACGGCATGAAAGAGATGTATAAAGCCGGATATATCAGCGGGTTTACAACGAACCCGTCGCTTATGAAAAAAGCCGGGATTAAGGATTACGAGCAGTTTGCGTTGGCGGTTCTTAAAGAGATTACCGACATGCCGATATCGTTCGAGGTGTTTTCGGATGATTTCGCTGATATGGAAAAAGAAGCCCGCAAGATTGCCACTTGGGCAAGCAATGTGTACATAAAAATACCCGTCATAAATTCGCGCAGCGAGTCTTCTGTTCCTTTAATAAAGAAGCTGTCTGCTGAGGGTATGAAGCTTAACGTTACTGCTGTGTTTACCGCCAAACAGGTCGAGGCTATCGTTGATGCCGTTACGCCGGGTGTAGGCTGCTACGTTTCCGTTTTTGCGGGGCGTCTTGCCGATACGGGCGTTGACCCGATGCCGCTTATGAGAGAGACTTCCGCGCTCTGCCGCGCGAAGGACAAGGTCGAAAGCCTTTGGGCGAGTACGCGCGAGGTTATTAATATTTTCCAGGCGCAGGAAGCCGGTATCGATATTATCACTGCACCGAACGATGTGCTGAAAAAGCTGCCGAACTTGGGCAGGGATCCTGAGCTTCTGTCTCTTGATACCGTGGAGACATTTATGAAAGATATAATGAGCTTGGGCTATAAGATCATTTAGGAGGAAAAAATGGTGAGTTGGTTAAATAAAGCTAAGGATTTTCTGTTGGGAACGGAGTACCAGGACGAAGAGGTTATGGATGTTTACGATGAGGAAGAGGTAGAACGTCCCCGCGAAAAGGAAGTTATCGAGACCGGCTATATTAAAAGCCCGCGCGTAGTGTCTCAGAACAGTAAGGTTATTAATTTTCAGGCGAATATACAGATGCAAGTCGTTATTTCGCACCCGGAAACCGTCGCAGACGCTACTACCGTCAGTGATTATCTGCGCGAAAATAAGACATGCGTAGTCAATTTGGAAGGCGTTGACCGCGCGAACGCTCAGCGTATTGCCGATTTCCTCGGTGGCGCGTCGTATTCGCTCGCCGGTGAGATTCAGCGTATCTCCAGCGATATTTTCATTATCGCCCCTGCGAACGTACATATTAGCGGTGAGCTTAAGGAAGAGTTGAAGAACAACGCCCTGATTTTCCCGTGGGTCGCTTCCAGCTTTAAATAAGTAATATTAGGAGGCTTTTATGGCTAATGTTTTAGTACCGGCTATTAATATTTTTGCATGGGTATTGAGTTCCCTGATTTTTATACGCATTATTCTCTCGTGGATAAGATTCGGACGAAGCAATCCTCTGATTCAGCTGGTATACAGCCTTACTGAGCCTATATTGGGCCCTATCAGGGAGCTTCTCTACAAATCCCCGCTGGGAGGCCCCGGTATGATGTTGGATTTTTCGCCGGTTATCGCGTATTTTTTGATAGAAGCTGTCAGAAGATTTCTGATTATTTTGATTATTTCTTTATAAATGATATGGAATAGATGATATGGACAAACAGACATTATTAAAGCAATTTTCAACGCCGGACGAAAGGCTTTCGTTTTCGAAGGTCTTAGACCGGATTTTTTTTTGCGCTAATAAATACGAAGCCACGTTCACGGATTTTTTAGACCCCGCAAAAACCGAGGCGTTTACGCGGGCGCTTGGCGATGCGCGTAGATATGATGTTAATATGTGCGTTTTCGGGGGATTCCCCGGCGCGGAGCGGCAGATGTTCGGGTTCTGCCCGGATTATGAGACGATTACGCCGCGTGACTTCCCTGTTGCTGCCGTGCGTATTACGCATAATGCGAAGTTCGGTAAGGAGCTTACGCATAGAGACTACCTCGGCAGTATTATCGGGCTGGGTGTGGATCGGGGTAAGCTTGGCGATATTTTGGTCGGGACGCCTGATGCGAATTCGGCTATAGTTTACGCGCATAGCGATATAGCCGGGTTTATTTGCAGCGGGCTTGAAAGGGTAGGGCGGACTAGTGTTTCGGTTGATATGGCAGAGATGGATGTGTGCGGGACGGACGTGGGCGGTTATGGGTTCGGTGACGGGGCGGACGGGCTTGGTATGGACGGGCTTGGCTCGGACGGCAGCTTCGTCATTCCGAATATGCAGATTAACGTTACGTCGTTCCGCTTGGACGTGTTTGTAAGCGAAGCATTTAACCTGTCGCGTCGCGAGGCCGCCGATGTTATCGAAGGCTCGAAGGTTTTCGTCAACTGGTCGGCTTGTGCAAATAAAAGCGCGTCCGTAAAGCCGGGCGACGTGATTACCGTCAGAGGCTACGGACGCGTTACTATTGTTGAGCTGTGCGGGAAAACTAAGAAGGACAGATTTATCGTTAACGTTAAGAAGGATGCATAAATATGATGCCGCGGCTAGCGGTGTGTGGGGGTGCTGGTATTCAGCATCCCTTTTATTATGTTCAGCGCGAGGATATGATAGCCCGCTTCGTTCGGGTGGACGTTTAGGTCGGTGTAGTATTCCGGCAGGCGCGGCATTAGGTTCAAGCCATCGAGCATTGTTATGTTAAGATCGCGGCAGACGGCGGTGTAAGCTTCGACTACGGCGCCGAACCGGCTTAGGTTTTCGTCGTTCTCTGTAACGTCGCGCCGCCACAGCGGGGCGGCTTGGAATATATCAGCGTCAGGGTAGCGCTTTCGTATCAGGCTTAAGTGCGCGCGAGCTTTTTCACCGACAACCTCTACGCTATCGCCGGAACGGTAGTCGTTGCCGCCGTAGCCGATCACTATAGCGTCGGCATCACACGGCAAGTCAGAATCGAACGTCGTGGCTTCAAACACGCGCCCGCCGACGCCCTGATTAATAAAATCGGAGCCGAAGAAGCGCGCGATTATAGAAGCGTAGCTCATCGACGGTCTGGGAAGATGCGACCCCTGCGTTATCGACGAGCCAATGAAAAGAAACCGCTTGCCTGTGTTTTCGACGGCTCGGATGACGTTCGCGCTAAAATTTCGAAAGCCCAGCTCGCATACATTAGGAAAATAAATCTTCACGACGACCTCGCCCTTGTTTAGCGGCTCGTACGTAAATGTACCATGAGTTTCGGTCGGCGCGAACGCTTTTGTGGTCGTGTATATACCATTCTCGTATACATCGAACAGGATATCATTCTCTCCGTTGGACTTAGCGAAATAATCAAACGATATCCCGCCGTCCGTGACGAACTCGAAATTAACTCCCGCCGTTCCCAAACAGCGAAGCATTATCTTCTCGGACATAGCCGATCTGTAATAATCAAGCTGCTTCTCCGTGAAGCGCCGCGGAAAAGTGTAGCCTTCCACTTCTTCAGTGCGCAATGCGTTCTTTAAGATTTGCATACTTCACCTCCGGCTATTGAATAAAGCTTCTCATTAAACTCCCTCATTCGCTTTAACAGCGGCTCGTAAGGCTCGTAAAAAGTATTGACAATGCCCTTGTTCGAATCTTTATTGGAAGGGTCGGCGTGTTCGTCACCGGGGTCGTTGTCCATATACCTGAACCAATGCCAGCCGACGCACACCTTCGTATCCAGCAGCCCTATGCAGAAGTTCTGATAAAACAACCCGCGCTCGTCCTGCGTGCGGACTATCCAGCCCGCGCCTGACGTATTACCCATGCCCGAGTCTTCGCCTTTTGTGTACCATTCGGTTATGATGCAGGGCTTGTGCGCGTTTTCCTCCCACATCGAAAGCTGCTCGCGTACGGGAGTCCAAACATGGTAGTAATTTACGGCGATGCAATCAAGATATTTACCGGCGACATGGAATATAACGGGTGAGTTGAGCGCCGCCTTAGAATGCAGACGCGAGCCGAATATCATGTGGTTCTTGTCGTATTTACGGCAAGCCGTCGTCGTTATGCGTAGGTAAGTCTCGTATACATAACCGAGGAATTCATCACGGTCAAGCTTCGATATCTCGGTAACATTCCTATCGGCAAGCCATTTCTCGGCGGCCAAACGCCCATTATCCCCTTCGGGCAAAGTTAAAAACCGATCCAAGCAATCCTCATTCAGCGGAAGCTCGTTATCGGTAAAATGCCCAAGCAGCCACGGGTCGTCGGCTGTTTGCGACAGCTCCTTCGCCATATCCTCGCAGAAGCTCGCGAACTCCGGGTCAAACACGGGCATACAGTCGTTCGGGTAGCCCAGATGCCCGGGCTTCTGATACGTCCTGCCGGTTGCGCGACCGTAGCCCCCCATGAAATTCCATATCATAGTATATGCGAAGCTTTCCGCCGACGTATTAACCGACCAGCAACCCACGCTGCTAAACCCGTTTTCCTTCAACAGCCGGACTGCGTCCTTTCGCCAAGCGTCCTCGCTCCCGTATTTTTGAGCCAGCGCCGCTTTATTGTTGGCGGTATGGCCGGGGCGCACACCCGCAACCCCTGCGTTAATGTACAGCCCGCCGTCCGGATCAACAAGCCACCAGCGGTCTTCAAGCTTTTTCGCATAAAAAAAACCGGTACTTTCAACGGCGCCTGTAGAGACGCCGTTGAAACGGTTTAATGTGTGGTGCGTGCTTGTTAAATTTAAGTCCGACAGCGTGGTGGTATCGTACGAAATCCATTCATTCCAAGGCTTAACCTTAGCTTCTATCTTCATTTACGATTCCTCCGCAACTAACCTAGTATTGTAACGCAGTTTTAGCGTCCGGGTTCTTGCCGAAAAGTGTCTTCGCGGTGGCGGCGATGTTCTCGCGTCCCGACGGGCAGAACGAAACGACGGCGTTATCAATAAACGAAGGAACACCATAATGTTCATACGGTGTGTTGCTTACAACGACCATAGGTATGTTGAACTTGCGAATTTCTTCCAGCAGCGGAATCATAATGGCGTGTGAACGGTAGTTATAATAGCTGGTCGAAACAATCATGTCGTACTGCTCGTTGCGAAGCCGCTCCAAAACGACAGCCTTGTCGTTCTCGTCGAACTTCTCATGAATCAGCAGTACGGAAACGTTGTCGCTGTACTTGCGCATTTCCTCCCACAACACACCCGCATGTACGTACATGGAGTTAATGAACGAGTGGAAATGATGTATCTGCTCTATCAATAAAATTTTCTTATCGGGTGATAACGGAATCAACCCGCTGTTTTTAAGAACAACCGTGCTTTTGTCGGCGGCTTCTGTCGCGAGGCTCTTGACTTCCTCGTCATCGAACAGCAACCCAGCCTTCGACGCGTCAACCTTGCCGCCGTTTTCGGCCAGCCCCATGTTGTAACGCATCGTGAGTATCCTCTCGACGCTCTCATCCAGACGCTTTTCGCTAATCCTGCCGCTCTTAACCGCTTCGACTACCTTTTCGATAATGTAAATAGTCGCGGGCGATTCGCTTCTGAACAGCATGAGGTCGCAACCGGCTTCGATGCATCTGATTACTGCTTCCGACAACTCGTATTTATCGAGCAGTCCCTTCATTTGTATGTTGTCAGTCGTGGCTACGCCCTTAAAGCCCAGCTCGTTTCTTAACAGGTTGGTCATGATTTCCTTATCGGTTGCGGCCGGAATGTTGTCCCCGCCGAACGCCGGATAAGCCGTGAATGCCGCCATAATAGCCGGAAGCCCCGCGTCGATAAGCTTTCTGTACGGGTTCAGATGAACACGCAGCATTTCCTCGCGGCTTAAATCTATAACCGGCAACGAAAAATGCGCGTCCTCGGCGGAAGCGCCGCGCCCCGGGAAGTGCTTGCCGGTCGTGATAATACCGGCTTCGGCGTAGCCTTTAAGAGATGCGACTGCGTAGTCCGCGACTACGTTCGGATCGGGCGAGTACGAACGCGTGCCGATCTCGGGATTGAGCGGGTTAGTATTTACGTCAAGCACGGGCGAGTGAATCATGTTCGCGCCCAAAGCGCGAGCCTGTTTTCCGGCGAGTAAGCCGACCCTGTAGGCGATGTCCTTTTCGGCTGTAGCCGCAAGCCCCATTGGGTACGGGAAAAGCCGCTGTTGGAACAGGAAGTCCGCGCCTTCGCCCTCCTGATCATATGTAAAGTGCAGCCCGACGCTGTCTTTTCTATCGAGTGCCAAGTCGCGCAGATAATTCAACGTCTCGGCGTATTCGCGCGGGGTGCAGTTGATGCGTTTCGTTTGCATATCTGACGGTACATCATACGTGTCCTTGTCGTACAGCTTATAAAGCTCGCTGCCCTTCTTGCGGCTTTCGGACGAGCCGCCGTGAAATTTCTGAGCTATGCGAAAGCCCCCGACATGATATTTCGTGATAAGCGTCTTTACCATCGGCGACACGACAGGCCCGGCGAAACCCAGCACCATTAGCTGACCGACCTTCTGCTCGATAGTGAGCTTACCCATTAAATCGTTTACCCATTTCATAAAAACCCTCCTTACGTTCTACTGGTTATCCTTTGACCGCGCCTATCATTACGCCCTTCGTGAAATACTTCTGAATGAACGGATATATAAGTAAAATAGGCAGCGTTGAAACTATTATAGTAGCGTAAATAACTGTGGCGGCGACGGATTCGCGGTCGCCGGTTGTGACGTCCTGAACCATGCTGTCCGTTCCGCCGATACCGATGAGTATTTCGCGCAGTAGCAGCTGTAACGGATACAGCTCCTTACGGCGCAGATAAACCATCGCGGAAAACCACGAGTTCCAATGTTGCACGCCGTAGTACAGAACCATAACGGCGATAGTAGCCATCGACAGCGGTATAACGATCTTGTACAGTATCGTGAACTCGCCCGCGCCGTCGATGCGCGCGGACTCGATAAGGCTGTCCGGAATAGACGCGAACGACGTACGCATAATCATGAGATTCCACGTGCTTATCGCACTGGGGACGATGAGCGCCCAGAGCGAGTTGTACATGCCGAGACCTTTTACGACGAGGAACGTCGGTATAAGACCGCCGCTGAAAAACATCGTGATTATAACCATTTTGTTCAGGAACCTGTTCCAATAAAACGCCTTGCGCGACAGTACGTACGCGCCGATCGAAGTCATTACGATGTTTACGAATGTACCTACAACAACGACGAACAGCGTGTTTTTGTATCCGGAGTATATCCACTGGTTTTCGAGAACGGCTTTGTACGCGGCCAGCGAAAAGCCCAGTGGCCTATAAAGAAAGCCTTGAAAGGCCGCCAGCCTTGACGGGCTGCTTATTGAAGCGAATACGACAAACAAAAACGGATACAGCGTTACAAACGTAAGAAACACCAGAAACGCGGCGTTGCAGCCGTCGAATACATAGTGGCTAAATTTTCTTTTTCCGACCATAAATATCACCCTCCTTTTACCATAGGCTTGTTTCGTTTATTTTGCGGCTGATCCAGTTCGCCGACCCGATAAGCGTCAGGTTGACGAGCGAGTTGAACAAGCCCACGGCGGAGCTGAAGCTGTAGTTGGCTTCGACCATACCGCGTCTGTAAACGAAGCTGGATATTATATCGGAAGTCTCGTAAACTCCGGGCGAATACAGAAGCAGTGTTTTTTCCGCGCCCTCGCTCATAAGGCGTCCGATGTTCAGGATAAGCAGCACTACGATAGTGGGTGCGATGCCTGGCAGCGTGACGTTTAGGAACTGCTTCCAGCGTCCTGCGCCGTCGATGGCAGTAGCTTCGTACAGCTCGGTATCGATACCGGCGAGTGCCGCGAGGTAGATAATCGAGCCGTAACCGATTTGCCGCCAGATACCGGAGACGATGTAGACGGTTCGGTACCATTCGAGCTTAAGCAGGTAGTTAACGCGTTCGCCGCCGAACATCGCGACGATGTTGTTAATAAGCCCGCGTTCCAGCGTGAAGTCCACGATCATACCGCAAACTACGACGAGCGAAATAAAGTGCGGCAGGTATGTAATCGTCTGAACGGTTTTCTTGAACCATTTGGACTTAACCTCGTTAAGCAATAGCGCCAGAATAAGCGGCGCCGGAAAGCCGAAAATCAGCTGGTAAAAATTTATGAGCAGAGTATTGCGCAAAATACGCCAGAAATAATAGCTGCCGAAGAACTCGGCAAAATTTTGGAAGCCCACCCAGGGGCTTCCAAAAACGCCCTTAATAGGGCTGTAAGATTTGAATGCGATAACAACACCGAACATCGGGGCGTAGTGAAAAATCAGGTACCACGCCACGAACGGTATTGCCATTATTATTAATGATTTATTTAGACTGAAATCCTTTTTTATATCTTTCATAGGTCGATCACAGTTCCTTCCATAAAACCAAGGCTACCTGCTGGCTTATTTTATAAAGTAGTCGCTTAACTCGACGTTACGCGGCTTGGCGGCGTCGGGATATTTTTTAAGGAACGCGTCGTGCTGTTCTTGTCTTGCCTTCAAAACGTCTTCGATGCCGAGCTTTTTAAGCTGAGCGTAGAATGCGTCGATGTTTGCAACCGGCTCGGAACCCGACAGGAATTTTACGAACATTTCGTTGGTGTAGGTTGTGATGTCGTTAAGCTTGGAAGCGAATTT
>CAZJLW010000100.1:0-12636 GCA_964546895.1 uncultured Eubacteriales bacterium | reverse complement strand
TCCTCTATCATCTTAGGAAGCTCGTTTGCCTGTTCCTCAGTAATAAGCCCCTTGTCTATAAGCTTATCCACGTACTCGTTCAATATTTCAAGCGTAAAGCTGTTAAGCTCCTTCAAATCTATAGGCGTGACGGTTACGCTGTAATCCGTCGCGTCTTTTTCGGCGTTGTTTGATACGTATATCGCGTTGCCTTCTTCGAGGTTCGTAAGACCGACGGGCGTATTTACGTCCAGCGCGCCTTCGAACAGCTTCACGTCCAAGTCGCCGTTGCCGTATGTCAGAACAAACAGCGTACCGAGTATACCCATGATGGTATTACCGGCTTTTATTTCGGTCTTGCTGCCTTCGCTCTGCTTCTCTGCGTTTACGGCTACTTCTCCTGTCAGAACAGACAGCTTGAAATCCTTGCCCTTGGCTTTACTGATGCTGACCGAGGACGAGTTGTTCAGCGTCACGATGGAGTCATCATCCAGCTTCAAATGCATACGGGTATCGCTGCCCGTAGAAGCCGTGTAGCCCTCCGACAGAATCGTACCGGCTTTGGCTGTGAATTTCTTATCCGTTCCTTTAGTAAAACTCGCGTCCTCTCCTTCCAGCTTGAAAATCACGACACTGCGTACGGTTATTTCAGTAGCCGCCAGCGCCGGATATGCTAGCGTCAACGTCAGTATTACAGATAAAAAGATGCTTATGACTTTTCTCACAGTATCCCTCCGTATAATGCAATATTTTTAATACAAATATTATCACGATTCTTAAAAAAATTCAAAATAGAATTCTGCCAGTTTGTACTAAAAATAAAAAAATTGAACAACGAAAAAATCCCGTTATCTCAACAAAAATTGAGAGAACGGGATTTTTTAAAATGTCAATATATGTTTTTTGGCTTGACAGCAGGTATTCTGTTACGCCTTTTCAGTAGGATTGCCGCTGTCGTATACCTCCGGTTCAAGTGCCGGGATTTCTTTTACAAAACGAATTGCGAACGGGACATCCTGACCTCTCGTATCTGTGGTGCGAGGTACTGCGGTACGCCGTGCAACACCCAACCCGCCGCCGGAAGTAGCTTGCCCGCCCGGAACCGGTACAATTCCCGCAGGCGATGTTCTGCCCGTGTTCATACCGGACATGGAATAGCTGCCGACACGTACGAAGTTATGATTCACAGTGGCTCTGGTATATGTTCCTGCGTCAGTACCCAATTCCATATTGCTGGCAACTACGACATTAAGATTACCCTGAAGTACTATTTCAAGCAGCTTGTCGCAGAAGTCAAAACATGCAAAGCCTACTTCCTTAACAGTATCAGGCAGTGTAACGGAAGTAAGGTGCTTATTTTTGTTAAATGCAAAGTCACCCAGAGTGACAACACCGTTGGGCACAGAATAAGTAGTTAAGTCCGACTTGTCTATCGGATAACTAATGAGCTTGCGCTTCCCTCCGTTAGCTGCGTCGGCAATCTCAAACAGCACACCGCTCTGCGATTCGAAATGAAGGTTGCCGCTTGCAACAGTAAATGCCGTCAAGTCTATGCATCTTACAAATGCGTAACCACTAATCGCTGCTACGCTTGCCGGTATACTAACCGTCGTAATACCGGTACCGCTGAACGCATTTTCGCCAATCGTAACAATGCCCTCCGGTATTACTATGTTCTTGATGAAGTAATTATCGTCAAAAGCTCTGGAACCCACCGTGGTTATCGTTACGCCGTAAATAGAAATCGGTATTTGTACAGTTTCCGCCGAACCGTTGTATTGTGTAATGGTATTAGAAGAACGGTCGATGTTGTACAGCGGTTTAAACTGCGTATCATTACCTACCTTCACATACGGGCCGGCGTAATATGTTCCGACAACGCTTGCTTCATTATGCAAAAATCTCTGTCCGCCCTCATCAAATGAATAATTGTTAAGGTTACTTTGGAGGAAGATATTTTTTATAGCTCCTCCGTAAACACCGTATGATCCGACCTTAAATAAGCTTGGGGGCAGAGTAAGCGTGACAAGGTTGTGCACACCGTAGAAGGCATAGCCTGATATAAGATTAACACCGTCATTAACCGAATAAGTGTCGCCCGCTTTGTTATCCGGGTATTTTATCAGTGCATGTCTTCCCGCCGCGTCTTTAGTCTCATATAGTACACCGCCAATAGCTTCAAATTTCGAGTTAGCCGCATCTACGCTAAACTCCGTCAGAGCCGCACATGCTTCAAATGCCCCGTCGGCAATTGTCAAAATGCTTGCGGGTATATGAATCTTTGTAATTGATTCGGAATTTTTGAACGCGCCTTGGCTAATACCATTGATTGCCATAGAATCAAGCGTTGACGGTATTGTGACTTCTTTTTCGTTTCCGAAGTACAATACGATTTTTCCGTCGCTTGCCGAGTATTTGTCCGTGGTTACAACGTTCGTAAGTGTTACATAGCTATATGATCCGGATAGTGTGGCGGTTATACCACCAGTCTTGCTTTCTACTGTGGAGCTGCTTTGACCTTCAATCGATCCTGTACCGCTTATTGTTCCGTAATTGCTAAGACGCCCGAAATTTTTTATATTCATTGTACCGCTGTCAACAACACTTCCAAAATTGCTAAACACACTTGATGCGTCGATGGCAATATCGGAGCTGACCGGATTAGTTATAACACCTCCCGTAAGATTTCTGAGGGTTGAGTTAAGCATGTATAACTGAGAACTGTCGTTTATATCAAGTGTCTTTGTATTGGTAATAGCACCTCTGTTAATAAGCTCCACAGTACCTTTTATATTCATATTGTTGTCGTTAATAACAGTCGTGTTATCAAGATACAGCCGATTCCCCGGCACCAACCCGACGAAAGTCAAGGTTCCCGTAGAGGAGTTGGATATTGCGGCGTTTTTTAACGTCATACTCCCCGATAAAGTCAGCGCTCCGCTATTAGCAATCGGATATGCGGCGTCGGAATTGATTACTACCGGACCGGAGCTTATTGTGTTTATATCAAGGGAAGCGCCTTGCGCTACTGATATACTGTTTGCAATCATATCTAAGTTATCACCAATCTTGATGGTAGCAGCGCCGGACTGCACGGATATATTGCCGTCTAGCCTAATAGGCGGATCTGTGGCGGACGGATTTGCCAAGATAAGCATCGGGCTTATCATTGAGTTAAAAGTGTTTAACAAATCAGGACTCATCATATTCGCCGAAGCGAGGTAGACAAAGGACGCTCCGTCGTTTGTAGAAAGCTTGCCGGTGCTTATGAAATCATACAAAGGGTTGCCGGTATCGGTTATCAAACCGCCCATTCTTCCATCAATAATACCGTGGTTCTCAAGATTGCCGTCATTACTAAGCTGACCGCTTACCATTATATGACCGTAATTACTGAATTCGTTTTTATAGGCTTCGGCAGGATTTACAACAACATTATTAATGGTTGCACCGCTTGCTACGTTAACGGTAGAGCCTTGCATGTTAGTAAATTTACCGTTGTTAATTAAGCTGCCTCCGGTTTTTACATTAAGATTAACGACTAACGGCGCAGGTATTTCATATACATCCCTGAGTCTATAAAAACCAGACCCGGATTCAGCCCCGTTGACGAACGCTGTACCCTCGGACAGTGTTAACATGCCGGAAATATTAATGTCTCCATAATTTATAATACCGAAATTTGTAATCGCGAGACTACCGTCTATATTCAGTGTTATTCCCGGTTCAACCTGGATGATACCTGTTGCAGTACCCGAAAGTGACGTGCCGGTCGGAACAGTAACAACCTTCGCGGCGGGGTTAGATAAAAGTGTTTCCAACACCGTCAAGCTGGTAGCCAGCGGCACATAGCACAGTGCTTGACCGTCTGTAAAAATCGTCTGACTGGTAACAATACTCATAGTAAACTTGGCAGGATCGGGCGTTACACCTGTGGCATATTGTACGACTACAGCACCTGTGACGGGTGGGTTAGCACCGTCGGGAAGCATATTGATTGTTGCTGCGATACCTCCCGCCGTCAGCGGCGCAGAAACATTTATATGCGTACCATTAGCCAAAGCAACGCTACCGCCCGTGACGGCAGATGCGCCGCTCATAGTAAACGTACCGACTGTCCCGGACTGGTTGCCCACTAATACACTGCCGTTTCCGTTGGCAGCGTTGCCAGATATAGTACCGCCTGACATCGTAAATGTACCCGAAACACATACGTCATTACCGGCTGTGCTATCCTGATTTGTAATGGCAGTGTTGTTAGTGATAGAACCGGCGGACATCGTGAAGCTGGCGTTCTGTTCCACCAAAACGCCGCCGCTTTGCCTTCCAGAAACTCCGGCTGTAGAGTTTTCCGCAACGGTGCCGTTTTGCATTACAAACGAAGCACCGGCAACAACAAAAACGCCGCCCGCGCCGTAAGCTGCGGTGTTGTTTTGAATAAATCCGTTCGTCATCGTAAACGTACCGGCGCTGACGTATACGCCGCCCGCACCAACATACGTTCCGGTGTTGTTTGATATTGTACCGCCGTCCATAGTAAATGTACCGGCGGAATTTACCGCGCCGTACTGCGACGCAGTTCCCGATATCGTACCGCCTTCCATTAGGAAGGTGCCGCCGCTTGCGACATTTACGGCGGTAGAACCGCCGGTGATAGCAGCGCCGGGCTGCATTGTAAACGTACCGTTTTGCGGAACGTTTACAGCGAAAGAGGTGCTGGCTGAGCTGTCGAGTGTTACGGTTCCTAGCGTAAGTGCGCCCGCTACTTCAAAAAAACTGCTTCCGGGCTGTTTCGTCAGCGTATATGTGCCTGAGTCGCCGACAAGCGTTATGTTCTTGCCTGATGGTATCGTAATCGTGCCGTCGAAAGCGATGCTGTTCGTCAAATGAATACTCGACGCGCCCGCCGGGGCGTTTGCGACCGCCTGTTGCAACTCCGCGAATGTTCCGGCTCTGGCGAAGCCCCACTTCGCGTAGAAGGTTTTCGCGCCGAACGAACCGGTCGGGATAACTCCTGCCGGTTGCGTCAGCCCGGCGTCGGAGAACCAGCCGTCGAACGACGAACCGATCTTCGTCGGCGGAGCCAGAGTAATCGGCGCGGAATCGTATGTGTAAAGCGTGGGATTGTTTACGTCGTTAGTTCCGCCGTCCAGTTCGTAGTCAATCGGGAACTCGACTGCTTCCCATTTCGCCCACAAGGTTATGTTACCGGTCGAACCTAGTTGAATCTGCGTCACCGCGTTACCCGCAAAGTCGGAGTTGTTGTACCACCCGCGGAAAATAAAGTAATCCTTAGCCGACGGAAGCAGCGTAATCGTAGGTGTATCGACGTCGTACGTGAGCGGGTTGTTATTCGTTGCGTTTTCGACGTTTTGGTATGTTATGACGTACGGGTCAGTCGACCACTTGGCGTAGAGCGTGATATTGCCGGACGAACCGGCATGGATAATAGATACCGGCGTTGTATACGTGCTTTCGGCGAACCACCCGCCGAACGTGTAACCGCCCGGCGGCGTCGGATGGGTTAACGTGAATGTCGGCGTCTCGAATGTATACGTATCAGCATTCGCGGGGTTGTTTGTACCGCCGGTCGCCACATACGTTATTGTATACGTTGTCGGTGTCCATCGCGCATAGTACGCCTTATTACCCGTCGAACCGAGCGGTATGGCAGTAACAGCCGTACCGGTAAGCGCGGCGTTGTCGAACCACCCAGCGAACGTGTAGTACGGCTTTGCCGCGTCGGCCAGCGGTATCGCCGCCGTGGACGTGTATGTCGCCGGGTTCGGGTTAGACGCACCTGTTATGTTGTTGTATGTAATCGAATAAACTACTTGGTTGGTGTTTTTCCAGTTGGCTCCCGCGGCGTTCCACGTGTAGTTCGTGGCGAGCGCCGCCGGTTCCGGTGCGCCGTCCGAATTCGTGAAGCCGGGGGTCGTTATAGTACCCGCCGACGTCATGAACCGCACCGACGCTCCCGAGTTGCCGGAGAGCTGCGAAATCACGCCGTTGTTCGCGATCGTCGCTACTCCCGCCGCTTCGACGGTTACGTTCGGGATAGTCATGCCGCCCGCGTTCATGATCTGCGCGGCGCCGCGTACTAATACGCGCCCGGCGGACGATGTTACGCGGCCGTTGTTTTCAAACGCGGCGTTGCTAGTCAGGATAACGTTGCCCGTTTGTAAGTCCAGAGTGTTTGTACCGTTGTTGACAAGTCTGCCGTTCGCGGTTAAATCCGCGGCGAGTATGAGCGTGCCGTTAATGATTAGAGTTTGCCACGCGCCCAGCATTGCGGGGGTGTTAAGCGTTATCGTAACGCCGGGAGCGATTTCGATTAACGTTATGTTCGGGTCGCCCAGGGCGTTCAGCAGACCTGCTTCTGTAGTGGGGTTTGCCGTCGTTATGATTTGCGTTGTCGGCGGCAGGATGTAACCGCCCGAACCACTCGAACCGCCGTCGTCGGAATCATCGCCCGACAGTACGATAGGTATAATGCCTTCGTTACGCTCCAGAGCCTTGCGCTCCTCGATCATTCTCGGTAAGGCTGCGGCCTGCTCTTTGGTCAGGATGCCTTTTTCGATAAGCTTATCAGCGTATTCGTGCAAAATTTCAAGCGTAAAGCTGTTAAGCGTGTTCAAATCTATCGCCGTAACGGTTACGCTGTAGTCCTCGGTATCCTTGCCTGCGTTGTTCGATACATGCAGCGCATGGCCTTCTTCGAGATTTATAAGCCCGACGGGCGTGTTAACGTCCAGCGCGCCCTCGAACAGCTTTATATCCAGCTCGCCGCCCCCGTATTTCACGACGAAAAGAGTACCGAGTATACCCATGATGGTATTACCGGCTTTGATTTCTACCTTATTGCCTTCGGCTTGCTTCTCGGCATTGACGGCTATTTCGCCCGTCAGTAGCGACAGCTTGAAGTCTTTGCCCTTGGATTTGCTTATGCTGACGGAAGATGAGTAGTTTAGCGTTACGATGGAGTCATCGTCCAGCTTCAAATGCATACGGGTATCGCCGCCGGTCGAGGTCGTGTAGCCCTCCGAGAGCACCGTACCGGCCTTCGCCGAAAATTTCTTATCCGTGCCTTTCGTAAAGCTCGCGTCGTCGCCCTCAAGCTTAAAAATCACGACGGTGCGACCCGTTATTTCGGCGGCGGCCAGCGCCGGATACGCCAGCGTTATCGTTAGTATCGCCGATAAAAGAACGCTAATAATCTTTCTCACAATATCCCCCCGTAAAAAATGCTTTTTAATTTGATACTAGCACGGATTTTGTAAATTTTCAAAGAGTTTTTTTAGCAATTAATATCGGTGCAGCTTTATTGTAAGTAAGAAAAAAATCCCATTGTCTCAATGTTAATTGAGCGCAATGGGATTTTTATTACTAGAATTCTAAACCGTTAAACTTCATGACCCTGATTTTGTTATTCAGTGAGTCTGCGATGTACAGACTGCCGCCTGTGCAGATTACGCCCGTCGGCTTGTCAAGCTGCGCCGAAAGCGCGCCGCCGTCCATGTCACCGGGTTCGCCGGAACCGGCTATCGTCCGGACATGAGCCTCGCCCGATGTGCCTACGTTTAGCGCCCTGATCGTGTTGTTGCCGGTGTCGGCTATTACGAGTACGTCGTTTACGTAAGCAAGCCCCTTCGGGAACTTGAACTTCGCCGTGAGCGCTTCGCCGTCGATGTAGCCGCCCTCGTTGTATTCCGAGTTGAATGCGTACGCGCCCGCTACCGTTGAGACTTTGTCTTTTTCGAGCTTGCGTATGATGCTGTTGCCCGTATCGGAAATATATATGGCACCGTTCGGCGCTACAGTTATTCCCGACGGCTCGTTAAACAGCGCGTCTTTTGCGTCGCCGTCTTTGAAGCCTGCTTTGGCGGGCTTTCCGGCTATCGTGGTAGTGTTGCCGGTCGGATCTATTTTGCGGATCGTGTTGTTCATCGTGTCGGTGACGTAAACGTTATCGTTCGCGTCGACTGCCAGCGCGTACGGGAAGCTGAACTGGGCAGCCGTGCCTTTGCCGTCGGCTGAACCCTCCGAGCCGCCGCTTAATGTTTCGACGGTTCCGTCGCGGACGATGCGTACGGCGTGGTTCTCGCTGTCAGTGAAAATCAAATGCCCCTTGGAGTTATAGACGCCGTTCGCCGGGCGGTTAAGAAGCGCCGCGCCGATGTCGCCGTCAGTGTATCCGCCCTGTACGAAGCCGTAGCTGTCGGTTTTACCGACTTGGCCGATGGCGACGCTTGTGTCGCCGTTTTCGGATACGTTTCTGATTACGGCGTTGTAAGTATCGAATACGGTCAGCTTGCCGTTCGGGTCTTTGCTTACGCCCTGCGGCATACGGAACATTACCGCACCCATGAGCGAGAAGCCGTTGTTTCCGTCGCCCGAGTACGTCTTAAGCTGTATAGTATTGAATTTTTTACGCAGTGCGGCTTCTTTAATAACAGGCGCTATATCGGCGGCGGTTATGTTCATTTGCGGTTTGAAGCTGCCGTCAGCGTACGCTTTCGTGATACCGAGCTGTACGAGCCGCGATATGTATTCCTGCGAAAATGCCGGGATTTCGTTCTGGTCTGTAAAGCTCACTAGGGCGTTGGTGTCGGTGGTTCTCGCGCCGATGGCACGACCTACCAGCGTGAACGCTTCTTGTCTGGTTATTAAGCTTTTGGGGAACAGGAATTTTTTGTCGTTAACCACTGTACCGGCGAGTACGCCGTTTTCGATGAGCGCCGAAAAATACGGCAAGCTATCCTTAGCCGCTTCGCCCGCGTCCTCATACGACGCAAGTTTAGCCGACGCATCGAAGCTGTCGTACATTCCCTTGGCCAGCATTACAAAAAATTCTTCCCGAGTAAGGCTCGCACCGGTCGTACCGGTCGCACCGGCCGCACCGGTCGCACCGGTCGCACCGGGGGTGCTGGTTGGGGTTGGGGTGTTGATTGCGGCGGCGTTGGCTGTTCCGGCTGTGCCGGAAATACCGGTTGCAAAAACTATGACTGCCGCGAAACACGACAAAGTTTTCTTAAATGCGCTTTTCAAAATGAATTCCTCCTCGAAATAGAATGCTTTTAGAATGTCTAATCAAATCCGTATATGTCTATGAAACCATTATAACACTCGTTCTGAAAAATTTCAAAGAAAATAACCACGGGCGTTTCGTAAAGGTTATACGGGCGAACACAGTTGAAAAAAACAAAGTTCTTGTCATTTTTTACGAAAAAGTATATACTTTGTTCAGGCGTAAACGTTGAATCCAAGCGGTTGCCCCGGGAGTGTCCTTGCGATGAAAAAAATATTTATACTATTATATATAGTCTTTAGCGTCGTGGTTTCTGTGACGGGCGTGTCGGCCGGCGCGGCCGGCGCGGCCGGCGCGGCCGGTGCGACCGGTGCGACCGGTATTACGTCGCGTGTGGATTTGTGGCCGGGCTACGTCACGGGCGTCAAGGCCGAGTACACGCTCGACATACCGAAGTTGTGGCAGAGCTACTTCGTAGCCGAGCGCGAGCATCTCTCCGCGAACAGCCCCGCGCTTGAAAAACTCAACTTCTATTATCTTCCGGTTAACAAAAAGGAAAATCCTGTATTTATAATGAGCTTTTACGTACTGAACAAAACGGTCGCGCAACCCGCTAAGCTGCTGAAAATCGTCGAGACTGGCAAATATATTTTTTATTACGAGTATGTGACGGAGCGGCACTTCGACAATTCCGTCGACCGCGCTCTGTACGCGTTCCTGCTTAAGAATCTGAAAAACGTAAGCTATATGGACAGCCTGATATCGCTGCCGCTTGACGACGAAAAAATATTGCAGAACACAATTTACGTGAAGTGGAAGCTGCTGACGAACAAGGTACACATCAGTAACGGCGACGTATATTTGCCGTTGCGAGAGGTTTGTGAGAGATTGGGTTACGAGGTCGTGTGGTCGGAGGAGACTGCGAGCGTCCTTATAAATACCGGCGGCGGTATAATCGCGCTGCCCGCGGACGAAATTCAGTCAGGCGAAACGGCGGACGGCTTCAAAATAGTTATGCGAGACGATGTGACGTATATTTCTTCGAGCTTTTTTATTCAGCAGCTGCACATAAGCATGGAGATAGACCAGAATAATAATGTGTATATATATTGATGGGGGTTTAACGTGATTAGTACGAAGTGGTATTACGGAGAAGAAAACTTAGAGGACGTTCATATGATACGGACGCGTGTTTTTATAGAGGAGCAGAAAGTTCCGCCGGAGCTGGAAATGGACGGCACGGACGTGGACGCGATTCACCTGGCGGTTTATGACGAGGGTGTACCCGTTGCGACGGGGCGCGTGTTAATAAAGGACGGCGTGTTTACGCTCGGGCGTATCGCCGTCCTAAAAGAGCATCGCGGCAAAAAATACGGCGATCTCGTAGTGCGTATGCTCATACGCCGCGCGTTTGACATGGGCGGGCAGAAGCAGTACCTTCATTCGCAGACGCACGCGCGCGGGTTTTATGAGAAGCTCGGATTCGCGGCGTACGGCGAGGAGTTCGCCGAGGCCGGGATTCCGCATGTGAGTATGGTGCATGAAGGGGACGTACACGGCTGCTGCTAGGATTGAGACGCGGTCGGATTTGGCGCGCGGCGGACTTTGCGCAGCGTGGCTTGTACTACTTGATTTCCCCGAGAACCTTGCCGATGTTGTCGTTGATTATCAGTGCGGCGAGGCTGTCGTAGTTTGTTTTTGATTTGTTGATAAGAACAAGGCGGTCGCCGGTGTAGTAATCCAGAAACCCCGCCGCCGGATAGACGGCGAGCGACGTGCCGCCTACTATAAGGCAGTCGCAAGCGGTGATCGCGTTTACAGTGCGGGTTACTACCGCGTCGTCAAGCGGCTCGTCGTACAGCACGACGTCGGGCTTGACTACACCGCCGCATTCACATTTCGGAATATCAGCGGATTGCATTACAAAGTCAAGGCTGTGAAACTTCCCGCATTTTGCACAGTGGTTTCTGTGTACGCTTCCGTGTAACTCTATGACGGTTTTGCTTCCGGCGTCGGAGTGAAGCCCGTCGATGTTCTGGGTGATTACCGCTTTTACTTTGCCAGTGCGTTCAAGCTCGGCGAGCTTTAGGTGCGCCGCGTTCGGCTTTGCGCCGCGGTAAATCATTTTGTCGCGGTAGAACTTGAAAAACTCTGACGTGTTGCTTACAAAAAAGCTGTGCGACAGCATGACTTCCGGCGGGTATTTGTAAGTTTGGTTATAAAGTCCGTCCACACTGCGAAAGTCGGGTATGCCGCTTTCGGTCGATACGCCAGCGCCGCCGAAGAATACGATGTTGTCAGAGTTGTCGATTATATTTTGAAGAGTCACTTTTACATACCCCTTTTCCTTTTATTTCTGCAAACACATCTGCGCTTTCATTTCATCAAAAATACCCGCACACGCTATCGTGTCGCGTAGCGGAATAAAATCACTCTCAAGCTTCCCGTCTGCGTACAGCCCCGCGAAATGCTCAATCTGGAAAACAAATCCCTGTTCAAACGGTTCATCAAACACTTCAACAAGCGTACCGTCCTTGTCGTACAGCTCGCATTTGCTCGGCATGTGGAAGTTGTACACGACGATACGCCCGTCCGTACCGTAAATGTATGCGTCGTGGCCGGTTTTTGCCACAAGCCCGCACGACAGCGACGCCAGTGCTCCGCTCGGGAATCTCAGGCTTATCAGCGTAAAATCATCTACCCCCGTGCCACAGAACGTCGATACGCTCTTGACCAGCTCCGGTTCCTCATCCATAACGCCCGTCGCAAATTCTATTACATAAACCCCAACATCATACATCGCGCCGCCCGCCAAGTCCGGGTTGAACAGCCTGCTTTCCGGATTGTAGGAGGTGCCGAAGCAGAACGACGCGTCGATAAGCTTAACCGTGCCGATGCGTTTATCGGCTACCCATTTACGCACAGCCCGGTATCCCGGGAAGCAGCGCGTCCACATCGCTTCCATGAGTAACACGCCGCGTTTGCAAGCCGCCTCAGCGAGTCGTACGGCGTCCGCCTTGCATGTAACCATCGGTTTTTCACAGATGACGGCTTTACCGGCTACGATAGCGCGCATCGCGATTTCGTAATGAAAATTGTGCGGAAGCGCTATGTAAACTGCGTCCACGCACGGGTCGGCTATAAGCTCGTCGTAGCTGCCGTAGCACCGCTTCGCCCCGTAACTGTTTTTGAACTCCGCTGCCCTGTCAATATCACGCGCCGCGACAGCTTCAAGCTCCGCGCCGCGCGCCGCCAAAACCGCACTTGCGAACCGCACCGCTATTTTTCCCAAACCGATTATCCCGAATCTTATGCCCATATCCGTTTTCCTCCTGATATTTTACTGGATTTTTTCACATGATTATTGTAAATTATAACATATCATATTAAAATTATGGTAACTAAATAATATGCGTACAAAAGACAAGGGGGAAATCTGGCATGGCTGAGATTTTGTCTGTAAAATTGGATTTCTTGTTCAAGCTGATATTCGGCGACGAGCGTAACGAGGATATACTGAGGAATTTTTTATCGGCAGTGCTGGAGCGACCTGCTGATGAGTTTGAAGAGATACAGTTTATTGACACTGCTATTAAGAAAGAACATGAAGATGATAAGCTTAGCATTCT
>CAZJLW010000099.1:11622-12793 GCA_964546895.1 uncultured Eubacteriales bacterium | reverse complement strand
TCCACCGCTCCCCGAACATAAACCCAATCAGCCCGGCACTGTTCCAAATAAACCCGCCCCTTCCCCGTCAGCCGATAATACTTCCGCGGCGGGCCATTAGAAACTTCTTTCGAAAAGCACTCCGTATACTCGTCGCTAAGCAGCCGCCGCAATATCGTATAAACCGTCTGCTCACTAGTCTCCTTAAAAACCTCGGTTATCCGCTTCATAATCTCATAACCGTACAACTCATCCTTCGACAGCGTGTGCAAAATACAAAATTCAAGCACGCCCTTCTTTAACTGAGCTACCATTTTTTCACCTTCCTGACGGCAAAAATAACAGCGGCACTCAGTATTGCAACAACAATCCCTGCATAAATATTCAGATTTGTAAGCTCAACCGCACGTGAGTAATACTGCGGGTCAGACAGATTCTTTAACAGCTCCATATGTGAAAACACAAAGCACAGCACCGAAGCATTCAAAAACACAAGCGGCACAAAAAACACGCTGGCTACAGCGCTCATAGCGCTCGACGCTATACATAACGCAATAATAATCACGACGATAATCATCAACATCGTATAAACTGCAGGCCCCCACCGTACAGGCTGCAATTGATTAAGCAATTGGTTCAGTAACAAATCAACACGATGGGTTACAGTATAAACAAAGCCAAGCACCCCACCGATTAACAGCAGATTAAACGCATACAGCAAAGCCATGCCCCTAAGCCCTACAGCGTGTTTGCAAAACAGTTGCTTACCCTCAGCGATGCAAACCCCTGCCGACGCTAAAACAAAAACCAGCGCCGCACGCAAAAAATCATTACTTAAACTGCCACACATAAAAAACGCAGTAACCCATACGAGCGAAACGATAATAAGCCGCGGCTTAAGATTACGTATCGGTTGATAGTCCGTCAAAATCTCCTCGACAATCAAATCCAAGTCACCGCATTCGGCTACGAGCTGCTCCTCGTCCTTCGCCTGTACAACGCCGTTGTTAAAATAGGCTTCGTAGTCTCCCACTATTTTTCTCACATCGCGTGGCGGGATTTGCCATCTGAGCTTTTTCTTCAGCGCCTTTAAAAAATTTAACCTAGTCACATAAATCCTCCTTAAAAATTACTGATTTATAAGCAGTATACATCACTACTGTTTATAAGTCAATAGCTTCATCGTAAAATT